>CAVILJ010000020.1:0-32772 GCA_963643555.1 Acetatifactor sp.
GAAAAAGTTCCGGAGCCCTGTTTGCCATATACATCGAATCTATGCCTCCGCTGACCGCGAGAAGAACCCGTTTCATCGCTTGTTGCTGATCAGGTAAGTGAAGTTGATGGCGAAGAATTCCTTGAACTGGATCTTGTCCCTGCCGTCTATCACCACCACAGGGTCGTAGATCATCCAGGTGTTGAGGCCGATGCTGAAGTACTTGGCGACCTTCCAGGAAATCTTGTTGTCCCAGTTGACGCGGTTGTACCTGAACGGCCTGTTGAGGTAGTCGGTGAAGAGCACCAGCTGGGTCTCGTACTTGAAGACATCGTTGATGGAGGTCTTGAAGTTGAACTTCACCTGGGCGCCGAACTGGAAGAGATGGCTGTGGTAGTTGGTCCCGACCGCCGGGTCGAGATCGTCGGAGATCAGCTTCATTCCGTATTTCTTCCTGAGCTCCTGCGCCGTGCAGATGGTGTAGCCTCCCGTTATCGGGGCTATGTTAATGTTGAACCAGTCCGTCGGAGTCCACTCCATACCGAACGCGACCGTGGTGTAGGCAGGGGAGAGGAAGCCGGACTTCAGCGTGCCGTTCCACTTGCCGGTCTCGCTGTCCTGCTTGTAGGAGTCGTAGCTGTCGGAGAATTGGGAGCGGAAGTCGAACGATGCCGTATAGTTCCACTTGCTCGCTTCGAAGATCTTGTAGCCGAGCCGGCTCTCGAACTGGAGGAGGTCGTTGCTCTTCTGGAGCAGGTTCTCCTTGTCCTGACTCCAGAGGAAGCCGTAGCGCATCTGGAGTCGGTTGTTCCAGCTCGCCAGGCTCTTGGCGTAGTTGGCCTTGGCATCGAGCCCGAGGCTGAGGGTCAGGGTGTTGTAGCCGCCCGCGGCCCAGTTCCAGAGGCTGGTGTTGCTCGTGCCGAGGTCGAACTGCATCGAATTCTGCCAGTACTGCGGCTTCTCCTCGACCGCTTGGGCCTCCGGGGCCTCCTGCATCGCCGCCGCTGCCGCCGCCATTGCCTTCTGGAGTTCGTCGTCCTGCGCCGTCAGGACGGTAGCGCCGCAGATGAGCGCCAGGACTGTTGCCATCATCCTTTTCATATCAATACTCAAGTTTCGCAAGTAATAAACTTTGTTGTAAAATTAGCATTGTGCAGTACTTGCAAAACTTTCTCCCTCCCGCACAAGCTTCGCTTATTGTTATTATGTTACCCTTTCCCTAAATCCCTTTCCTCGGGAAAGGGACTTGCTTTCGGCCCTACGGGCCTCAAAAAACCGTGTTTCGCACTTGCGAAACTTAAGTCAATAGGCTATTGCGAATACTACTCTTCTTTGCGAAGGCTTGCCGGAGAATATGTCCTTGCCCTCTTCCTCGCAGACGCAACTGTCCACCGGTATGCACCTGATGGTGGCCTTGGTGGCATCCTTGATGGCCTGCTCAGTCTCGGCGGTGCCGTCCCAGTGGCAGAGCAGGAACTTGCCGGTCTGGATCTTGTCCTTGAATTCGTCCCAGCTGTCGCACTTCTCGATGTGCGAGTCGCGGAAGGCGAGGGCCTTGCTGTAGATGTTGTTCTGGATGTCCTCAAGCAGGGCGGAAATATGCTCCGCGATGCCTTCGAGGGCCATAGTCTCCTTGCTGAGGGTGTCGCGGCGGGCCACCTCCACCGTGCCAGAGGCGAGATCCCTTGCGCCCATCGCGAGCCTTACCGGAACTCCCTTGAGCTCCCATTCGGCAAATTTGAATCCCGGACGCAGCGTGTCGCGGTCGTCGATGCGGCTGCTGATGCCCAGCGTCTCAAGAGTATCGCGGACCTCCTCCATCTTGGCTATGACGGCGGTATGCTCTTCATCGGTCTTGTAGATAGGCACCATCACCACCTGGATAGGGGCGAGCCTTGGCGGCAGCACGAGCCCGTTGTCGTCGCCGTGCGCCATCACGAGGGCTCCCATCAGACGGGTGCTCGCTCCCCAGGACGTGGCCCAGACATATTCCTGCTTGCCGTCCCTGCCGGTGAACTGCACGTCGAACGACTTGGCGAAGTTCTGCCCGAGGAAGTGCGAGGTGCCGGCCTGCAGAGCCTTCCCGTCCTGCATCATAGCCTCGATGGTGAGGGTGTCGAGCGCTCCGGCGAACCTTTCGTTCGGGCTCTTGTGCCCCACTATAACCGGCAGCGCCAGCACATTGCGGGCGAAGTCGGCATAGACCTCGACCATCTGCCTGGCCCGCTCCCGGGCCTCCTCGGCCGTAGTGTGGGCGGTATGTCCCTCCTGCCAGAGGAACTCCGCCGTGCGGAGGAAAAGTCTGGTGCGCATCTCCCAGCGGACCACGTTGCACCACTGGTTGCAGAGTATCGGGAGGTCTCTCCAAGAGGTGATCCAGTTCTTGTATGTGCTCCAGATGATGGTCTCGGAGGTCGGGCGCACGATGAGCTCCTCTTCGAGCTTCGCGTCCGGATCGACCACAATCCCCTTGCCGTCAGGGTCGTTCATCAGGCGGTGGTGGGTGACCACGGCGCACTCTTTGGCAAAGCCGGCGACGTGCTCGGCCTCACGGCTGAAGAACGACTTCGGGATGAAGAGCGGAAAGTAGGCGTTCTGCACGCCCGTCTTCTTGAACCTGCTGTCCAGGGCGTTCTGCATCTTCTCCCAGATTGCGTAACCGTAGGGCTTGATGACCATACACCCCCTCACTGCGGACTGCTCCGCCAGATCTGACTTCATCACCAGATCGCTGTACCATTGAGAATAGTTCTCAGACCGTTTGGTAACCTCTTTTGCCATATTCCTATAGAAATTCTGCGTTTTTTTGCGAAATTTGCATCTATATACAAAGCCGGGCGCACGCCCGGGTCTTTGCCCGCGCAAAGATACAAATTTTATAGGAGACTGTGATATGAAACGGACATTGGCGCTTTTACTGCCCCTTTTGGCGGCTCTCGCTTCCTGCAGCCCGACTGCCTGGTATTCCCAGTATTACCAGCAGCAGTACCAGGACGGCATATATGTACGCACATCCCCTGCGGCGGTGCAGGCTCAGCTCTATTCCAAGGAGGATTTCGCGGCTATGGCCGCGCAGAATATCGCCCTCAAGCAGCAGGAGGGCGACACAGTATATGTGGTGATCGACAATACCGACAGGTCTTCAAGCTCTTCCGAATACCTGCTCGGACTCGGCACGGGTCTCGCCCTCTCAAGCTGGAGCTGGTACGATCCGTGGTACTACGACTGGAACTGGAGATACGGCTGGAGCTGGAGGTACTATGACCCTTGGTACTACGGCAGCTCCTGGAGATACTACTCCTGGTATCACGACCCTTGGTACTACAACCCTTGGCGCTATGACCCTTGGCGTTATGACCGCTGGCGTTATGACCGCTGGTACTACGGCGCTCCGGGTCCGCGCCACGGCTATGCCTGGCATCACCCTCCGGTGACCCCGAAGCCGGGGCTTTCCCCTGACGGGAGGCGCTACTACGGCGAGCGCAGAGGCACACAGCCGGGCGGCGCTCCAGGCGGCAGACCGGGCAGCAGCAACTACCGTCCGGGTGCGGGCGGAGGAAGCCACGGCTCGACCATCATAGGCGGCAGGCCGGGAGGCAACTCCGGCAGCGGCAGGATAGGCACTTCAGGCACCGGCGGCAGCAACTCGCGCGGAGGCGTCTACCGCGCCGGCGAAGGATACAATCCGACCCGCAGCTACGGCAACCGCAACAGCGGGAACTCCTCTTCCGGCAGCTCCGGCAACGGCGGCAACTATGGCCGAAGCTCGGGTTCGGGCAGTTCCAGCGGCAATGTCAGGTCCAATACCCGGTCGAGCGGCTCGGGCAGCTACAGTTCCGGAAGTTCAAGCAGCTCAAGCAGCTCTTCCGGCAGCAGCTACAGCCGCAGCAGCTCCGGGAGTTCCGGCAGCCGCAGTTCGGGCTACTCAAGCGGCTCTTCTTCTTCGAGGAGCTACAGCGGCGGAGGCGGCAGCTCGTCCAGGAGCGGCGGCGGTGGCGGCGGAAGCAGCAGAGGAGGCGGTCGCAGGTAGGGGGTTTAAACACTGAGATCATTATGAGAAGACAAATATCCTTTGCCGCGGCGGTCATCCTTTCGATGACGGCGGCTCTCGCACAGAATATGTATGACGCCATCAACTTCAGCCGCAACGACTACCTCGGCACGGCACGTTCGATGGCCCTCGGCAACGCGGTCACGGCAGTGGGCGGCGACCTCGGCACGATAGGCATCAACCCGGCGGGTTCCGCGGTGGCCGGCTACGGACAGCTGACCGTCACCCCGGGCCTGAGCATCTCTTCCGTCAGCTCGGCTTATTCGCCGGAGGGAGAGTCCCGCTACGGCGCGTTCAACGGCGCGACCAAGTCCCGTCTGGGCCTGCCTAACCTCGGCCTTTCGATGGTGATGAGTACAGGCCGCAGCAGCGGTGTCAAGTCGTTCACCTTCGCCGTGACGTCCAACCGGACCGTGCAGTACAACAGCTTCGCCTCGGCCTATGGCTCCAACTCTACGACTTCCAAGATGGCCGAGTATGCCTATTCCGCTTACGGTATCGATGAGAAGACGCTCGCCAGCTACAATTCCTATGAGAACAGTTCCGTCTCCTGGGATATGCTCACCGCCTATCAGGGCGGGATGTTCGCCTCTTACGGCAGGGGAGCCAGATATGTGGCCGTGAGCGAGGTGCTGGACCCGGATGCCGAATACCACTATGTGCCGGGCGAAATCGCCCAGTCCTCTCAGGTAACCAAGGCCGGCTACAAGAACGACCTCGTGTTCAACTTCGGGGCCAACGTCTCCGACCGCTTCTATGTCGGCTTCAATCTCGGCACTCCGACGGCCCGGTACAGATATACGGAAGCGTTCTATGAGTCTGCGGTCAATCCGGAACTGTTCCCGATAGCGTTCATCGGCGACGACGGCGGGGATGTGACCACATATTTCAAGAGCAGCGCCTACAACTACAGCTATACCGCCGACATCGACGGAATCTATGCCAAGTTCGGCATCATCGCCACTCCGTTCGCCGGCCTGCGCATCGGTGCGGCCATCCAGACCCCTACGTCCTACACCATCACGGAGAAGTGGCAGTACGGCGCGTCCACGAACTTCGATGACTCCGTCTTCAACGACAGCCAGACGTCTCCCCGAGGAGAATACACATATTGCCTCAAGTCTCCGTATGTCGCCTCCTTCGGCGTCGCGTTCACTTTCGGGGCGCTCGGATTCATCAGCGCGGACTATGAGCTGACCGACTACAGCGTGATGAGGTTTTCCGAGCTGCACAGCGACTATTACATCTCCGGCGACAGGTTCTTCGACCTCAACGAGACCAACCGCAATTTCGCCGGGCTTTCGCACTCCCTGAGGGTCGGCGGCGAGCTCAAGCTCTCGCCTCTCTTCGCCCTGAGGGCCGGCGCTTCCATCCTCACTTCGCCGGAGCGTCACTGGTCCAACAGCGAGGGTGCGGACGTCACCGCCGACCAGTATCTGCGCGAGTTCGACACCTACAACAGCTACGCCAAGCGGCTGGTGGCCGCGAGCTACTATAAGGACAGGACCCTGTCCGGCTCGCTGGGGCTGGGATATTCTTCCCCGGGTTCATTCTTCGCCGACCTCGCAGTCCAGCTGACCAGATACCCGGAAGCGACATTCTCGCCATATTACGATTACGACAACTACAATGCGGAGGGAAGACTCGTGAACGTGAAGTCTCCGCGCATATTAAACCGACCTAGTCTCTGGAACGTGGCGCTGACCATCGGCTGGCGCTTCTAACAGAGCAGCACTCATTTATGGAATTTACCGCTAAACAGCTTGCCGAGGTCCTGCACGGGACGGTCGACGGCAACCCTGATGAAAAAGTCTCTTCATTTGCGAAGATCGAGCACGGCAAGCCCGGGCAGCTTTGCTTCCTTGCCAATCCGAAGTACGAACAATACGCCTACTCCAGCAGGGCCTCCGTCCTGCTGGTGAATGCCGACTTCACCCCCAAGCAGCCCGTGGCTCCCACTCTCGTGAGGGTGGACAACGCCTATTCGGCCCTCGCGGACCTGCTGAAGTATGTGTCAGACCAGCGCAAGGCATACCGCCGCCACCGCGGGCGCTGCCGCATCGCGTGGAGCGCGAAGATAGGGAAGAGGGTCTCCATCGGGGACTTCGTGACTGTCGGGAAGGATTGCAGGATAGGGGATTGCACCAAGATATACGACAACGTGACGATAGGAGCGGGGACCCGCATCGGCTCCTACTGCATCATCTATCCCGGGGTTCACATCTTCCCGGGGATGGTGATAGGGGACAGGGTGATACTCCACGCGGGCTGCATCATCGGGGACGACGGCTTCGGCAACGCCCCGCAGCCGGACGGAAGCTGGCGCAAGATTGAGCATCTCGGCAACGTGGTGATAGGTAACGATGTGGAGATCGGCTCCAATACGACCATCGACAAGGCTCCGATGGAGTCCACCGTCATCGAGGACGGCGTGAGGATCGACAACCTCTGCCAGATCGCCCACAATGTGGTGGTCGGCAGGGACACGGCCATCGCGGCGCAGACAGGCATAGCGGGGTCGACCAAGATAGGCCGCAACTGTATTCTCGCCGGGCAGGTGGGGATTGTGGGCCACATCACGATAGCTGACAGGACAAAGATAGGTGCGCAGACCGGCGTGATAGGCAATATCCGCAAGCCGGACCAGGCGTTCTTCGGCACGCCGGCGATACCTCACGCGGCCTACCTCCGGGCATACGCCAAATTCAAGCAGTCGGGGGAAGAATAAAATATTTTACTATCTTTGCACCCCGATGAATCAGCAGACAGTTAAAAGAGAGTACACTTTCGAGGGAAGAGGGCTTCATACAGGCTGTTACGCACACCTCACCATTTGCCCCGCCCCGGAAAACACCGGAATACGATTTCTCCGCACAGACCTCAACGCGGAAATCCCCGCACTTGCTACCAATGTCAGCAGGACCGCACGCAGCACCACCATCTCCGTGGGGGATGCGTCGGCGGTCACGATTGAGCACCTGCTCTCGGCTCTGACCGGACTGGGCATAGACAATGCCCTGCTCAAGCTCGACAATGTGGAAGTCCCGATCCTTGACGGCAGCGCCGAGACCTATGTCAGGGCGATAGCTCCCGACGGACTTCAGGAGCAGGCTGTGGAGCGGCAGTATATCAGACTCGACAAAGAAGTGGAGGTCAAGGATGAGGAGACCGGTTCGTGGGTCAAGGTCAGCCCGGCCGACTGCCTCCAGTACGACGTGACCGTGGACTTCGGATCCCGCGTGTTGGGTGTGCAGAGCGCGCACTGGAGCGAAAGGGCCGACTATGTGGGGCAGATCGCTCCCTGCCGGACTTTCTGCTTCTTCCACGAACTCGAGGCCCTTGCCGCCCACGGACTCATCAAGGGGGGCGACGTGGACAACGCCATCGTGATAGCCGAATACCCCGTCTCCAAGGAGCAGATAGACAAGATGTGCACCCTCTTTGGGCAGCCGAAGCTCGCCGTGACCGACAAAGGATACCTGAGCAATCTGAAATTGCACTTCCCCAACGAGTGCGGCCGTCACAAGCTGCTTGACCTCATCGGGGATATGAGACTCGTGGGCGGATACCTGCGGGCACATATAAGCGCGTACAAACCTGGCCATAAAATCAACAGCGCCGCAGCTGCGGCAGTTATGGAACAATTGAAGAAGCAGTAGTTTATGGTAAAAATTCATCCACTTGCGACCGTCAGCGCAAATGCAAAACTTGGCGACAATGTTGAAGTAGGGCCTTACGCTTTCATCGACGACAACGTCGAGATAGGCGACAACTGTAAGATTTATCCTCACGCCAACGTCTTCCCCTATGTGAAGATGGGCAGCAACTGCCAGGTGTTCCCGGGAGCGGTCGTCGGCGGTATCCCGCAGGACCTGAAATTTGACGGAGAGGTCACCTATGTGGAAATCGGCGACAACGTGACCATACGCGAATGTGCGACCATCAACCGGGGCACCAAGGCCAGCGGCAAGGGGGTTACGAAGATCGGCGACAACACCCTGATAATGTCCTATGTGCACGTGGCGCACGACTGCCGCGTGGGCAAACACTGCATACTTGTAAGTTACGTCGGCATCGCCGGCGAGACTGACGTGGACGACTGGGCCATCATCGGAGGCAATACCGCCGTGCACCAGTTCTCCCATATCGGCACCCACGCGATGGTGGGAGGCTGCTCCGCTGTCAACAAGGACATCCCGCCATATTCCATCTGCGGACGCACCCCCATCTGCTATGCGGGCATCAATATCGTGGGTCTGCGCCGCCGCGGCTTCGACTCCGACACCATCCGCAATATCAAGGATATGTACGATATGATCTACTATCAGGGATTCAACATCTCGGACGGTTGCGCAAAGGTGGCCGCAGGATTTCCGGAGTCCGTGGAGCGGGACGCTATCCTCGACTTCATCCGCAACTCCAAGCGCGGCATAGTCCGTGCGTGTGACTCCTCTTCCAAGGGGATCATCGAATAGGTGACTCTTACAATCGCATATTTCCCTCCTATAGAATACTTTGCGCTGTTTGCAAAGTATTCTTTGGTTTATCTGGAGTCGTGCGAGAACTATCAGAAGCAGTCCTACCGCAACCGCTGCCGTTTCTATGCTTCGGACGGCGTACAGGACCTGTCGTTTCCGATCAGGCACCGGGGCGGCTCCATCTCGATTCCCATCAAGGAAGTCGAGGTGGACTACACCACCCCGTGGGTGGCGAAGACGGAGCGCTGCATCGACACGGCCTACCGCTCATCGGCGTTCTTCGACTACTACCGCGACCCTCTCTTCGCGATACTCGACTCGCATCCGCGCACGCTCTGGGAGCTGGATATGCGGATAATTGAGTTCTTCATAGCCAGGATGGGGCTTGCGACCGAGCTCCGGGAGACCTCCGAATACCGCGGACCGGACTACGACATACACCCGAAAAGGCCCAACTCAATCCTCTCTGAACTTGGATTGGAAAGGCCTTATTATCAAGTGTTCGCCGAGAAAACGGGATTTCGGGGCGGGCTCTCCGTGATGGATCTGCTCTTCAACGAGGGGCCTTCGGCTCCGGACTTCATTCTTTAGCCGCGCCGTCTTCGCTGTCGGAGTCGTGAAACCAGTAGATGGCGCTCGCGACCCCCATCTTGCCCTTGGCGGTGTAGATATCAAGGGTCATCTGCACGATGTCGCCCTTGGCTATCAGGGCGAGCACCTCCTCGTTCTTGATTTGCTCCACGTCCTTGAGGAACTGCTGGTTGGCCTGCTGGACGGCGTCGAACTGCTCCGCGTGTATCGTGAACGTCTTTTCGAAGTCTATCTTGGACTTGAAGTATTCCTTGACGGCGGTCTGCGCCTGTTCGTCCGCCACGCTGAAATAGAGCGAGTAGCAGAAAGTATAGTCCTGAGGCTTGTCGAGCTGGCACGCCCCCAGCATCAGTGCGGCTGCCAGAAGCAGCGCTATGCGGCGAATGGTCCTGTTCATCCTTGAAACTTAAGTTTTTGCAAAATTACAAATATTTCCTATATTTGCATCGTGGATGAGATGGAAGGCCGGGCTGGTCTTCCATTGTTTTTTGAAGAATATGGACAGAGAGAAGTTTGAAAAGACAGTTCTGGCAGCCGCAGCCGGGCGGGGATGCTCGGTTGTGGAGCTTATGTTCAACGATGACGACAATGTCTTCGAAGTGGTGATCGACAAGGATGGGGCGGATGTGGACATCGCCGACTGCGAGTATGTGCACCGTGCCGTGCTCGCCGCGTTCGACCGCAATGTGGAGGACTACTCCCTGACCGTGGGCTCCAGGGGCATAGATGCAGCGGAGGCCGACGAAATGCTGAAATCAATAAAAGAATAGATATACACCGACAATGGAAAAAGAAAAAGTAATCACCCTGATCGACGCGTTCAAGGACTTCAAGGAAGAGAAGAACATCGACCGTCCGGTTATGATGCAGGTGCTCAAGGACGTGTTCCTGACCCAGATTGCCAAGACCTACGGCTCTTCCGACAACTTCGACGTAATCGTCAACGTGGACAAGGGGACCTGCGAAATCTACCAGAACTTCGACGTGGTCGAGCAGGTGGAGAATCCCAACGCCGAGATAACCCTCGACGGCATACGTGAGGACGGCGGCGACGCGGACGACTACGAGGTCGGCGACCAGTATTCCAAGAGGCTGCCTCTCACCGCATTCGGCAGGCGCGGCATCCTCAACATCCGCCAGAACCTCCAGGGCCGCATTATGGACATCGAGAAGGCCAACGTCTTCAAGAAATATTCCGAGAAGGTGGGCGAACTCTTCTACGGCGAGATCTACCAGACCTGGTCCAAGGAAGTGCTCATCCTCGACGAGGACGGCAACGAACTGCACATCCCGAAGGCCGAGCAGATCCCGGGCGAGAGGTTCAAGAAGAGCGACTCCGTCCGCGCCATCATCAAGAGCGTGGAGATGAAGAACAACACGACCCCGTACATCACCCTGAGCCGTGTCTCCAACGAGTTCCTCGAGAGACTCTTCGAGCAGGAGGTGCCGGAGATCGCCGACGGACTGATTACCGTCAAGAAAGTGGTCCGTGTGCCGGGCGAGAGGGCCAAGGTGGCAGTGGAGTCCTACGATGACCGCATCGACCCGATCGGGGCCTGCATCGGCGTCAAGGGCGGACGCATAATGGGCATCGTGCGCGAGCTCCGCAACGAGAATATCGACGTGATACAGTGGTCTCAGAACCCTAAACTGATGATCCAGCGCGCCCTCAATCCGGCGATAGTATCATATATCGAGATGACTGACAACCCGGAGGACAAGGTCAAGGTATTTATGCAGCCGGACCAGGTGAGCAAGGGTATCGGACGGCACGGAGTCAACATCCAGCTGGCCGGCATGCTCGTGGGCCGCGAGATAGAGGTCTATAGGGAACTCCCGAAGGGCGAGGATGCCGAGGAGGAGGATGTTCTGCTCAGCGAGTTCTCCGATGTTATTGACCAGTGGATAATCGACCGCCTTGAGTCTATCGGCTGCGATACGGCCAAGAGCGTGCTTGCTCTCTCTCCTGAGGATATAGCTAAGAGGGCGGACCTTGAGGATGAAACGGTTGCGGAAGTCATCAACATTTTAAAAGCAGAATTTGAGGATTGACAGAATGGCAGAAATCAGACTAAATAAGATAATCAGGCAATTCAACATCGGTCTCGACGACCTTGTGGACTTCCTCCGCAAGATCGGCGTCGAGGTCGACAATAACCCTAATGAAAAAATCTCCGACGAGCATATGCCGGCCATTTCCCGACAGTTCGGGAAGGATCTCGAGATGAAGCAGGCCGCTGACAAGGTGGACATCAAGATTACCGAGATCATAGAGAAGAGCGGGCGCAAGTCCCGCCGCGACGAGGAGGAAGAGGAAATCGAGCAGGAGACGATCATCAAGAGCAACACTTTCTTCAATCCGAAGAGAGAGAGTTCCAAACCTGCCGAGCCGGAGAAGTCTGCCGAGCCTGAAAAGCCTGCGCCGGTCGCCGAGCCTATGGCGGAGAAGCCTGTCCCTGCCCCGGTTGAGGAAACGCCGGCCCCGGCCCCTGTGGAGGTGGAGACTCCGGTCTCCGCCCCGGCTTCTGCTGCTGCGGAGGAGGCCGAGGTGCCGTCAGAGGCGTCCGGACAGTCTGTGGCCGCAGAACCTGCGCCGGTCGCCGAGCCTGTGGCGGAGAAGCCTGTCCCTGCGCCGGTCGCCGAGCCGGAACAGACTCCCGCTCCAGTCAAGGAGGAGGCCGCTCCGGAAGTGAATACTGAGGAGCCGGCTGCGGAAGCCCCTGCGGCTGCCGCTCAGGGCGGCCCGTCGTTCAAGGTGGTCGGCAAGATTGACCTCAGCCAGTTCGACCGCAAGCCGAAGAAGCGCGAGCGCATCAACAAGGGCACGCGCAAGGTGGATGTGGCAAAGGCCGGCGAGCATATAGAGAAGTCTCCGAAGAAGGACAGCAACAACCGCCGCCCGGCCCAGCAGCAGGGTCAGCAGCAGGGTCAGGGCAAGGGACGCAAGCGCGACCGTTTCAAGCCGGCGCTCAGCGAGACCGAGCAGGAGGAGCTCCAGAAGGAGATTCAGAAGCAGGTCAAGGAGACCTACGCCAAGATGAACGAGGGCAAGAAGAACAGCTTCGGCGCGAAGTACCGCAAGGAGAAGCGCGAAGCCGCCGCCCAGCGCACCCAGGAGGAGATCGCGGAGGCTGCAGCAGGGAAGAAAGTGCTCAAAGTCACGGAGTTCGTGACCGTCAACGATCTTGCCACACTGATGAACAATACTCCTGTGGTCAAGGTCATCGGGGCCTGTATGAGTCTGGGTCTGATGGTGTCCATCAACCAGAGGCTCGATGCCGAGACGCTGGTGCTCGTGGCCGAGGAGTTCGGATATACGGTGGAGTTCGTGACCGCCGACATCTCCGAGGAGATAAGCAACTCCGAGCAGGCCGACAAGCCTGAGGACCTCAAGCCGAGGCCGCCGATCATCACCGTGATGGGTCACGTGGACCACGGCAAAACCTCGCTCCTCGACTATATACGCAAGTCCAATGTGATTGCGGGCGAGGCCGGCGGCATCACCCAGCACATCGGAGCCTACAATGTGGAGCTGCCGGACGGACGCCGCATCACTTTCCTCGATACTCCGGGCCACGAGGCGTTCACCGCTATGCGTGCCCGCGGTGCACAGCTCACAGACCTTGCCATCATCATCGTGGCGGCAGATGACGCCGTGATGCCGCAGACTGTCGAGGCCATCAACCACGCGCAGGCCGCGAATGTGCCTATGGTGTTTGCGATCAACAAAATAGACAAGCCGGGCGCGGATTCCGAGAAGATACGCCGTCAGCTCTCCGAGATGAATATCCTCGTCGAGGACTGGGGCGGCAAGTACCAGTGTCAGGAGATCTCCGCGAAGCAGGGGCTCAACGTGGACAAGCTGCTTGAGAAGGTGTTGCTGGAGACCGATCTGCTCGAGCTCAAGGCCAACCCCGACAAGCTCGCCATAGGCGCGGTGATAGAGTCGTCGCTCGACAAGGGCCGCGGCTACCTCGCTACTGTCCTCGTGCAGGAGGGCACTCTGCATCAGGGCGACGTGATGCTCTGCGGGAGCTACTACGGGCGCATCAAGTCTATGTTCAACGAGCGCGGCCAGAAGGTCACGGAAGCCGGTCCTTCCACCCCTGTGTCGGTGCTCGGACTCAGCGGCGCACCTGCGGCGGGCGAGAAGTTCAATGTGCTCGCCGACGAGAAGGAAGCCAAGAACATAGCCAACAAGCGCGAGCAGCTGCTCCGCATCCAGGGTATCAAGACCCAGAAGCATATGACTCTCGAGGAGATAGGACGCCGCATCGCGATAGGCAACTTCAAGGAACTCAACATCATCGTCAAAGGCGATGTGGACGGCTCCGTGGAGGCGCTCTCCGACTCCCTCATCAAGCTCTCGACGGAGGAGGTCAAGGTCAATGTGATCCACAAGGCGGTCGGAGGTATCTCCGAGTCCGACGTGCTGCTTGCCGAGGCCTCTGATGCCGTGATCGTCGGTTTCCAGGTGCGTCCTACAGTGGAGGCCCGCAAGGCCGCCGACCGGGAGGGTATCGAGATCCGCCTGTATTCGGTCATCTACGACTGTATCAACGAGGTCAAAGACGGTATCGAGGGTATGCTTGAGCCGGAGAAGAAGGAGGAGATCATCGCCACCGCCGAAGTCAAGCAGACCTTCCATATCAGCAAGGTCGGCACCATCGCCGGCTGTCTCGTCAGGGACGGCAAGATGGTGCAGAAGTCCAAGGTCCGCCTGATACGCGACGGCATCGTCATCTATACCGGCGAACTCGGCTCTCTGCAGATAGGCAAGGACTCCGTCAAGGAGGTCATCGCCGGCAAGGAGTGCGGAATGTCCATCGCGGGCTACAACGACATCAAGGACCGCGATATCATCGAGGCCTTCCAGATCGTCGAGGTCAAGAGGACGCTGTAGCGCTCCGCGCACATCAACTGAAAGGGGGTGACCGGAATCGATTTCGGTCACCCCCTTTCGGCTTTCTTAACCCCAGCAGACTGCCGTCTGCGACTTTCCGACGGGAATACTTCGCTCCTGCGGAGCGGTCACGGAGCGGACGTGGCGATTAATTTATTGTCGGCAAGTTAAAAACGGAGGAATTTGCTCGTGGTGTTTATTTGCTTCTGGCGGATAAGATAAACTGTTTTTATTCGGTGGTGGCGAATAGAATATGGAGATTTTATTTTGCGGTAGCGAATAAAATATCTATTTTTTTAAAAAAAGTAAGGCAATGGATAAGGAACTGTTCAGAAGCATCATAATTGAGAGCCAGGAATATATAGGCAATATCCGGCTGATAGAGCGTCCGCTTAATCTGGAAGAGAACGGGAATTATGTCTTCGTCGGTGTCAGGCAGGCGGGGAAGTCTTATCTGCTTTATCAGAGGATGCAGCAGATGCTGGCGCATAGGACCAGATTGGAAGATATCGTTTATATAAATTTCGATGATGAACGCTTGTTGGGTATGACGGCTGATGATTTCGACCTTATTCTTCAGGCTTATCACAGCTTCCGTGACGGGAATCCGGTATTCTTCTTCGATGAGATTCAGAATGTTGACGGCTGGGGGAGTTTCGCCCGCAGACTTGCAAACCTGAAATACCGGGTATATGTGACCGGAAGCAATGCAAAGATGCCGGGACGGGATGTGGAGACTATTTTGGGAGGTAGGTATCTGGACATCAAGGTTTTCCCCTATTCTTTCAGTGAATATTTGAAGGCTACGGGAGAGACGCCTGCCGATGGCTGGCAGTATGGGCGGCAGGCTGATAAACTCCAGAGATTGTTCCGTCCCTATTTCGAATGGGGCGGTTTCCCCGAGTCGGTGAACTTCAGTGAGAAAAGAGTCTGGCTCAACAGCCTATATAACCGGATATTCCTCAATGACCTGATTGTCAGGCACAAGATAAAGAATGAAGATGCGCTGCGGCTGTGTGTGCGCCGTCTGGCAGAGAGCGTGATGCAGCCGTGTTCCCTTAACCGCCTTTGCAATCTCGTCAAATCGACGGGAACACGAAGCAGCGTCTCCGCGGTTATGGAATATGTCAGGTATCTCCAGGAGTCCTGTCTGCTGATTTCATTGGACAACTATGCCTCGAAGCTGGTGGAGAAAGAAACGGTGAAGAAACACTATTTCATCGACAATGGGATTCTGCATTTGTTTCTCGGCAATTCTGAAACGCCGCTGTTGGAAAACTTGTGTGCAATAACCCTCTATAAGAAATACTCCGGCGATTTGTACTATTACAACCGCAATATTGAGGTAGACTTCTATGTGCCATCGGAAAACCTTGCCGTCCAGGCCTGTTACCGGATGAGCGACTCGGAAACTATGAATCGTGAAGCCAAGGCTCTGGCAGCCCTGCACTCCTTCCACCCGCTCGAAAAAGCAATTATAATCACTTATACGGATGAGGGACACATAGAACGTGACGGTCTGCAAATAGACATAGTCCCGATTTGGAAATGGGTGTTGGAATAGGCCAGAACAGCCACCCCCGCTAACTCTTGCGGTACTCCGACGGGGTCATCCCGGTGTGCGCCTTGAAGAAGCGGTAGAAGGTGGTCTGGTTGGGGAAGTTAAGCTCCCAGACTATGGTCTTGATGCTCAGGTCGGAGTACTTCAGCATATTTTTCGCCTCCACTATCACGAAGGAGTCTATCCACTCGTGGGCCGACTTGCCGCTTACCGTCTTGACGAGCTTCGAGAGGTATTTCGGCGTGAGGTAGAGCTTCTCGGCATAGAACGCGAGTCCCCGCTCCCTGTTGTGGTTGTCCTTGACCAGAGTCAGGAAGTCTTCGAATATCGCTTTGGAGCGCACGGAGTGTCCGGCTTCGGCCTTCTGACGCGCCTCTGACAATCTGTCAGCCCAGAGCGCCCCCATCAGATAGAAGACGGAGGAGATCAGCGAAGACAGGGCGTCGCGGGAGTTGGGCAGCGCCGCCGCCGAGATATCCTTCACGAGGTCGAGATACTTCCTGCAAATGTCGCGCTCGAGCCCGCTGATCTCCACGCAGGGGTTCTCCATCAGCCGGAGGCTCTCCTCGTAGAGCTTGTTGAAGTCGAAGTGCGTCATCTGCATCAGTCTGTTGGACACGGCGATAAGCACGACGTGCAGGTCGCGCTTGTCTTTCTGCGAAATCCCCGACACCCTCACGATATTCCCCGGCGTATATACGAAAAGCGACCCCTCCTTGACCCGGGAAGTCCTCAGATTCACCTCTATATTGAAGTGCCCCCCGTAGCAGAAGAATGCCAGATAGCCGTCGAAGCGGCAGGGGTATTTGATGATGTCAACTTCGGCTTCGTACTGGAGCTCGGCGATGAAGAGGTCTTCTGACAATTCGTCACAGACCATTGTCTCAGGGAAGCGGCTGCGCAGCTCCCGGATGTTGACTTCGCGATATTTCTGCATCTGAAGGGGGACGTTAAATTTCTACAAAAATACGCAAAAATTATTAAAAAGTCGCTTTTTGCGACAAAATGTATAATTCGCACCCATTTTCGTTACCATAATTTGCTCACGAATGGAAGAGAATTTGAATCTATGTACTGCGCCTCCCGAAAGGGGGGCTTGAGTTTGAAACGAACAAATAATGGTATATATGAAACGAATCATCATCATTCTTACGGGCGCGCTTGCCCTCCTGCCCCTCCGGGCCGGAGCCCAGCAGGTGCTGACACTGGACGACTGCAGGCAGATGGCGGTCGACAACAGCAATTCGCTCAAGACTGCGAAGCAGAAGGCGGAGGTCGCGGGTTACGACCGCAAGATTGCCGCCGCCAACTACTTCCCTAAGGTCACCGCCACCGGGACCTATATGTATGTCAACAAGGACATCAAGCTGATCGGTGACGAGACCGCCACCGAGCTCAGCAACGCCGGCACCATCCTCCAGAACGACATCAACACCCGTCTGACCGCGATCCTGTCCGACCCGACCATAATGCAGAAGATATATACCGAGCCTGCGCTGCAGAAGCTTGTGGGCTACCTGCAGAATACCGACATCGCGACCCCTATCAACGCGATAGGCAGCCAGATCAGCGGGGCTCTGTCCGTCGACCTCAACAACACCGCGGCGGCGGCAGTCACGGTGCAGCAGCCGGTATTTATGGGAGGTAAAATCCTTGCGGCCAACAAGATGGCGTCCGATGCGGAGCAACTCGCCCGGACTCAGTACTCTCAGGAATACTCCCAGCTGATGGTCGATGTGGAGCAGGCCTACTGGCAGATAGTGTCCATCGCGGCCAAGAAGCGGCTCTCCGAGGCTTATGCCGAACTGCTGCATCAGATGGAGAAGGATACCGACGCGCTGATCGCCGAAGGCTTCGCGACCCCATCCGACGCCCTCACCATCAAGGTCAAGGCCAACGAGGCCGATATGCTCCTCACCAAGGCGACCAACGGTCTGGCACTCTCCAAGATGCTCCTCTGCAAGGAGTGCGGGCTGCCGCTCGACAGCGAGATCACTCTCTCCGACGAGACTCTAGACCGCATCCCGGAGCCGCAGATGTCACCGGTCATCTCCGACGAGGAGGTCTATGACGCGCGTCCGGAGATCAAGAGCCTCCGGCTCGCCGAAGACATCTATGCTCGCAAGGTCGATATCGCACGTGCGGATATGCTGCCTACGGTGGCGCTGACCGCCAACTATATAGTCACCAACCCGAGCCTCTTCAACGGTTTCCAGAAGAAGTACGGCGACTTCTTCACGGCAGGCGTTGTGGTGTCCGTCCCGCTCTTTCACGGCGGCGAGGCCCTCAACAAGACCCGCAAGGCAAAGGCGGAGGCCGCGATGACGAGCATCAAGCTGGATGACGCGAAGCAGATGATTTCCCTGCAGGTGGCACAGCTCCGCAAGCAGGAGAACGAGGCCCGCGAGAAACTCGTCGCGGCAGAAAGCAACCTCAGCAATGCCGAAGAGAATCTCCGCGTGGCTACCGCCGGCTGGAACGAGGGGATGGTGGCCTCCAACGTAGTGCTTCAGGCACAGACCGCCTGGCTGCAGGCACACTCCGAAGTGATCGAGTCCGGCGTGGAGCTGCAGATGTGCAGCGTCAATCTCGCCAAGGCTGAAGGAAGACTGTAATCAACTGAAAATTAAAAAAGTAATTCAATATGGAAAAGACTCAGAAAAAAGGCAACCTGCTTCTCGGAATCATAGTGCTGGTTGCACTCATCGCAGCGGTGGCTGTACTTGGAATCCTGTTCTCAAAACCTCAGCCCGCACTCATCCAGGGCGAGGCTGAAGCCACCGAATACCGCGTCTCCGGCAAGGTGCCGGGAAGAATCGAGGCGTTCTACGCCAAAGAGGGTGATGTCGTGCGCAAGGGCGACACGCTCGTGGACATCGACTCCCCTGAGGTCCGCGCCAAGCTCGCACAGGCCCGCGCCGTATATGCCGCAGCCTCGGCCCAGCGCAACAAGGCCAACGCTGGAGCCCGTCAGGAAGAGATAGCCGGAGCATATGAAATCTGGCAGAAGGCCCTTGCCGGCGAGGACATCGCCAAGAAGACTCTCGACCGCGCAACCCGCCTGCACGAGCAGAAGGTGATCAGCGACCAGAAGTTCGATGAAGCGACCGCGCAGTACAATGCTGCCGCAGCCACTGCCCAGGCAGCCAAATCCCAGTACGAGATGGCTGTCAAGGGAGCCCGCGAGGAGGACAAGGCTGCAGCCATAGCCCTCGTGGACCAGGCCAACGGGGCCGTGATGGAGGTGGAGTCCTACCTCTCCGAACTCAAGCTCACCTCACCTGCCGACGGAGTCATCAGTGCACGCTACCCTCATATCGGCGAACTCGTGGGCACCGGCTCTCCGATTATGACCGTCACTGACCTGAGCGATATGTGGTTCACCTTCAACATCCGCGAAGACAGGCTCAAGAGCCTCCAGAACGGCAGCGAACTCACGCTCAAGATACCTGCCCTTAACGACCGCACCGTCAAGGCCACAGTCAACTATATCGCCGCACGCGAGTCCTACGCGACCTGGAGGGCCACCGACGAGTCCGACCAGTACGACGCCAAGACCTTCGAAGTCAGGGCGGTGCCTGAGGGGCAGGTCGAGGGACTCCGTCCGGGGATGACAGTCATCGTAATCAACAGGTAAAATGAACAGCATCTTGAAAGTGATGCGGCGTGAATTCGGGATAATACGCCGCAAGCCGGTTTACCTTCTGGGGTCAGTGGGCGTGATGGCAGTGTGCTGCCTCTTCTACCTGACTTTCTTCAAGGCTGGCCTTCCGGAGAACCTTCCGATCGGGGTGCTGGATCTGGACAATTCTTCGCTTTCCCGCAACTTCTGCCGACAGCTGGATGCGACCCAGCTCGGAAGGGTCATCAAGTACGAGGACTTCACCACCGCGCGGGACGCGATGCAGACCGGGGAGATCACCTCGCTCTGCGTGATCCCGCAGGGGATGAACGAAGACGTCAACGCCAACCGCAGACCCGTATTCACATATTACGTCAACTCCCTCTATCTCATCGGCGGCGCCTTAAGCTACAAGGATATACTGACTATGGTCACTCTGACCGGAGGCGCCGTCCAGAGGGAGGTCCTCAGGATGAAAGGTTATTCCGAGGGGGCCATAATGGGACTGATACAGCCTATCGTCATCGATGAGCACAAGATAGGCAATGCCACGACCAACTACGGGGTGTACCTCAACAACATAATTCTCCCGGGCCTGCTGGCGCTCAGCATCATCTTCGTGCTGATCTACGCCCTCGGCTCCGAGCTCCGCTACGGGACTTCCCGGGAGCTGATGGAGACTGCGGACGGTTCTATGGCGGCGGCGCTGCTGGGGAAACTCATCCCCTACACGCTCATCTACCTCGGGCTCGGGCTCGGGCTGGACCTGCTGATGTTCGGCGTATGCCGCTACCCGCTCAACGGGAGCATCGGCAATATGATGCTCGCTATGGTGGTGTTCATCCTCGCCAACGAGGCGGTGGCCGTGACCCTGGTGGGGCTGCTTCCGACCCTGAGGTACGCGCTCAGCATTGCCGCGCTGTTCACTATCCTCGGCTTCTCGTTCTCCGGGTTCACATTCCCGGTGGAGGCGATGCCGTCAGCGGTTCAGGGCGTCAGCGTGCTCTTCCCGCTGAGATTCTACTATCTGCTCTATGTGCAGGAGGCGATCTTCGGGACCGGATTTGCAGGCTGGTGGCAGTACATAGTCTATATGCTCCTCTTCCTCGCAGGCCCGCTCTGCGTGTGCCGCAGGCTTAAGGGAGCGTGGATCAATCAGAATTTTGCGAAATGATCAAGGAACTTAAAAGAATATTCGCCGACTCTTACGTGGTCATCATCTTCCTGCTCGGAGGTCTGATCTACCCGCTCATCTACGGGATAGTGTACAACCGGGGGACGGTGGACGATATGCCGCTGGCGATTGTGGATATGAGCGGGAGTGCGGAGAGCCGCCGCTTCACCCGCAAGCTGGACGCGACCCGCGAGGTCGAGGTGGCCTACAAGTGCGCCACGATGCAGGAGGCGCAGCAGCTGATGCAGGAGCGCAAGGTGCACGGCATCGTCCTCTTCCCGGAGGACTACAGCGAACGTCTGGCCAATCTGGAGCAGGCTACCGTATCAACCTATGCCGATATGGCCAGCTTCCTCTACTACAAGGATATAACGATGGCGGTCAACCACGTGATGCTGGACGAGATGGGGCAGATCGAGGCCGCGCGCTACGCCGCCACCGGGATGAGCGACGAGAGCATACGGCAGCTGATCAACGCCATCCCCGCCGAGGAGGAGATACCGTTCAACACCAATATGTCGTTCCTGATATTCTTCCTCTCCGCCGCGCTGATACTCGTCGTGCAGCAGACTATGTTCTACGGCGTCAGCGTGATGAACGGCTCGATGCGCGAGGGCGGCGCGACCCACGACGGCTCGCTGATCGGCAGGGCGGGCGCCTATGCGCTGATCTATGTCGGGATAGCCGTCTACGGACTGCTGCTCGTGCCTATGATGTTCGGGATGCCGCAGAGGGGTGCGCTCGGGGATATGCTCGTGCTGATATGCCTCTTCATCATCACCTGCGTCGCGTTCAGCTTCACTTTCAGCCGCTTCGTGCACCACAGGGAGACGGTCTTCGTGGTACTGCTCTTTATGTCCTCGCTCTGCCTGTTCCTGAGCGGATGCGCCTGGCCGGTGAGCTCGTTCCCGCCGTTCTGGAAGGCATTCTCATATATCTTCCCGTCGACCTTTATGATCCAGGGATTCAACAATGTCAACAATGCGGCCTGCACGCTGCCGATGATCAGGCCGCAGATACTGGGGCTCTGCGCACAGTTTGCGTTCTACAGCATCACCGCGTTCATTATGGATATGGGCGAGCGCAACCACTACAGAACCCTTGTTGACCGTATAGAAGACAGAATTGCAGAACTCATTTAATATTAACTCTTTATCAATTAATTTTAATTTATTATGAAAAAAGTCATCATTACTCTCGCCGCCATCGCGGCAATCTCATTCGGCGCGAATGCGCAGGTATTCGTAGGCGGCAACGCCGGACTCGGCTTCAACGGCGGCAAGACCACCGTCAACGGCAGCTCAAGCGACAACAAGTCCGCTTTCATCCTCTCCGTCGCCCCTAACGTGGGCTATTACTTCGCCGACAATTTCCTCGCCGGCGCAAGAGTGGGCATCACCTACGACAAGACGACCACCCCCGGCATCACTGCCGACACCAAAGTGAGCAGCTGCACCTGGGCTCTCCAGCCGTATGCACGCTACAGATTCGGCGAGTGGAGGAGCTTCGGGCTCTGGAGCGAGGTCAATGCGGGCATCGGACGCCAGACCGGCAAGACCGAGGTGGGCAGCATCTCGACCGACACCAATCCGGTGCTCGGCTGGACCATCAACGTGCTTCCTGTCCTCACCTACACCGTCAATGAGCATCTGACGCTCGAGACCTCCCTGAGCTTCCTCACTCTCGGATATGAGGGCTCCTACACCAAGAACAGCGACAAGACCTACGAGCTCACCGAGTCCACGTTCGCTTTCGGAGCCGACAGCAACGATGTGTTCGGCGGAGCCGTCGGCCAGATCAAGGTCGGGTTTACCTATAAGTTCTAATTAGGTTTCCCTATTACAAAATCGCCGGCCCCTGTCTGGGGTCGGCGATTTGTAAGTCACAGGGGCTGCGCCTGTTAGAAGCGGTCCTCTGAAGACACAGAGAGCTTGTAGCGGCCGTGGGCGCGGCGGGACGCGAGTACCCTGCGTCCGTTGGCGGTGCTCATACGCTCGCGAAAGCCGTGCTTGTTGACTCTCTTGCGATTTGACGGTTGAAATGTCCTTTTCATTATCTTATTCTTTTTTTAATTATTCGGATTTGGGAGGGCAAAGGTACGATTTTCCTATCTCAATTACAAATTTTTCTGCGAAATAATCGTCCTTGAGCCAGTCGGATATCCTCCAGCAGCGGATACAATCCGGCTTGAGACTGCATCTGCGCAGCATTTCGGAGATTTCCGCATTGACATCCCCTCCCTTGAGGCAGAGTATGCTTCTGCGGAATCTGCCCTTGACCCAGGGGTAGAGCTTGTCCAGCGGGGCCACGGCCCTTGACACCACCCAGTCGAAGGTCTCCGGGATGCTCTCGGCTCGGACATTGACGCAGCGCACGTTGGCGAGTCCGAGCTCCTCCGCGACCGCGCCCGCGACGGTGATTTTCTTGCCTACCGAGTCGCAGAGGGTGAAGCGGGTGTCGGGGAACTGCATCGCCAGAGGGATGCCCGGGAAGCCGCCGCCGGTGCCGACGTCCAGCACGCCCGCCCCCTTCCATATCCCCTCGGGGTAGAAGCGGCGCAGGTACTCGGCAATCGCGAGCGAATGCAGGATATGGTGGGTGTAGATATTGTCCATATCCTTGCGGGAGATCACGTTTATCTTGGAGTTCCACTCCCTGTACAGCTCTGTGAGTCTTGTGTAATGCATAGCTATTCAGATGATTTCATCTCGTCTATAAGAGCCTTGGCCCTGCGGATGCGGGTGCGCACCGTGTTGAGCTCCATCCCGAACTCGTCGGCTATCTCCTTGTATTGCAGGCCGTCCATCAGTCTGCGGCGGGCGATGTCGCGGTAGAGTTCCGGCAGGGCCTCGATGCCGGTCTTGAGTTTCTCCGCGTCCTCGTCCTTGATGATGTTCTCCAGCGGGGTCGCCTCCGCGTCGCCTATGGTCTCTACGGCCAGACCCGCCGTGGGATTTCCGTCGATGGAGACCATTTTGCGCCGGTTGCGCTGCTCGGACTCTATCGTGTCGAGCGCCGTGTTGCGGGCGATCGCCTTGAGCCAGGTGGAGAAGAGGCTCTTGGCGGGGTCGTAGCTGCGTATCTGCCTGAACGCCTTCTCGAAGCTGCGCGAGCAGATGTCGTCGACGTAGAAGGCGTCGAGCTGCTTCATCGTGCCTGCGATGTAGGCTCTGAGCGTATCGATATTGGTGTCCCAGAGTTCGGTGAACGCGGTGCCGTCGCCGATTATCGCGCGGCGTATGAGTTCGTCAGTGGGCGTCGAGCCAGTTTTTACCATAATTACATTCTACTGTGAGCGGAACGGAAAGTTTGACCACGTTCTCCATCTTCCCGACGAGTATCTCCCGCACCCTTTCCGTCTCGGCGGCGGGGACTTCGAGCAGCAGTTCGTCGTGGATCTGGAGCACCATCCTGGCCCCGAGGCCCTCTTCGCGCAGAGTGCGGTCCACGGCGATCATCGCCAGCTTGATGATGTCCGCGGCGCTGCCCTGGATAGGGGCGTTGACGGCATTGCGCTCGGCAAGCGAGCGTACGGTGGCGTTGGAGGAGTTGATGTCGGCGATGTAGCGTCTGCGCCCGAAGAGCGTCTCCACGAAGCCGTCGCGCCGGGCGGCTGCCAGGGTGTCGTCCATATATCGCCGTATGGTAGGGAAGGTGGCGAAGTAGTCGTCGATGATGCGCCGGGCTTCCTGTCTGGAGCAGCGCAGCCTCTGGCTCAGGCCGAAGGCGGAGATGCCGTACATAATGCCGAAGTTGGCGGTCTTCGCAACCCTCCTCTGCTCGGGGGTGACATCCTGCACATTGATGCCGAATATCTTGGAGGCGGTGGCAGCGTGCACGTCGAGCCCCTCCCGGAACGCGCCGACAAGGTGCTCGTCGCCGCTGAAATGCGCCATCAGCCGGAGTTCGATTTGTGAATAGTCCGCCGACATCATAAGGCTGCCCGCTTCGCCCGCGACGAACGCGCGTCTTATCTCGCGTCCGAGGTCGGTGCGGACAGGGATGTTCTGCAGGTTGGGGTTGGAGGAGGAGAGCCTGCCGGTGGAGGTGAGGGCCTGGTTGAATGTGGTGTGGACCCTGCCGTCGCGTGGCGAGATGTAGCCGGCGAACGGCTCGATGTAGGTCGAGAGCAGCTTGCGCAGTCCCCGGTAGTCGAGTATCGCGTCTATTATGGGGCTGCGGTCGGAGAGCTCCTGCAGGGTCTGCTCGTCGGTCGGCCAGTTGCCGGAGCGGGGTTTCTTCGCCTTGGGGTCGAGGGCGAGCTTCTCGTATATCACGATGCCTATCTGCTTGGGGGAAGAGACGTTGAGCTGCGGCTCCCCGGCGAGCTCCCGCACTTGGGACTCGCGCTCCGCCATACGGCCGCGCAGCATCGCGGCGAAGTCCGACAGCGAGCTGAGGTCCACTTTGACCCCCGTCAGCTCCATCCTGGAGAGCACTCCGATGAGCGGCGCCTCAATCCCGTCGTAGAGCTTGCGCAGGCCCTCGACCGAGTCGATCTCCCGGTTCAGCCTTTCGTCCAGCGTCAGCAGCGCCGGCGCCGACTTCCCGGGGTCGGCCCCCTCTCGCTGCGGCGCGTCGTCGAAGAGCGTGGCCTCCTCCTGCGGCTCTTCCGGGGAGAGGTCCACCCCGAGGTAGGCGGCGACGAGTGTCTCGAATCTGTGGCTGCGCTCCGGATTGAGCAGGTAGTGCATCAGTTCCACATCCTCTATCCTGCCCCGGAGGCATATGCCCGACAGCGCGAGGGCGTTCATCGCCGATTTCACTCCGGCCCCGATTTTCACTATCCCCCCGTCTTCCAGTGCGCTGCGGAACTCTTCCGCCTCTCCGTTTGCGCAATAGCCCCCGCTTGCGGCCCAGATATGCCCCCCGCTCAGCCAGAGGGCCATTTTCTTCTCTCGTCGGGCTGCGGCGATGAACTCTCCGACCGGCACGGGCTTCGCTTCAGGCAGGGCGGCGGAGTGCTGACCCCGCCCGATATCGGCGGACATCCCGCCCGCCAGCTTGCCCACCAGACGGCGCAGGGAAGGCATCTCGTATTCGTCCAGCAGGGCTTCCAGCGCCGGGGTGTCTGCGGGTGCGAAAACCATATCCTCCGCCCTTATGTCCAGAGGCACGTCGGTGCGTATCGTGACCAGCTCCCCGGAGAGCCTGATGTGCGGCTCGGCGGCGCGGAAAAGCTCCTGCTGCCGGGGAGTAAGCTCTTCCAGATGAGCATATATCCCCTCTGTGCTTCCGTATTTCGCGAGCAGTTTCGCCGCTCCCACCGGCCCGACACCCTGCACTCCGGGCACATTGTCCGAAGCGTCGCCGCAGAGCGTCAGGATGTCCCTTACCTGGGCGGCGGAGGAGATGTTCCACTTGGCGCAGACCGCCGCTTCGTCGAGGACTTCATTGTCGGAGCCGGATTTGCCCGGCTTGTACTGGAAGACGTGCGGGGCGACCAGCTGCCCGTAATCCTTGTCCGGGGTCACCATATATACGTCAAATCCTTCGGCGGAGAAGCGTTTGGCGGCGGTGCCGATCACATCGTCCGCCTCGAAGCCGGCGACCATCAGCACCGGGATGTCGAGCGAGCGCACGATGCGGGTCAGCGGTTCGAGCGCATCTATCACAAGCTGAGGGGTTTCGCTCCTGTTGGCCTTGTAGAGCGGGTAGAGTTCGTTGCGGAAAGTGCCACCGGGCGGGTCGAAGCTGACCGCGACGTGCGTCGGCTTCTCGCGGCCTATAAGCTCCAGCAGATATTTGGTAAATCCGAACAGGATCGACGTGTCCGCTCCCTTGGAGTTGACCATAGGGCGTCCGAGGAAGGCGTAGTACATCTTGAAGATCAGCGCGTGGCCGTCAATCAGAAAAAGTTTCATACGGCAAAGATGAAACTTTTTCTGAAACTTCGCAACGGCGGCGGAGCGGAAACGGACGTGATTTGTTTTTCCGCGAAAAAAGCCTATATTGCGGTCGATTCGTGCGTTCGTGCGCGAAGAGTATGTAGTGACTGACTTTATATCAAAACCGATGAAGCGTTTAATCTATCTCTCCACCTGTCTCCCTGCAATTGCCTGCATCGTCCTTTCCGGATGTAAGGGCCCGAGCATAACCAACCCGGCAGCCTATCTGAGGAACGACGGGCAGAAGGCTATGGTTTCCACATTGAAAGATATCGCGGGCGGTCACCTGTATTCGGTGGAATACAGTGCGGACTACTGTCTCGACGAGATAATGGCGGGCGGCGGAGCGAGTTCCAGCGTGAAGCTTCTTGGCAGGGCGATTCCGCTGCTGACGACCGTCCCTCTCGGCAATGCCGGCAGCGGTCCCGAGTTCGGCTGCAGCGCATTCTGCGTAAAGTCTCCGGATGGGGACGTACTGGTGGGCCGCAACTTCGACTACAGATTCGTCTCGGCTTCCAACATACTTGTGCACAATGTCGCGAAAGGCGCGCGGGAGTCGCTCAACATATCCGCCCTGCCTTTCATCGACAAGGACGTCTATGTCGCCGGAGCCCTGTCTGACGGGAAGACGGACCTCTCCGTGCCTGTGACCGCTTCCATCTACTGCTGTCTGGACGGGATGAATGACACCGGACTCTTCGTAGGGGTGCTGTCGCTGCGCGGCACCGGCGGGTCGGTGCAGCGTGATGCTGCCAAGAGCGACATCGTCCCGACTCTGGCGATGAGACTGATACTTGACCGGTGCACCAGCGTCGACGAGGCCGTGGAGGTCTTCCGGACGCACAACTTCTTCGCGGACGGCGATGACGCCGACTCGAACTTCCACTTCCTCATAGCCGATGCGGGCGGGAAGAGAGTCGTGGTAGAGTATTACCGCCCCGGGGAGGTCCCTCCGATAAGCGACCCTGCCGCCAAGGACTGGACGCTGAATATTATCGACACCGACCACGTCACCAACTTCTTCCTCTCCGAAGAGTGGTGGAACTTCGGCGGAGGACAGGAGCGCTACCGGAAGATGCACGAGACGCTGGAAAGCAAGAACCGCATTATGACCGAGGACGAGTGTATGGCTCTGCTGGAGGCGGTCCACACCGATCTGCACTCCGAGGGCGGCGACATCACGAGCAACACCCAATGGTCCGTGGTCTACAATCTCAGCAAGAAGACGGCCACCGTCTGCGTGGACAAGAACTACAGGGATAAGCTACATTTCAAACTGTAACGGCAGCACCGTATGAAATGTTATCTTTCAATCTGTCTGGCCGTCGCGGCGCTGGTGACCTCACTGGTCTCCTGCTCGAAAGACGGCCCCTATGCCGAAGATATGGCTCTCATCTCGGGAGACTACCGCAGCAATCCCGCTTCGATTGCCGACGGGGCGAAAATCAATGCCCCCGTCTGGATCTCCGGAAAGCTTCCGAAGGACTTCTCCGAGGCCGTCGGAGGCCGTGTGTCGCAGACCGCCTCCTCTGCCGGAGAAGCTCTGGTGGTCGTGACGGATATGGACGGCTATGCCGCCCTTGATACCGTCGAGGACCGCATCGTGATTGTGTACAAGCCTTCAGACGCACTCCTCGGACAGCTGGGCGCAGCGCCCGGGGGTGATGTGCTCTGCGTCGCGGTTCAGCAGTCGGGGAGCGGCAAATGTGTGGTGACCTCACCTGCGGACGGTCTCGAAGTGGACGAATGCCTCAACGGCCTTGTCGCCTGGACCAACGACACCGTCCGCAACTCGACGGCCGACTTCGACCCGTCCTCCTTCTGGGAGGAGTCCTGCCTCTACACGACCTATTCGGACAAGGTCAGGGAGCAGATAACGAATGTGGTGGCCTCCAAGAAAGATTATCTTGAAGGCACGTTCGTCGTGGACGTGCAGCTCAAGGTCACTCCTATGCACGGATTCAAGACCAACAACTCGGAAGCGATGGACTACTACTTCGTGTCCTCCACCGTCTCGGTCGCTTCCGGCAAGATGTATACGGGCAACTTCACCAAGAAGCACGGAGGAGTCAAGGCAAGGATATGCGGCTTCTACCTCAAGTCCCTGAGCGCCGAATTTGTCCTGTATGACCCGTCTGAGGCGATGTTTCCGTATTTTGTGCAGGTTCCGTGTCCGGACAACGTGATCGGCTCCACGAGCTACACCACGGGCTGGAATGTCTCCCTCGGCGGAGGAATCACGGGCGGCACGACTCCGATGGCCTCCTCGACCACAGGAGTCACGGTTTCCTCAAGCACTGCGCGGTCGATCAGCGACTGTGATGTGTTGAGTGCGCACAGGGACGCCACGGTCACCTACGACTATGTGGTCAACAACCTCCCGCGTCTGAAGTCCAGCCACATCACGGATCCTCCTCTTGTCTCGACCTCTACGGTCAATTTCTACAGCCAGTGGGTGTGGGCCGTCCGTGCCAGCGACTACGATATGAAGAAAGTCTACAATGTACACCTCAATCTCTCCAATCTGGTGTACGGTGCGTCTTACTTCTACACCGGGAGCATAGACTACCACGACCTCGAATTCCTCCAGAAAGAATACGAGTTCATCTGGACTCTGCCGAGACCCAACCGTGCTCCGACCGGGCAGTTCAGGCTAACCAACTCGGAAGAGGGGACTTTCCTGACCAACATCAAACTGACCAACAAGACCCACACTGATGCGGGCGAATATAACGACAAGAGCGTCTACGGCCAGGGGGGCGCCTGCTCCCTGTTCGTGATTGCCGGGGAGTATGATCTCCAGTGCGACATCAAGGGCAAGGACGGCAGCACAAAGACCTGTACATACAGCGGTCCGGTCAACGTGACCCCCGGCGGTACGGTGAAACTGTCGACCGGATATGGATTCAAGTAAAGTGATAAATTGTTGACAATGAGACGAACAATCAATATATTGAATATCCTTGCGCTGTGTGCGTCCGTCGCCCTGCTCCCGTCCTGCGGAGAGAAGGCCGAACTGACTCCCGACCCGGGGCCGGATATTATCGACAACACCGGCGGGGAGGACCTGCTCCAGTCCATCCATTTGACCCGCATCTATAATTACAAGCTCGACAACGTGTTGATCCACAATGTTGGCTATGAGCACAGGCTTTCCGGCAAGGGAAGCTTCGAGCAGTACTATTCCGTCATTCCGCTCTATGCGTTCAGGTCTGACAGAAGCAATTATGTCGGGGATTTCTATATCATTGACGCCACATTCTCGGTCGCCTCATCGGAGATGTATGCCGGCCTGTTCAGAGACAGGGAAGATAGCCCGTCCGGACCGGGAGCACCGTTCGTCGGCTTTTTCCTGACAGGTTACAGTATCGACATTTCGCTGGTGGATGACAAGGGCGATGCGGTCCCGGTCAGGTTCAACCAGATGCCGTCCCCCTCGACCACAATCAACTCCACGACTTATACTTCCGGCGTGAACTGGTCGTTCGAGGCCGGCCTGTCCGGGGGAGCTGTCGGTTCCGAGCTGTCGTTCAACTACGGTTGCAGCTTCAGCAGTTCCAAGACGCGCGAAGTGAGAGACCTGTCCATCAAGGACACTTCATCGGACGGAAGCGTCCACTACAGTTTTGAGATCAAAAACTTGCCGGCCTATTTCACCCCGCCTCCGGCCATTTCAAGGGCCACGTTCGACCTCCACACCGGCTGGGTCTGGAGTGTGGACAACACTGCCGAGTCGGATACGACAACCTACTACCGGATGAAGGTGAAGATGAGCCAGATGAACTACCGCGCCATTCACCGTCGAAGTGTGTCCAGTAAAGAGTATACCCAGAACTGGCCTATCGACAGCAAGGAGTTCTACTTCAATCTGCCTATTCCCAACAGAGTCCCTTGCGGCAACGTGAAATTCGTCAACAGCGAGAAAGAGACATATATGACAGGCATAGTATTCACCGAAGCCGATGCCGGGGAGGGTGACAAAAAGACATATGCCGACCTGTCCGGAAGTGTCTACTACTATCAGGAGTACTACGAGGCCGGCCTCCCGGAGGGCACCTACAAGGTCAGCTATAAACTTGGGGGCACGGACTACAGCGGGGAGAACATCGTCATCACGAGGGGAGAGACGCTGGAGATTCAGTCCGGCTATTATAAATAGAGACCGGCATCACTGTCCCGGAGGCCGGCATCACTGTCCCGTCCATCTGTAAGCCGTTATTATGGACGGGAGGCGCAAAAACTGCCTGCCATCCATCTTAAGGCCCGAATCGTGGACGGCCCACTCCGCTGGGCGGCTCACAGGCCCGAATTCTGGACGGCTTACTCCGCGAGGGCCTTGCGGACGGCGGCGGCCCAGGCCGCCTTGGACTCCGACATCCGCCGCTCCGACGCCCTGCGGGAGAAGCGTCGCTCCGCTTCCCAGCGGTCCTTGAGCTCGTCCACCGTCGACCATACGCCCGCGCCCAGTCCGGCCATATACGCCGCGCCGAGTCCTGTGATCTCCGTGACCCGGGGACGTATCACCTCCGTACCGAGGATGTCGGCCTGGAACTGCATCAGCAGGTCGTTGCGTGCGGCGCCGCCGTCCACTTTTAGTTCGGAAATCAGTATCCCGGCATCCCGCTCCATCGCCGCCACTATATCCATCGTCTGGAAAGCTATGCCTTCGAGGGTAGCCCTCGCGATATGTGCCGCGGTCGCCCCTCTGGTCAGTCCGACCAGCACTCCGCGCGCCTCCTGGTCCCAGTACGGCGCTCCCATCCCGGTCAGCGCCGGCACGAAATACACGCCCCCGTTGTCCGGCACGGACGAGGCCAGAGCCTCCACCTCCGATGCGCTGCGGATGATGCCCAGCCCGTCGCGCAGCCACTGCACCGCGGCCCCGGCCACGAAGATGCTCCCCTCCAGGGCATAGTCCACCCTGTCCCCGATCTTCCACGCCACCGTGGTCAGCAGTCGGTTCTCGGAAGTGATGGGCTTATGCCCGCAGTTCATCAGCAGGAAGCAGCCGGTGCCATAGGTGTTCTTGACCGCGCCCTCGTCGATGCACATCTGCCCGAATAGCGCGGACTGCTGGTCTCCGATGACCCCCGTGATAGGGATATGGTGTCCGAGCACGGTGGCCTCGCCGAACGCGGCGTCGGAATCCCTCACCTCCGGCATCATCGAGAGCGGTATCCCGAACAGGTCGAGCAGCTCTTCGTCCCAAGTCAATGTGTTGATGTTGAAGAGCATAGTGCGCGAGGCGTTGGTGGTGTCAGTGGCGTGCACGCGCCCGGAGGTCAGATTCCAGACCAGCCAGCTGTCCACCGTCCCGAAGCGCAGCCGGCCCGCATCGGCCTTGGCTCTGGCCCCCGGCACATTCTCGAGTATCCAGCGTATCTTGGTCGCGCTGAAGTAGGCGTCTATGATGAGTCCGGTCCTGCTCCTTATCGGCTCTTCCAGGCCTCTCTCCTTGAGGGAGTCGCAGTATGCCGCCGTGCGCCTGTCCTGCCATACGATGGCGTTGCAGATCGGGCGGCCCGAGGCGGCGTCCCAGACTATGGTGGTCTCGCGCTGGTTGGCTATTCCCATCGCCGCAATCTCCCCGTCCCGGATCTCCGAGACGGCTTCGTTCATCACCGCCCGCACGGACGAGAGAATCTCCAGCGGGTTCTGCTCCACCCATCCCTGACGCGGGAAGAGCTGCGTGAACTCCCGCCCGCAGGAATACACCGGATGCCCGGCATCGTCGAAGACTATCGCTTTCGAGCTGCTTGTGCCCTGGTCGACAGACAAGATATATCGCTTCATAGGGCAAAGATAGTGCGAAAATCGGTATCTTTGCACCGGACCAACGATGCTTCAGATGAAAACATTCAAACTCAAATCCTCCTCAGACGATCTCGAACTCTCCGCGCTCGTCTGCGAACCCAAGGACACCCCGCGCGGGGTCGTGCAGCTCGTCCACGGGATGTGCGAACACAAGGAAAGATATGTGCCCTTTATGGAATTCCTCGCCTCCCGGGGCTATGTGTGCGTTATCCACGACCACCGCGGACACGGCGAGTCCGTGAAGTCGCCCGAAGACCTCGGATATATGTACAAGGGCGGCTGGAAGGCTATGGTCGAGGACGTCAAGACTGTCGCCGACTGGGCGAAGGCTCATTACCCGGGCTTGAAATACGCCCTCTTCGGACACAGTATGGGTTCGATGGTGGTGCGTTCGTTTGCCAAGCGCTACGATGACAGTATCGATATGCTCTTCGTCTGCGGCTGTCCGAGCGACAACCCGGCCAAGGCTGCGGGCAAGCTGCTCGCCGACTGCGCGGTGCTGTTCTGCGGCGCACACAGCCGTCCGAAGCTGCTCCAGAGGCTCTCCTTCGGCAAGTACAACGCCCCGTTCGCTGACGAGGGCTACCCTTGCGCCTGGGTGTGCTCCGACGCGGAGACGCTCAAGGCCTACCACAGCGACCCGCTCTGTATGTTCCGCTTCACCGCCAACGGCTTCTCCAACCTCACGGCCCTGATGTCGGACTGCTATTC
>CAVILJ010000021.1:0-30633 GCA_963643555.1 Acetatifactor sp.
TGCCGTCTGCGACCCCTATCAGGGGTATTTCGCTCCTACGTCGCGGTCCCTGCGGAACTTTTTAGTCAGCCCCTATAAATAGATATATGACAAGAGAGAAATTACTGCTGCTTGAAATTGTAGCCGTTCTTGAATCCGCCTGTAGTCATCACGTTAGGGGTGAAAGGCACGAGGTAGACAGGAGCGCTGACATAGTCGTAGTCGTAGAAGAGATACTTGTCGTACTCGGCGTCGTTGTCGGCGATGTCCTTGCCCCAGTTGACCTTCTTGTAGCCGTCAGCCTCAAGTGCGGCGGCCTCCGCCTCGCTTACGCTCTTGAAGAGTCCCACGATGGCGAGGTTGGTGTTGTCGCCAGCAGAAGGCCTCTTGCTGTTGTCCTTGTAGCTCTTGGCGATGGACTCCCAGTCGTCGTTCTGGCCTCTCCAGCCCGGATAGAGCACAGGGTCGCTCTCGTCGGTGCACTGGGCGGTGAGACGGTAGCCGTAGAGAGACTTCGCGTCCACGGTCTTGGTCCACACATAGGAGGATATCGTGTTGCCGTTCTCGAAGGTGTAGCTTCCGTCGGTCTTGAGCCCGTCGATCATCTTGGCGGTCAGCTCCTTGACGGCCTTGACGGCCTCAGGGAGATAGCCGCTGCGGATGAGCGTCCAGCGACGGTCGCCCTCGCCTGCGAACTCGAATCCGCGCTCCTCGATGACCGCACGCTCTATGCCGTACTTGGCGACAAATGCCTCCGTCCCGGCTTCACCGGCAGGGAACGAGCGCTCGCGCACCTTCTTGAGGTAGGTCAGCGCGGTGGACTCGTCGCCGAGAGCGGCGCAGACTTCGGCATAGCCGAGATAGATCTCGGCAAGACGCATATAAGGGCCGTTGATGCCGGAGAGCCTCTGCTTTACGATATACGGGTTGGCCATACGGTTCTCGTCCCACTTGTTGAGCGAGAGTCCGCCGCCTGCGGACTTGGAGTTCGGCACGAACGGGATAAGCACCTCGGCTCCCTTGCCGTCGCTGCCGGTCACGCAGACGCTGACATCGCGCCTCATATCCTTAGGATCGAACATCCCGTAGTAGTATGCAGGGTTGATGCGCCCCTGGCCATAGGATTTGCAAGGGAATGCCCAGCTGCCGCCGCCGCTTGAAGGGCGTCCGAAAGAATACGGACGTCCATCGTTGCCGGTACCCTGGGTCATAGCGTATTCATAGATGGACTCGTCGGCGTATTCGAGATTGTTCATCTGCTGGAAGAAGTACTGGTAAGGGTTGCCGTAAACCCTCTTGCCTTCAGCGGAGCGAGGGTCGGTGTCGTGCCATACGGCGCTGCCCGGGTTGTCGATGACGGCCTTGAAGTAGGTCTGGGCCTTCTTATAGAGATCCTTCCAGTCGCTGCGGCGGCCATAGACGGCGTTGGCGGCGTTGGCATTGGCGTTGCCCTTGGTCTCGAAAGTAAGCACCTTTCCGGAGCCGTCCTTGTAGAAACCTTCGGAGATGCCGTCACCTGCGGCGCGGCGGGTCTGGTAGCCGGCTGCCTCAAGGCAGAGACGGCCCGCGAGGCCCTGGGCGAAAGTCTTGGAGAACTTGTTCTTCTCCACCGTGCCGACGGTCTTCATCAGAGGGATTACCTTGTCGAGGTCCGCGATGATGCAGTCGTAGATGGAGTCGCGCGGAGCAAGCCCGCCCACCGCGACGCCGGTCCTGGTGGCGAAAGGCACATCTCCGTAGTACTTGATGAGTTCACGATATGTCACCGCACGGGCGCAGATCGCCTCGCCGTAGAGCTGGCTGATGTCGGTCGGGGTCGTGACGGAGATTATCTCCTGGAAGTCGTCGCGGCCTTCGATGGCACCGATCACGGCGTTGGCTTTACCGATTACATCGAAGAGCTGGTTGTATGCGCCGCTCTCGTTATCCTTGTTGTATGAGGTCAGACCATAGTCTCCGGTGTATTTGCCGTTCTGGTAGAGGCACTCCATCCAGTGACGTCCCGGCTGGTTGGAGAATGTCTCCGGATGGCGCTCGATATCCGAGCCGGCCACGTCGAGGGCATAGAAGAGGCCGTCAGAGAACACGTTGCCGCTGCAGGCGGTTCTCCACGCCTCATAGATACCGAGCATAGCAGCCTCCGAGGTCTCGGAGTACGAGAAGACGAAGTCGGCGTCCACCGTCGAAGGGGAACTCGTATTCAGGAATTCATCCGAGTTGCAGGCAGTCATCATCACTGCGGCCGCAACACAGGCAGAAAGGATATTGAATATCTTTTTCATTGTCTTGTCTCCTTAATTAAAATGACACATTGAGACCGAAAGTGAAGCTCCTCGCCTTAGGGTATGAGTTGTAGTCATAGTAAGGGGTCGGGAAGCCGTCGCCGCCCGCGTCAAGGTTGGTGTTGACGTCAGGGTCGATCCCGGAGTAGCTGTTGAGGCAGAAGAGGTTGCCGACAGTCGCATAGACGCGGAGGCTCTGCACTGACACCTTCTCCATCCACTTCTTAGGGAAGGTATATCCGAGAGTCAGGGTGTGGAGGCGCAGATATGAGCCGTCCTCGATGAACTCGGAGCTGGTGATGCCGTACTCGGAGTAAGGCAGGGCGTGCTTCGCGCCGGCGTTGAGGGCGGCGAGCTCCGCAGGGTCGGTCACGAGATAGAGGGAGCCGTCGGACTTGACGTTGTAGGCCTTCCAGCAGTCATTGACATAGGCAAGACGGTTCTCGCCGAGCTGGTTGTCCTTGTTGCCCATCATAGAGTGCATCGCGTTGGCGTTGTATACCTTGCCGCCGAGAGCGTAGGTAAATCCGAGGGAGAAGTCGAATCCTTTGTAATTGCCGAAGATGTTGAGTCCGCCGGTGTGCTTAGGGATCATCTCGCCGATTACGTCCACATCATCGTCGTCGATATAGCCGTTATCGTTGACGTCCTTGAACTTAGCCGCTCCCGGGAAGGCGGTCTGTCCCTCAGGGACGAGAGCCTTGATACCGGTAGGGTAGTTCACCACGGAACCCTTGAAGTCAGGAATTCCGTCCTTGAGCTTGTACTTGCCGTCGACGATGGTGAAGTCATCAATCGTGTAGAAGCCCTCTGACACATATCCGGACACGATGCCGAGCGGCATACCCTCGCGGATGATGTAGTCATACTGCGGCTTACGCATAGAAGAACCCCAGTTGGTGTGGGAGTCGGCGTTGATGCCGTCAGGAAGCTCCTCAATCATATTCTTGTTGTAGGAATATGCGATGTTGGCGGAGAGGCTGAAGTCGCGGGTGCTGACGATCTCGCCGGTAAGAGCGAGCTCGACGCCCTTGTTTGAAGTGCGGCCCACATTCTGGAACTGATATGAGTAGCCTGATGAAGGGTCGCAAGGGATCTTCATAAGGATGTCATTGGTGGTGTTCCAGTAGAGGTCGACGCTACCCCTGATGCGGCTCTTCAGGAAACTGAAATCGAGGCCGGCGTTGCGGGACACGGTGGTCTCCCACTTGAGGTCAGGGTTGCTGAGCATATCGCCAGGCACGAAAGAGGTCTGCTTGACGCCGTCGATGGTGATGGTCTCCGTGTTCCAAGTTTCCTTCCAGAGGGAGGCGTCGATGTTGTCGGAGCCGGAAGCACCATAGGAAAGACGGAACTTCAGGTCGTCGAGCCAGGTCCTGGTACTCTCCATAAACGACTCATCGGAGATACGCCAGGCTGCGGATGCGGCAGGGAAATATCCCCAGTGGTGGTTAGGAGCGAACTTACTGGAACCGTCGGCACGCATCGAAGCGGAGAGCAGATAGCGTCCCTTGTAGGAGTAGTTGACGCGTCCGAACCAGGAGAGAGTGTGCGTAGGCACGCCCACCGTGCGGCTGAAAGTGTCTTCCTTGGCCCCGGAGGAGTTGGTGCCGGTCATATTGATCATACCGAACGCCTGGTCCATAGTGAATCCGGACGGGTAGTAGTTGCCCGTGATGGCGGTGGAGGTGGAGCTTGAAGTGAGAACCTCGTTACCGGCGAGTATGGTGGCGCTGTGGTCATCGTTGGCGAACGGTACGGTGTAGCTGAGGGTCGTGGTCCAGCGGAGTCCGCTGCTGTCGCCCTTGGTGAGCTTGGCCTGCTTGTAGCCCTTGCCGCTCGGGTGGCCGTTGTCCCAGTACTTCACCTCGCTCCAGCCCCGGTTGACGCCGAGTTCGGACTTAGCCACGAGTCCCTTGAGAGGATTCCAGGTCAGGCCGGTGTTGGCCCTGAGGCGCGAACGGTTGTTGAAGTTGTCGAAGTTGTTGAGCACCTCTACCGGGTTGTACATATCCTCCACGCTGCTTGAGCCGTTGCCGAAGTGCGTAGGGTTGCCGTCGCCGAGAGGATTGTCGATCGGACGGTAGGCGTAGGCCGAAGTGGCCGCGTCGAACCTGGTGCCGGTGATGGTCATCTCGCTGTAGCGGAGGTCGAGGTCGAGCTGGAGGGTCTTGGTGATCTTCTGTGAGAGCTTGGCGTTGGCGCCGAATCTCTCGAAGCCGGACTTCATACGGATGCCGTCGTCGTTGAGGTAATTGACGGACACGAAGTACTTGGTGTCCGCGGTGCCTCCGCTGACGGAGAGGTCGTGGTTCCAGGTGTTGGCGCCCTTCATCACGTCGTTGATGTAGTTGTGGGAACTGACGCTGCGGTACTTCTCGAGGTTGTTGCCGTAGTCAGGGCCGAGTCCGAAGTACTTCGCTACGCCGTCGCCGTAGGACGAGCCGTAGGCGGTCGCGTAAGCCCAGTTCCAAAGCACGTAGTCATAGGCGTCCATCACCGGGAGAGTCCTCGGGTTGGCCTTGTACTGATAGTACATCCCGTAGCGCACGTTGGCCTTGCCCTCTGAGCCGCCCTTGGTGGTGATGAGGATTACGCCGTTGGCGCCGCGTGCACCGTAGATGGCGGTTGAAGCCGCGTCCTTGAGCACGTCGATGGACTCGATGTTCTCCGCAGGGATGTCATCGATGCTGCTGACCTGCACGCCGTCGACGATGTAGAGAGGATCATTGGACTGGCTGATGGAGCCGCCGCCGCGCACGCGGATGGTGGAGGTGCCGCCCGGACGACCGTCCTGGGACATCACGTTCACGCCGGCAAGCCGGCCCTGGAGAGCCTGAGCCACTGTGGCCACAGGGACCTTGGTTATGTCCTTGCCGGTCACGGAGGATACCGAACCCGTGAGGTCACGCCTCTTGACGGTCTGGTAGCCGATCACGACCACGTCGTCTAGGAAGAGAGAGCTCTCTTCGAGTATGAAGTTGTAGACTGTCTGTCCCGCCGTCACCGTGGCCTTGGCGTCGTTGTAGCCGACGCAGGAGGCTACCAGAGTGGAATTGGCAGGGACTGAAAGAGTCCAGTTGCCGTCGAGGTCGGTCATCGTGCCGGTCTGTGTGCCTTCGACGACGACTCCGGCGCCGATCACCGGCACGCCGTTGGCGTCACTGACAGTACCTGAGACTTTCTGCTGTGCAAATGTCACCGCCCCCCCCAGTACGAGGTAAAGCATTGACAATAGAGCACATCTGAAATGATGATTCATCATAAAGATCAGTGTGGATTGGTTAAACGATAATAGTGTTGGTCATTGTTGGAGGCAAATATAAGAAAAAATCGGAGACAGTGTACCGCTGTCTCCGATTTAGTCGGTGTAGCCCCCGGGGGCCTATTTGAACTCCATCCACCTCGGGTCGCCTATGCCCTTGGTGTAGATTTCGTGGTTGCGGACCTTGTCGGTGTTGTTGTAGTAGAGGCCGTCGAGGTTGTCCACGGAGTGCATATCGATGTTGTCCTGACCGGAGTTGGCCTTGTGAGGCGGGTTAGGGCTCTTCATCAGCTCGGTCGGAGAGATAGGGGTCGCGCCCACCCTGACGATGAGGGCGTCCGCGCCGCGTATCACGCACTCCGGGTCCTTGGTGAAGAAGGCTCCCGCGCTGTTCTTCTTGGCGCTGAACGCAGCCGAAGTGAAGATCTTGTCGTCCTTCTGCTTGGAGGCGTCTGAGCTGGAAGAATAGTTCTCCTCGATGTCGAAGATGACACCTGCGGCCGAGTTCATTCCGGCGGCCTGGCGGATGTCCATACCCTGGAAATAGAGATTGCGGGAATCCCCCTCCTGCGCCGTCTGGATGAAGAGGTTCTTGCGCACCGTGATCCGGCTTCCGCCCGGGAGGTAGCGCATATCGAAGATGTTTCGTCCGCTTGAGCGGGTGCTGAAGTTGACGAAGGTGTTGTTCTCGAGGGTTATGTTGTACTGCACGCTCGCAGGCCAGTTGAGCTGCTTGTTGTTGTCGGAGAACATACAGGTGCGAGGCGAGTCGTAGAACGTGTTGTTGCGGATGACGAGGTTCTTGTAGATGTTGGACTTAGGGTCCTTGCCGTCGCCCGCGAACCAGGCGTAGCCGCGTCCGTTGTTGTCGTAGTAGCCGCTGTTGTAGAAGAGGCAGTTCTCGATGATGATGTTCTCAAATACCTTCCTCTTGGAACCCTGCACGCGGATAAATCCTCGGATCATCCTCTGGAACGTGCAGTCCCTGATCTCAAGCGCGGAGAACGTCACCGCCATACCGTTGGAGTACATATTGGCGAAGTAGTTGCCCGTCGCTCCGGCCGGACCGGCGAAGTTCTGCGCCATAGGGCAGTCGAAGTCGATGCCCTCGAAGATGAGCTTCTTGACGTTGATAGGCGCGTCGCTCTCGCCCAGCTGCGGCTGGCGTCCGAACATAAAGTTGCACGGCGCTCCCTTGCCGTCTTCGCCTGCCGAGAGGCCCCCTAGGTAAACCTTGGCGCGGAGTCCCTTGGCGAGGTCGGACTCGCGGGTGCGCATCGTGAAGCCCTTGCAGAGAGTCGGGTTGTTCTTGAAGTAGTAGGCCTTGCCGCCCTCGAGCTCGTAGATGGTGCCCTCGGCGAGTTCGGCATTGTTGGTGTACTTGATGAGGATGCTGTCAAGGCACATAGCCTGATAGGCGACCGCTCCCGGAACGGTATCGTTCTGCCATACCTCGTGCTTGAGGAAGATAGGCTCGCCAGGGTCGCCGTCGGTGCGGACGGTGCAGGTGTTGTAGATTGCGTCCACCTTGATCGGGATGTTCTCGTTCTCGGCATTGACCACATAGACGCTGTTCTGCATCAGGCCGTCGATGTCCACATAGCCCCTCGCCTTGTCCTCGTCGCTGAGGGTGTATTTCCTCCACTTGTCAGGCACGGTGGCGTCCGGATTGGTCGGCGAAGGCTCGACGGAGATGCTGTGCACGATGAAGTTCTCGCTGTCGTCAATCTGGAAGTGGTCGAGATAGTCGCCCGGGTCGCCGGAGGTCGGATAATAGAGGTCGAGGTTGAGACGGAAGGAGGTCTTGGTGATGTCGCCTATGACGACCACGTCAGGGGTGTTGTACCTGACCTCGGTGTCCATACCGCAGTACTCCGCCCACTGGCGTCCGTTGCCGTAGCCGTACCACTTGGAGTGGTACTCCGGACCCTTCTTCGAGAGGGTGCGGATGGCGAAGCGGTAGCTGGTGCTGTAGTTGAGGTGCTTGATCACGAGATCCAGGCAGTCAGGCTTCACGATGGAGTCCCAGATGATGTTGACAGGGTTCTCCCAGTCGGAGGCGAGACCGGAGGAGACGTTAGGCTGGAGGGCCATCTTGACCTCGTAGCCGGCGCAGCCCTCGACCCCGTACCAGTAGAGGTGCACGTCGTTGAGGTTCTCCACCGTACAGGCGTAAGGGTCGCTGGACTTGGCCGTGTTGACCTCCATACGGAACATAGTCATAAACTCGCGCTCCGGAGCATCGTCATAGACTCCCTTCATCTCCTTGGTGCAGGAGACGAGGGCGGCGATGGCGGAGAGAGCTATGAATATTCTTGTGTATTTCATAATTGCAGAGATTTATCAGTTATATCCGTAATAGTTCTTGTATACTCCTGCGCTGCGCTGTATGGCGTTGCTCGGATAAGGGATGATGTAGCGGACCGGCGGAAGATTGTCCACGTTCGGGGTTTCAAGTACACCGTCGCGCACGACTTTGATCACGCCCGTCCGGTCGGCACGGATGTAGCCGAAGAACGAGTAGAGCATCCTGTCCTCAGGGCAGCCGTCGGTGTCGTTGAACCATCCGAAGAGGGAGGCCTGCTGCCAGTCTCCGCCAGGGTGCGTGTAGCTCTTGTAGAGGTCGTAGAACTTCACCACGTCCAGCACGGTGTTAGGATAGACGGCGACGTCGCCCGGGTTAGGCTGCTCGTTCATATAGTAGATGTCGTAAGGGAGGGTCTCCCAGAAGTCGGCGGCCTTGCCGTCGTGGATGGCCACCGCCTCAAGGTAGTCGGAAGTGCCCGCGCTGTTCTCGGCCACGCCGTAGTAGCGGAGGAACGACCAGTAGAGCTCCTCGGCGTACATATTGTTGCGCACGAGGTCCTTCCAGCGCATATTCTCGCCCGCGAACTCGAACTTCCTCTCGTCCAGCACGGCCTTGAGGAAGCTCTCCTTGCTCGCGCTGACTTCGCTCAGATAGGTCTCGACCTTGGAGTCGTCCTCGAACGCACGGCTGCGCACCTGACGGAGGGCGTCGACGGCCTTGACCCCGTCGGCCCCGCCGACTCCGCCGTCAATCTCGTTGACCGCCTCGGCATACATCAGAAGCACGTCGGCATAGCGCATATAAGGGTAGTTGATGCCGGTGCTGCCCTGGCTGTTGGTGCCCAGCGAGGCGGTGGACCAGAACTTGGACCACTTGTTGTTGAAGACGGTGCGGTCGTTGAGCAGGACAGGCTTGCCGTCGTACTGGTAGTACCACATACCGTTGACATAGTCCCTGCGGAGGTCGTCCGGGTCGAACATAAAGCGATAGAGCGCACTCAGGCGGGCGTTGCCGCTGGAGCCTCCCCAGATGTTCTTGCCGGCGGAGTTGCCCTCGTAGAGGCCGCCGGAAGGGCCCTGGATGTAGCCGATGTTGCCGGAGGAGTTCTTGGCGAACGGAATCTCGAAGATAGGGTCGTCGTTGTTGACCACTATGTAGTTGCACTCGTTGACGAACACCTTGTAGTAAGGCAGGCTGAGGCTGTGCGTGCCGGACACTATCACGGAGTCGCAGTAGTCGCGGACCGTCCTGTAGTAGTCGAGATAGTTGTCCGGACGCTTCATCGTGCCGTAGCTGCCCGTGTTGCCGGTGTCCGGACGGAGGGAATATCCGCCGCAGCTCAGGGCCATACGGGCTATCATCGCCCAGCAGAACTCCTTGGACGGACGCTCGATGCCGCCGCTGAGGGCGCTCGCGAACTGCATCTTCGGAGCAATCTCCTTGAGGTCGGCGAGCAGGGTGTCATAGACTTTCTGGCGGTCGGTGACAGGAAGCAGCAGGGACTGGTTATCGTCCGAGCCGGCCATAGGGTCCATCGAGAACGGGATGTCACCGAAGAGGCAGATGAGGTCGTGATAGAACATCGCGCGCATCAGCTTGGCCTCGCCGAGCATCTGGTAGAGATCCTCGTCGCCCTCCTTGAAGAGTTCGCAGTTCTCGAGCTGATGGATGAAGTTGTTGGCATACTCCACGCCCTTGTAGGCTGCGTTCCAGGTGTTGGCTATCGCGCCGCCCTGCGAGGTGCAGTCGAAGCGGCGGTAGGAGTCGTTGGTGCTCACGTCGCTGGTGAACATAGCCATATCCACGTCGCTGTTGAAGCAGAACGTGCTGAGATAGGATTGTCCGTAGGTATTGGAGTTCAGCAGCTGGGCATAGACCCCGTTGAGAGCGCGGTTGATCTCGGTCTTGTCGCTGAAGACGTAGTCGTTGTCGTATTTGGACGGGGCATCCACGGTCAGGAACTGGTTGCAGGACGTGAATGCAGCAAGCGCAAGGCCCGCAATGATGATATTTCTGAATTTCATATCTCTGTCCATTTTAATTAGAATGTGAGGTTCACGCCGAATACGAAGCTGCGGTTGCGCGGGTAGCGGTTGTAGTCCATACCGCAGGTCAGGCCCGTCTGGATGTCGACTTCAGGGTCGTAGCCGGAGTAGTTGGTGAGGATGAAGAGGTTGGTCGTGCTGACATAGACGCGGAGCCTTGAGAGACCGGCCCTCTGGACTATGTTCTGCGGCAGGGTGTAGCCGACGGTGATGTCCTGGCAGCGGAGGAACGAGCCGTCCTCGATGAAGTAGGACTGGGTGACCTTGTTGGTCACGTCCGCAGGGTTCCAGTTGGTCACGCCCTCGTTGGCGGCCTTGTAGATCTCGAGCGAGTTGTCGATCCAGTAGTTCTTGTAGTAGTTGTCGCCCGTCTCCGGGTTGTAGTAGTGCCAGCGGTTCTCGGAGAACTTGCCGAGCACGTTGTAGAACTTCTTGCTGTTGCCCTCGGAGCTGGAGAGCTGGTATGCCGTCGCGTTGTTGACGTCGAAGTCATACATAAAGTTGAAGTTGACCGAGAAGTCGAAGTTCTTCCACTGTCCGGAGAACCCGAAACCGCCCTGGAACTTAGGGTTGGTGTTGCCGATCACGGTGCGGTCGTACTCGTCGATCACGCCGTCAGGCACGCCGTCAGGGCCGGAGATGTCCTTGAACTTTATCTTGCCCGGCAGGGTCGCGTCGCCGGAGTTGCTGGAACCGGAGACCTTGTTGATCACGGTCCCTTCCTTAGGGACGGCGAGGAGGTTCTGCGCGAGGTCGAAGTCGAACTCGTCGAAGCCGTAGAGACCGTCGTAGATAAAGCCGTAGATGAGACCGACCTCGTCGCCCACCTTGATGCAGTAGTCGTTGTAGCTTGACTTCCAGCGGTCATTCTGGTCCCAGATCACGTCGTCGGTGTCGTTGAGCTTGTCGATGACGCGCTTGTTGAGGCCGAACGAGAGGTTGCCGCTGAGCACATAGTCACGTCCGCGGAGGATATCGCCGTTGACGGTGAGCTCGATACCCCGCGAGGTCACCTGACCGATGTTGCGGACCTGGCGGGTGTAGCCGGATACCGTAGGCACGTCGGAGGTGTAGAGGAGGTCGCTGGTGGTGTTCCAGTAGAACTCAGGGGTGATGGTGAGCCTGTTCTTGAAAAATCCCAGGTCGAACGCGAGGTTGCGCGTGAGCGTGGTCTCCCACTTGATCTTGGTGTTAGGGTAGGTCTTGCCGTCTCCCATATAATAATACTGCTCTCCGAGCTCGGTGGCCTCGCCGAAGCCCGGGCCGCCGTTGGAGGCGATGGTGTAGAGGAACCGCCACATATCATTGTCGATGCGGTTGTTGCCGACCTTGCCTATGGCGGCGCGGACCTTGAGGTTGCTCACCACAGGGTTGAACTTGAGGAAGTCCTCCTCGGAAGCCACCCAGGCGCCGGACACCGACGGGAAGTAGCCCCACTGCTCACCCGGCGCGAACTTGGTGGAACCGTCGGCGCGCATCGTGAAGGAGAGGAGATACTTGTGGTCGTAGTTGTAGTTGGCCTGGCCGAAGAACGAAGCCGTGCGGTCAGCCGTGCTGAGCGAGGTGGTCGCCTGATACGGGGTGCCGAGGTTCATATTGTTGATGGCCTTGTCGGCGGTGATGGCGCGCGGGAAGTAGCGGTTGGCCATCCAGCTGCTCTTGCTCTGCGAGCTCTGGATTTCCTGACCGAGCAGGAACGAGAAGTTGTGCTGGTCATAGAGATCGAAGCCGTAGCTGGCGGTGTTGGTCCAGATGTACTTCTCGCTCTGCCCCCTGGAGATGGTGGCCACAGGCAGCTTGTTGTTGGCCTGGCCGGTGGAGGTCATCGCGCCGTAGAAGCGGTTGTCGTCGGAGAAGCTGAGCGCGATCGCACCCTCGGAGCGGAGCACGAGCCCCTTGATCGGCTTCCACTCAAGACTGACCTGGTTGGTGATGGAGTAGCTGTGCTTCTTGCGGGTGTTCTCGGTGATGTCGTTCTTCGGGTTGGTGTACTCGAAGACTTTCTCGTCGTCCGGGTCGACTGTGGCAGGGTCCCAGAACGCGAACTCGTGCAGACCGTTGGTAGGACGGTAGCGGAGCACGTCGATGAGACCGCCCGTGCCGAGGCTGCCAGCGCCCGCGCCCGTGTCGCGGCGGAACGAGAACTTAGGGTTGAAGTTGATGGTCAGCTTGTCGTTGATGTTGGCGCTGAACTTGGTGTTGAGGTTGGTGCGGCGCACGCCGGAGCCGAGGATGATACCCTTGTCCTCCGACTGGGTGAGGGAGATGTTGAAGCGTATCTTCTCCGTACCGCCTCCGACCGTGACGTTGGTGGAGTAGTTGAGCGGAGTCTCGCCCAACACCTCGTCCTGCCAGTCGTGGGTAGGGGCGCGCTTGTAGATGTCGAGGTCCTGAGGGTTACCGAAGTTGGCGCGGAAGTACTTCGCAGCGGAGCTTCTTCCGCCGCCCGCAGCAGCCCAGTCGTACTGGTAGCGCACGAAGTTGTAGGTGTCCATCAGGTCAAGCTTCTTGGAGAGCTTGCTCACCGACATCTGGGCGTTGACGCTCACCTGGACCTTGCCGGCGAGGGCCGCCTTGGTGGTCACGATGACTACGCCGTTACCGCCCCGCGCACCATAGATCGCGGTCAGTGACGCGTCCTTGAGGATGTCGATGGAGGCGATGTCGGTAGGAGGGATGTCGTTGATGTTGTCTGTCTGGAAACCGTCCACTATATATAGAGGGTCGTTGCTCTGGGTCACCGAGGTGCCGCCTCGCACGCGGATGTTGATGTCCGCGCCCGGAGCACCGTCGACCGTGGTCACCTGCACGCCGGCGACCTTGCCCTGGAGGGCGACGGCCGCGGAGGTCACAGGCACGGCGGCGAGCTTGGCCCCGGATACGGAGCCTACGGAACCCGTGAGGTCACGGCGGGACATTATTCCGCCATAACCTATGACGACTGCGTCTTCGATGAACATCGAGTCTTCTTCGAGCACGAAGTCGACCGTCTTCTGTCCGGCGGCGAGCGTCTTCTCGACCTCGGCGTAACCGATACACGAAGCTACAAGTGTGGATTTTGCAGGTACGGTAAGGCTCCAGTTGCCGTCGACGTCGCTCATCGTGCCGTTGGTAGTGCCCTTGACAGCTACCGTGGCGCCGATGATCGGCTCGCCGTTGACATCTTTAACCGTTCCCGAGACCTTCTGCTGTGCATACGTCGCTCCCCCCGTCATAATGAGGAAAAGCATTGACAGTAAAGCACTTCTGAGATGAGACTTCATCATTGAGAAAGTGTTTTGGTTAAACGATTGGTTATTATTCGCGGTCCTCCGGGGACGCTGTGGCAGGCATCCGCGATTGGCCATTTTGGCAAATATACGGACTTTTTCCGGGATTTCCAAAAAGCCCGGCGGCATACGGGCGGCTCCGGCCTGGTCCGGCTTGGCTTGGCTTGGTTCGGCCTGGGTCGGCCTAGCTTGGCCTGGCCCTGCTTCAGCTGCTTCGGCCCGGGCCCGGCCGCTCCGCTTTCGTGGAAGTTTGGGATGTCGGGGATTTTTATTAACTTCGCAGTCCGTAACCAATATATCATTCATCTATGCCCAAAATCATAACTTTCGGAGAAATAATGCTCCGTCTGTCCACGCCCGGATACCTCAGATTCGGCCAGGCGAGGCAGTATGACGCCACTTTCGGTGGCGGAGAGGCCAATGTGGCCGTGTCGCTTGCAAACTACGGAATGGACGCCAAGTTCGTCACGCGGCTTCCTGACAACGATATCGCCAGAGCCTGCGTCAAGGACCTCCGCTCCTACGGGGTCGACACGGGCGGGATAGTCTACGGCGGCGACCGCCTGGGCATCTATTATCTGGAGACAGGCGCGGTCGCGCGTCCGAGCAAGGTGGTCTATGACCGTGCGGGCTCGTCCATCGCCACGATAAATCCGGGCGAAATCGACTGGGCCGAAGTCCTCAAGGGTGCCGACTGGTTCCACTGGACCGGCATCACCCCGGCCCTGAGCCAGGGCGCGGCGGACGTCTGCCTCGAAGCCATCAGGGCCGCAAACGCTCTGGGCGTCACCGTGTCGTGCGACCTCAACTACCGCAAGAACCTCTGGAAATACGGCAAGAAGGCTTCCGAAGTGATGCCTGCCCTCGTGGAGGGCTGCGACATAGTCCTCGGCAACGAGGAGGACGCCGACAAGGTCTTCGGCATCAAGCCTGAGGGATTTGACGTGACGGCCACCGGCGGCGCGATCGACCAGAAGAGATTCCAGAGCGTGGGCGAGCAGCTTATGAAGAGGTTCCCGCGCGCGAAGAAGGTCATCATCACCCTGCGCGGCTCCATCAATGCCAACCACAACACCTGGGGCGGCGTGCTATGGGACGGGAAGACCCTCTACCAGTCCCCGCGCTACGACATCACCCACATCGTGGACAGGGTCGGCGGCGGCGACTCGTTTATGGGCGGGCTGATCTACGGCCTGCTGACCTACACCGACGACGACCAGAAGGCGCTCAACTTCGCCGTGGCGGCATCCTGCCTCAAGCACACGATATTCGGGGACTTCAACCAGGTCAGCGTCGCCGAGGTGGAGAACCTTATGAAGGGGGACGCCTCCGGACGAGTTTCGAGATAATAATTGATTTGAGTTTCGCAAGAGCGAAACACGGATTTAGAGGCCCGCGGGCCGAAAGCAAGTCCCTTTCCCGAGGAAAGGGATTTAGGGAATGGGTAATATAATAGCTTGTGCGGGAGGGAAAAGTTTCGCAAGTACCTGCACAATGCTTATTTTACAACAAATTTTATTACTTGCGAAACTTGAGTGTCGATATGGCAAAATACAATAAACTCCATGTCCTTCAGACAATGAAGGAGACCGGTATCGTGCCGGTATTCTACAACGCCGACATCGAAGTCAGCAAAAATGTGGTCCGCGCCTGCTACGAGGGCGGGATCAGGGCGTTCGAGTTCACCAACCGGGGAGATTTCGCACAGGAGGTGTTCGCGGAGCTCGTGAAATATGCGAGCCGGGAGCTCCCCGGGATGATTATGGGAGTGGGTTCGGTAGTCGACCCGGGCACTGCGGCCCTCTACATCCAGCTCGGGGCCAATTTCGTGGTCGGGCCGGTGTTCAACCCGGCGGTTGCCCCGATATGCAACCGCAGGCTCATCCCCTACTGCCCGGGCTGCGGCTCGGTGAGCGAGGTCAGCGCCGCCCAGGAGGCGGGCTGCGACGTCTGCAAGGTGTTCCCCGGCGACGTGCTCGGACCGGCGTTCGTCAAGGACCTCCGCGGACCTATGCCTTGGAGCCAGATTATGGTGACGGGCGGCGTGAAGCCGGAGCGGAGCAACCTCGAAGCCTGGTTCAAGGCGGGCGCGACCTGCGTGGGGATGGGGTCCAACCTCTTCCCGAAGGACGTCGTCGCCGCCGGCGAGTGGTCAAGGATCGCAGATCTGTGCCGCAGTGCCCTGGAAATCGTGAAACAAGTTAGATAATCACATATATGAGTACACAAAAGAAACTGATGACCAACTGGCGCTGGTGGATGGTGGTGCTGCTTTTCCTTGCAACCACCGTCAACTATATGGACCGCCAGGTACTGTCCCTGACCTGGAAGGATTTCATCGCTCCGGAGTTCCACTGGACAGACAATGACTACGGTACAATCACCGCCCTCTTCTCCATCATCTATGCCGTCTGTATGCTTTTCGCCGGCAAGTTCGTGGACTGGATGGGCACCAAGAAAGGCTATCTCTGGGCTATAGGAATATGGTCCACGGGCGCGTGCCTCCACGCCGTCTGCGGCTGGGCCACCTGCCATATCGAGGGATATGAGAGCATCAAGGCTATGCAGGCCGTGCAGAACGGCTCCGCGGCAGCCCTTGCGATAGCCTCCGTGAGCGTGTGGCTCTTCATCGCGGCCCGTGCCGTGCTCGCCCTCGGCGAGGCCGGCAACTTCCCTGCCGCCATCAAGACCACCGCTGAGTACTTCCCGAAGAAGGACCGCGCGTTCGCGACCTCCATCTTCAACGCCGGCGCATCAGTGGGTGCGCTCATCGCCCCTGCGACCATTCCGCTCCTCGCCCAGTACTTCAAGAACAAGGGCGTCGGCGGCGGCTGGGAGATGGCGTTCATCATCATAGGCGCGATAGGCTATGTCTGGATGGCCCTCTGGGTGTTTATGTACGATAAGCCCGAGAAGAGCAAGCACGTCAACGCGGCCGAGCTCGCCTACATCCATCAGGATGATGAGGCCGATGCCGCAGCAGCAGCCGCTGCCGCCAAGGACAAGAAGGAGGAGAAGCAGGTGTCGCTCTGGAAGTGCTTCACTTTCAAGCAGACCTGGGCTTTCATCACCGGCAAGTTCTTCACCGACGGCGTGTGGTGGTTCTTCCTCTTCTGGGCTCCGGCCTACTTCTCCGACCAGTTCGGCTACAAGTCGTCCTCCGGTATGGGAGTGATACTCATCACCACCCTCTACGCCATCGTGACGGTGCTCTCCATCTTCGGAGGCTATCTACCGCGCATCTTCGTGGACAAGAAGGGTATGAACCCGTATGCCGGACGTATGCTCGCGATGCTGCTCTTCGCGTTCTTCCCTCTCTTCGCGCTCTTCGCGCAGCCGATGGGAGTCAACTCCGCCTGGTGGCCGGCCATCTTCATCGGTCTCGCCGGCGCGGGACACCAGGCCTGGTCCGCCAACCTCTTCAGCACCATCGGGGATATGTTCCCTAAGAGCGCCATCGCCACCATCACCGGTATCGGCGGTATGGCCGGAGGTATCGGCTCGTTCCTTATCCAGAAAGGCGCGGGAATGCTTTTCACCAAGACTGAGGCTCTCGGCGCTGCGTTCAGCTTCCTCGGGTTCGAGGGCAAGCAGGGCGGCTACTTCATTATGTTCTGCATCTGCGGCATCGCCTATGTGCTGGCCTGGAGCATTATGAAGGCTCTTGTGCCTAAGTACAAGCCGGTAGTGATCGAGTAAGTACGGCAGCCGCACAAAGGGGATGGCTAAAAACATTTAAGCCATCCCCTTTTGGTTTTCTTAACCCCCGCAGACTGCCGTCTGCGACCCCTACAGGGGTATTTCGCGCCTACGGCGCGGCCCCTGCGGGACTTTGTAAGTCCCGGGCGGGCGGGGGCTATTCCATCAGTTTCTTATACTTGAAGCGCTTAGGCTCTGCGTTGCCGAGGCGTGCGATGCGGTTCTGCTCGTATTCGGCATAGTTGCCCTCGAAGAACACCACCTGGGAGTCGCCCTCATAGGCGAGGATGTGGGTGGCAATCCTGTCGAGGAACCAGCGGTCGTGGCTGATCACCACTGCGCAGCCCGCGAAGCTCTCGAGTCCGTCCTCAAGCGCACGGATAGTGTTGACGTCCACGTCGTTGGTCGGCTCGTCGAGCAGCAGCACGTTGCCCTCGTTCTTGAGGGTCAGCGCAAGGTGCAGACGGTTGCGCTCGCCTCCGGAGAGGACTCCGCAGAGTTTCTCCTGGTCAGCGCCGCTGAGGTTGAAGCGGGACACCCAGGCGCGCGCGTTGATGTCGCGGCCTCCCAGCCTCACCCACTCGGAGTCCCCCGCAATCGTCTCATAGACGGTCTTGTCGGGGTCTATGCTCCTGTGCTGCTGGTCCACGTAGGAAATCTTGACGGTATCCCCGATTTCCACAGTTCCCGTGTCCGGGGTTTCTATGCCCATTATCAGCCGGAAAAGGGTAGTCTTGCCCGCGCCGTTAGGTCCGATCACTCCCACTATGCCCGCCGGAGGCAGAGCGAAGGAGAGGTGCTCGAAGAGAACCTTGTCCCCATATGCCTTGGACACGTCCCGGAACTCGATGACCTTGTCGCCGAGCCGCGGCCCGTTGGGGATGTAGATTTCGAGGTTGGCCTCCTTCTCCCTGGCGTCGGCGGCGGCGAGTTTCTCGTACGCTCCGAGACGGGCTTTCTGCTTGGCCTGACGGGCTTTAGGAGCCATCCGGACCCACTCCAGCTCGTGCTGCAGAGTCTTGCGGCGGCGGCTCTCCTGCTTCTCCTCCATATCCAGCCGCTTTGTCTTCTGCTCCAGCCAGGAGCTGTAGTTGCCTTTCCACGGGATGCCTTCGCCCCGGTCGAGCTCGAGTATCCAGCCGGCCACGTTGTCGAGGAAGTAGCGGTCGTGCGTGACGGCGATGACCGTGCCCTTATATTGCCTCAGATGGGCCTCCAGCCACTGTATGCTCTCGGTGTCGAGGTGGTTGGTCGGCTCGTCGAGCAGCAGCACGTCCGGCTCGCGGAGGAGCAGGCGACAGAGCGCGACGCGGCGGCGTTCTCCCCCGGAGAGAGTGGAGACCTTCGCCTCGGACGGCGGACAGTTCAGCGCATCCATCGCCCTTTCGAGCTTCGCGTCGAGTTCCCAGCCACCAAGCCGCTCTATCTGCTCGGACAACTCGCCCTGACGCTCGATCAGTGCGTTCATCTGCTCGTCGCTCATCGGCTCGGCGAACTTCATCGAGATCTCGTTGTACTCGTCCAGCACGTCCTTAACCTCTTTCACTCCCTCCTGCACCACTTCGATGACCGTCTTGTCAGGGTCCATCTGAGGCTCCTGCTCCAGATAGCCTACAGAGTAGCCCGGAGCCCAGACCACTTCGCCCCGGTAGGACTTCTCCACCCCGGCGATGATTTTCAACAGGGTCGACTTGCCCGAGCCGTTGAGTCCGATGATGCCTATCTTGGCACCGTAGAAGAACGAGAGGTATATGTCCTTGAGTATGACCTTGTTGTTGTGCGGGAGAACCTTTCCCACACCGTTCATCGAGAATATTATCTTTTCGTCGGCCATATTTACTTAGGCAGCTGCGCTCCGCATCCCTGCACCGCCCCGAACACGTCGAGCGCCTTCTTCCACGGGTAGCGGTTGGCGTACATTGTCACGGACGAGGTCATCGTGCCGGTCATATTCATCCCCATCGCGGAGCGGAAGGTGTTGGCCGCCGAAGAAGCATCATATGAGGTTGTTTCTGAATAAGAAACATTGAGGAACGCGTTGAGGTACGCCTCATCGATCCTGCCCTTGAAGAGCGACGGGTCGCTCAGCGAGCGGTTGCCCTTGACCTGATAGAGAGCCTCCACGTCGTCGAAGTCCTCCACCTTGACGCGGGTCAGCATAGCGCCTCCAGGGATGGTGAGGTCGGTGACGCGGTTGAGGAAGAAGATGTTGTTCACAACGCTGTCCTTCCTCTTGGCTTCACGCTTGGCGTCGCTGTCGATATGGGTCCTGTCGAGGGCGGAGAAGATGGTGAGGCCGATGATGTTGTTCTCGATGTCGCAGCAGGTGCCCGGCTGGAAGCGGAAGCCGAAGCCCTGGGAGGCGAGGTCGTCGGTGTAAGACCAGACGAAGAGCACGGTGTTGTTGGTGAAGTTGACGGCGGTCATCACGTTAGGGTCCGCGCCGCGCACGTCCATAATGGTGCTGCGGTTGTTGACGAAGACGCAGTTGTCGACCGTGAGCGAGCCCTTGAGCAGGCCGCAGATGGTCGTGTTGGGGCCGTTGACGAAGGTGCAGTTGTGCACGGTGACGTCGAGGTTGTTGACGATGCCCTTGTCGCCGTCGAAGTAGATGAAATAGGTCTCGAGAGTTATGACTCCGGTCTGCTTGAGGTCCTCTCCGCCGAGACCCTTGCCTCCTTCGCGCACAAGCATAGGCGACTCGACTCCCTCCGGCCAGCCCTCGCCTTTCTGGTTGTAGGCCAGGGCATTGCCCTTGTTGAAGATGAACCCGTCGATGACGAGCTTAGTACCCGGCTTGTTGATGCTCCTGAGCTGGACCGTACCCCTGCCCTGCGACGAACCGCTGGACTCCGGGGTCGGGGCGATGGTGGTGAGATACTTGAGCACGTCCCTCTCGGTGAAGTCGGAGCTGTAGCCGCCGTAGAGGTAGAGAGGCTTGTCGATGATGATGTTGCCCCTGTTGAGCAGTCCGTAGTAGTTGCCCTCGGCGACCCTTATCTCATCTCCGTCGGAGGCGAGGTCGATGGCTTTCTGTATGTTCTTGAGCGAATTGGCGGGGCTCAGTCCGTCGTTGCGGTTGGAGCCGTTGCGGGAGACGTAGTACACTGTGGCGTTGCCTGCCGGGGCGGGAAGGCTCGCCGCGAGGGTGTTGCCGCTCTGCGCAGCTGCGGGGGCGACGCTCTCCGCCGTCTCGCCGACAGCCTTGTTGACCGCGTTCTCTGCGGCCTGCTTGAGATTCTTAAGGAAAGCTTGGGCGCCTGCCGGCACGGGTGCGAGCATCAGCGCAATCAGAACTAGATAATTGAGGCGTTTCATAATATTGTTATTTGTATCGGTCAAATATAAGCATCTTTCGGGAATAATCCGCCGGATTGTGCTCTTTATGAAGAAGGCGATGCCTCCGCAGGCCTTGTCAGTGGCAGAACATAAACCCGAAATAGAGCCGCGGGCCGCTGACGAAATCCGCCTGCCGTGATGACAGGTTCAGCAGATAGTCCGCCTTCAGGACGAGACGCACGCGCTCCGTAAGGGCGTATTCGACCCCGGCGAACGGGGCGAGCGCGAGGAAGGGGTAGCGGCGGTAGGATGTCGTGCCGTTGTCCAGATGGAAATCCCCCGTCGTGCTCTCCAGCGCCGTGATGTTCTTGACGCTCCCGCCCCCGAAAGTTAGTCCCGCAAACGGCATCCACCTGCCGAGAGGAAGCACCCCGTCCACCAGAAGACCGCCCCATCCGACGCTCTCGTAGCTGTGGTTCCCGCCATAGGTCAGCGTGGAGACATAGCCCTCGGTCCCGACCCGGAGGTGCTTGCCGAAGCCCAGCTTCAGCGCCCCTCCTATGCCGTGGGGCATTCCTTTCATATCTACACCTACAGTCTCCCCTGCGGGATTCGTGAAACTGACGGTCCCGGCGCTCACATAGCCGGTATGCAGCATCATCCCTCCGGCGAAGCCGGAATATGCCATAGATGATTTCCCGTCGGGGAAAGCGCCTGCCGCCAGAGCGAGGCAGAGCAGAAGGGGCAGAGATGCGAGCAGAAGTCGTATTCTTTGTCTCATAGGCGGTAAAGATAGGTATTTCTCCGAGAACGGCAATGCTTATTGCTCCCTACAGCAGGTCGGAGAGGGCGTCGTAGTACTGGCGGCTCACCGGGATGGGCTGGAGGCCCTCCTGGAGCAGTTCGGCGACTATCATCCCCTCCCTGCCCTTGCGCAGCAGCTTGACCCGGCGCGGATTGACGTAGTATGAGCGGTGGCAGCGCACCAGACCGTGCCTGCCGGCGCTCTCCTCAAGGCTGCGCATCGAGTTGCGCAGCATAAACTCCCTCGGACGGTCGTTCTCCAGATAGTGCACCTTGACATAGTTGGACTCGGCGCTGATGTACAGTATCGCGGACGGGTCGATGGTGAGCTTGAGCCTCCTGTGCTCGTCGTAGAGCTTGAAGAGGCTCTCGTCCGGCGCGGGACGGGCGCTCTCCTCGCCGAGGTTGATGAGCAGCCGGAGAAGAGTGAGCAGCACATAAGGATATATCAAAATCAGGCCGGAGAACTTGAGGCAGTGCGAGAGCGCGAGGAAATACGGCATCCCGGCACCGTAGAAGAGCGCTGTGTAGAGGGCCATAAAGAATGCGCAGACCAGCACTTCGCCGAAGCACCAGATGGCGTAGTGCCACCATTTGAACGGGATATATTTATAGAGCGCGACGAATATCAGACGGGTCAGCGAATAGACGGCGAGAATGATGCAGCTGAGCATCAGCAGATGGAACGCGAAGCTCATCCCGCCCACGGTATAGAACGCCTCTATGCCGAAGGGATTGTAGAGGAAACAGAAAGAGATGAAGAACGCAGGCATCAGCACCACATAGACGAGATGCGCCGCGTAGGACTTGGGAAGTTTTGCCGCAGAGTTCATAATTTTATCCCTTGCCGCGATGGGACTAAATCCTGCCACCGCGATTTTCGTCCCAAAAATACGGCATTTTTCCCGCAAAACAAGGGTTTCGTCACCTTTTTATACTTCTTAGGAACAGTTTCTTTGTCCCACGGGCAGGAGGAGCTAATTTCGCGCCGTAAACAAACGGACGAGACGATATGAACAGATATGAATATTCGGTAGTGCCCGAGAACATAGACTTCCAGGGACGCATCACGGTGCCTTCGCTCTGCGGACACATCATCAACGCCATAGGCCAGAACATCCGCAAGGAAGGCTACGGGATAGATGTGATGGCGCAGACAAACCGCAGTTGGGTGCTGCTGCGCTCGGCGTTCGAGATAGACACGCGCCCCGGGCTTTATGCACCTTTATATGTGAGCGTATGGCCGGGACCGGGCAACGGGCTGACCTACAACCGCTGCATCCGCATCACTGACGCCGACGACAGGGAGCTCGGACGCGGCACGACCGAGTGGTGCGTCATCGACATCGCGAGCCGCCGTCCCGTTGTGTCCGAGCTGGAATTTGACGGCAACGGCGGCAGCGGTCTCCCGTGCAGGAGTCCGAAACGCATACGGGACTTCGCCCCGGAAGTCAGGGACGACCGCACCGTCTGCTACAGCGACTGCGACTTCAACGGACACCTCAACAACACGCGCTACGTGGAGCTGCTCTACGATATGCTCCCGGACGACATACTCGGCCAGCCGTCTCCGGTCAGGCTTGACATCAACTACCGCCACGAGGTGCGCCGGGGGGAGAGGATGACTCTCGGACTGAAGAAAGAGAACCCGGGCGAGTACCTCTTCATCGCGCAGTCGGGCGGCCAGACTCTGTGCAGCGCATCCCTTATGAGGGCGTGAGCGCCATATTTCCGGCGCAGAGATAGGAAATATGCGCCTTTTTAGGCATATTTGCATCCTATGCAAGATACCCACATAGTGATAATGGCCGGCGGCGTCGGCAGCAGGCTCTATCCCGTCAGCACGCCGGAGAGACCGAAGCAGTTCATCGACCTGCTCGGAGCCGGCAAGACACTCATCCAGCTCACCTACGAGAGATTCCGCGAAGTCAATCCGGAAGCCCGCTTCTGGGTCGTCACCTCCGCGAACTACATCCACTTCATCCACGAGCAGCTGCCCCTGATCCCCGACGAGCAGATATTGGCGGAGCCGGAGCCGCGCAACACGGCCCCCTGCATCGCATACGCCTGCCGCAAGATACTTCTGAAGTATCCGGAGGCCAATGTGATAGTCACTCCCTCGGATGCCTATGTCCCCGACCACAAGGCGTTCGCCCGCACGGTCAACGCAGCCATCAGCTTCGCCGCCCCGCGCTCCGCGATAGTCTGCATCGGCATAGAACCCGACTCCCCCCACACCGGCTACGGCTACATCCACGCCCCGCAGGCGGCGGCTGTGGACAACGAGGCAGTCAAGGTGCTGGAGTTCAAGGAGAAGCCGTCGCTCGAAGTGGCGCGGCAATATCTCTCCGACGGCGGATATTTCTGGAACGCTGGCATCTTCATCTGCAGCGTCCGCAGCTTCGAGGCGGAGTTGGTCAGATTCGCTCCGCAGATATCTTCGGTGATGGACCTTCTCTCCCCCGCCCTCTACACCCCGGCCGAGCCTTCCGAGCTTGCGAGGCTCTTCCCGACCTGCGAGAAGATCTCAATAGACTACGCCGTGATGGAGAAATCGCCCGACGTCTATATGATACCGGGACGATGGTTGTGGAGCGACCTCGGCAGTTTCGAGGCCATCGAACGGATCAGCGGAAAAAATTTAAAAAATTCCCCTGAAAGTTTGGATAATTCCAAGTAAAAGGATACCTTTGCAGTCCCAAAAACAAACGGGATGACTCGTTAGCTCAGTTGGTAGAGCATCACACTTTTAATGTGGGGGTCTCGGGTTCGAGCCCCGAACGGGTCACAAAACAGGGGATTTTGCTTCCTTAGCTCAGTTGGTAGAGCACCTGACTCTTAATCAGGGTGTCTAGGGTTCGAGCCCCTAAGGGAGCACGGAGCGGAGACCGGCGGCGGCCTCCGCTTTTTTTGCGCCCACTCGGGCGTGCGGGAAATAATCACTATATTTACAAGACTATAACCAATCACAGATATGAGACGATTGCTTACTTTTCTCGCGGCGGGACTTCTCGCCGTCGTCGCCGCTGCGCAGCCGGTCAAACTGGTCAGAAACTCGCAGGCCACCCAGCTGATGCTGCACGGCGAGCCTTTCATCATCCTCGGCGGCGAACTCGCCAACTCCAGCGCGTCCAGCGGGGAATATATGGATTCGCGTGACAGCTGGGCGCGGATGCGCGACGCCGGGCTCAATACCGTCCTCGCCCCGGTATACTGGGAGCTGATAGAGCCGCAGGAAGGCAAATTCGACTTCGCCTCGGTAGACTATCTGCTGCGCAGCGCAAGGGAGCACGAGCTGCATCTGGTGCTGCTCTGGTTCGGCAGCTGGAAGAACAGTATGTCCTGCTACACCCCGGCCTGGGTCAAGAAAGGCTTCGGCAGCCGCTTCACCCTCGCCCGGGGGGCCGACGGCGATGTGCAGGAAATCATCTCCGCATTCTGCAAAGAGTCCCTCAAGGCCGACTGCCGCGCTTTCGCGGCGCTGATGAGGCATCTGCGCGAGCTCGACTCCGAGACCGGGACGGTGCTGATGGTGCAGGTGGAGAACGAGATAGGCCTGCTGGGCGGAGCGCGCGAATTCGGCAAGGAGGCGCAGAACGCCTGGAAGAAAGGCAAATGGAGCGGGGACGACCTCTACACGCAGGAGCGCTTCCAGGCCACATACTACGCGCGCTATGCAGGAGCGGTGGCCAAGGCGGGCAAGGCCGAATATGATATCCCTATGTATGTCAATACCGCCCTCAACTCCCGGGGGCGCAAGCCGGGCGAGTATCCCGCCGCCGGCCCGCTGGACCACCTGATGGACATCTGGAAGGCCGAAGCCCCGGGCATCGACCTCATCTCCCCCGACATCTACGACCCGGGCTTCGCCGACTGGATCGGGAAATACTCCCGCGAGGACAACCAGCTCTTCATCCCGGAGATACAGCAGAGCGCGGCCAACTGCGCGAGAGTTTTCTACGCCCTCGGCAGGCACTCCGCGCTGGGATTCTCTCCGTTCTCCATAGACAACAACCCCGATCCTACCGCAGAGGCCTACAGGCTGCTCTCCGGCTATCTTCCGCTCATCGCCCGCAAGCAGGCCGAGGGCAAGGTATGGGGCGTGCTGACCGACAAGGACCGGCCTCAGGCCGAGCTTGACATCAATGGAATACACTTTACTGTCCGCCACGACGGGACCGTCTCCTGGTGTCCGGTACACGACAGACCGGAAGAGTGGGGAGAGGGGGCGTTCCTTATAATAAATATGGACGAGCAGGGACTGCTCTTCCTCGGCACTGCCTGCGTCGCCACAATGACCCCGTCCGACGGCAAGGGACATATCGGAATCCTCAGCATAGACGAGATTGCCGACAGTTCAATGCATAGCCTGCGACGCCTGAACGGCGATGAGGACCATCAGGGCCGCCATCTGCGCATCCCTTACGGCGAAGTAGGGGCGCAGCTGCTGAAGACCTACAGATACTGAAATACCGTCTGCCGTCCATCCTAGTGGCAGAATCGTGGACGGGAGGCGCAAAACCTGCCTGCAATCCATCCCGGGGCCAGAATCGTGGACGGCAGAAGGGGCTGACTAAAGAGTATTTAGCCAGCCCCTTTCCTTGTTTTTAACCCCCGCAGACTACCGTCTGCGACCTGCGCTACTCTTCCTCCTCCTGATAAGGGTCTATGCCTGCGAGTTCGCAGAGATAGACATAGAGGGACTCGTATGCGGCTTTCTTGTTGTATTTGTTGCCGGACCAGAGCAGTGGCTGGTTCTCCTCGCCTACCCAGGAATCCTTGTCGTTGATGCCCCAGATGGTGATGCCTCCGCGCTGTGCCGCAGGCACGAGCTCGATGTACTTCTCGAAGATGTACTTGTAGAGCGCAGCCTGCGCGGTGAGGTCCTTACACTTGATGTCGAGCTCGGAGATGCGCACTTTCTTGCCGGTGGCGGCGAGTTCGGTGAGCGAAGCCGCTATCTTCTCCTCCAGGCCCTCGGTGCTCATATCAAGGTGCATCTGCGTGCCCACGCCGGTCACGTCGTCGTTGTTCTTCGCATATTCGCAGAGAGCGGCGCGCTTGGCGGCAGAGGTTTCGATATTGTAGTCGTTGATATAGAGGTCAGCCGTCTTGCCGTAGAGCCTGAGGGCGTCGGTCGCGTATGCGAACGCCTTGTCGGTGAAGTTCTTGCTTCCTCCGAAGTAAGTACCCCAGATGAAGATGTCGTCGCCGGTGGTGTTCGTCTCGTTGCGGAACGAGCCGTCCTCGGTGAGAACCTCGTTCATCACGTCCCAGCCATAGACGTCGAAGTGCTCCACCATCTGGTATACCCAGCTCTTGTAGGCATAGCCGATGGCATCCGCGGCGAGTTCGCCGTCAAGCTTGGTGCTGGACTCGAACTCGGCGGCAAGAGGCCGCACGACATTGGCCGCAGGACGAGTCCAGGAGAAGTACTTGCCGTAGCCTCTCGCAGCCGCCTTCGCTGCCGTGGCAGCGGCGACAGGATAGATCTGGAAGCAGTCGAGGGTGATGACGTTGGCGGAACCGCCGCCGTAGAACCCGATCTGGATCTCGGTTTGGTCGTCGCCGGCAGTATAGTCATATGACTGCTGCGTCCAGTCTGTGCCGAGTTTGTCGTAGTTGCCGTAGGCGGAACTCTTGTACTGGGTGCTTGCACCGCCCCGTATGTCAATCTGGAGATCGACGTCCGCGGCATCGGCCTTGCCCTGCCAGGCGATGCGGTAGGTCTTGCCCGGCTCCACCGTATATTTCTTGGAGACGAGCTGTATGTCCCAGGCGTTGGAGGCGTGGCCGTCGGCATTGTCCATACGGACCGCCTGCTTGCCGTGGTGGGCGTCGGCCACGATGCTGACATAGCTCGCTCCGTTGACCTGCCATCCGGCAGTCTTGAGCGCTTCCACGTCGGCATATGACTCGAAGTCACCGTCGTCAACGACGGATGACGGGTCGATGCAGCTCTCCACAGGGGTCGGGTAGAACTGCACGTCGTCGATATTGTAGGTGCCGGCGGCGTAGGCGCAGTCCATCACGATCTGCACCTCGGTGGCGTCGTCAGGGGCCACGCAGTCCATATACAGGAACTGCCAGGCGTCGGTGATGCCGCCGAGCTGCTTATAGTTGGTCCCGCTGTCCCACTTCAGCTCGAACTGGATGGTGTCCGCCCCGTCAGGAGACTTCACCCACATACCAAAACGGTATGACTGCCCGCCGGTGACGTCAATCTTGTTGTTGTTGGCAACCTGGATATGCCAGGCGTCGCCTCCGCTGTAGCCGGTCGTGGAGTTGTCCACCTTGAGCGCACGCACTGCAGAGTGTACCGCATCCTTGTTGGCTCCCACCTCCGGCTCGTTTCTGGACACGAATGAAGCGTAGTCAGACCCGTTCCAGATGCTCCAGGCGGAGCTGTCCTCGAAGTCCGCTCCGACGAGCAGGTTGGTCTTCTCTATATAATTGGTGTAGTCGCCGTCGTAGATGGCCTCGAAAATCTGGAAGTCGTCGATATAGTAGCAGGCCACATCGGTGCCGCCGTAGAAAGCGACGCTCAGCTCAGAGCCGGCATCGACGGTGTAGTCGAGGTAGATATAAGCCCAGCTTGTACCCGTCTTGTCGTAATTGCCCCATTTGGAACTCTTGTACGACTTGGCCGCGCCGTCTTCGCGGATGTCAATCTGGAGGTCAGCCTCCGCGCTTGCCATACCGTACCACGCGATGCGGTAGGTCTTGCCCGCCTCGACCGCGAACTTCGGGGTGATGAGCTGTATGTCCCAGGCGTTGGAGCAGTGGCCGTCGGCATTGTCCATCTTGACGGACAGCTTGCCGCTGTTGGCCTTGTCGGAGGTGACAGCCACATAATCGGCCCCGTTGCACTGGCTCCAGCCGTAGGTGGACACGAGAGCGGAGCCGGTCGCGCCGTCGGCATAGGACTCGAAGTCGATGCCGCCGTCGATGGCCTTAGGGTTGATATATACGCCGCCGGAAGTGTCCTCATCCTCGATGACGGTCTCCGTCACGCGGATATTGTCGATGCAGACGCCGGCGGAAGCGGTGAGCTGATAGGAGTAGTCAGCGCCGAGGGACTTCGTCTTGAGAGCTACTGAATACTTAGCCCAGGAGGCGTCAACCGCAGTCTTCGCGCTCTGTCTGTCGCCGGAGAGAAGGGAGACGGTGCCTCCCTCCCCGCCCGCCTTGGCCCAGAAGGAGACGATGTAGTCCTTGCCGGCTTCGATGCCTGCGGTGAATGCGAGAGTGGCGTCGTCGGCGGTAGCCTTGGCGGCCCAGTCGCCGGCGAACACATCTACATAAGAGTCAGTCGCCGCAAAGCTTGAGGCGGTGTAGGAGTCGAGAGTGCCGGCCTCGAAGTTCCAGTCGTCCTGGAATACGGAAGCCCCGTTGTCGGCGGCAGCCTTGTCCACAAGCCCCTGAAGATAGCTTATCTGCTGCTGCTGATGCCAGCCGAGGACGTGGCCGAAGACCCGGGTGCCGGACTCCACAGCCCAGAGGACCATCTCGTCGGCGGTGTCGAACTTCAGCTTGCCGGAAGCGGAGACGATGGCGTCGTGCTTCATCTCGTTGCCGAAGGTGACGGAATAGAATTCCCTCTTGAGTATCTTGGGAACCGAATCATTCTGGAAATATTCGCTGTGAGTGAACGCGGTGCCGAGGAGTATGCCCTGCTTCTCGGCGAGCTCGCCGAGACTGGCCTTGGTGAAGTCCACAGGCGGCAGAGGCGGGTTCGGGTTGACCACGTCAGTGGGTTTGTCGAACTCCTCGTAGATGTCCTGCTTCTGGCAGGAGAGGCAGCCCAGCATCGTGATGCTCACTACAACGATCACTGATAACTTCTTCATAAAGTCGAGTTTGTAATTAGTTTTGTGTGATGATTATGTGTTTCCCGGTACATAAGTTCACGATACAAAAATACTTTCTTTCCGCCGTCCGGACTTTGAGATATAGGACATTGTTTTTCTGTTTTGATACGGGTGGAGAGTTTTTGTGACATTTTATGTAGAAATTGTAACATAACGTCCGGATTTTACAAAATCACACGGAATTGTATCAAAATCCCAAGATGTGTTTCAAAAATTCACGCAGATGTTTCTTTCTAAAACAAATCATTAACATAGTATTGCGAAATTTGCAACATACAATTATATTTATATGTTTCCCGACATAGCCACAACAAACAAACTAACCAATCAAATTTTCAACTGAAGTCACTTTATGCGAAATTTAGTTTCAAGAGACTGTGGGAAATGGTTGCTCGGAGCGGCGCTCCTGCTCGTGACGGCGTTCACGGCGGCGGCGCAGAGCCGCAGTGTCAAAGGCACTGTCACCGATGCGGCCGGTGAGCCCATAATCGGAGCCGTCGTGATGATCGACGGGACCCGGACCGCTGTGACCACGGATGTCAACGGCGCATACGCCATCAGCGCATCCGAGAGTCAGACGCTCGTGTTCAGCTGTCTGGGATACAGGGAGAAGAAAGAGGCCGTGGGCCGCAGGTCGGTGATCGACGTCACTCTCGACGACGACTCCACCGTGCTTGAGGAGGCGGTCGCTATCGGATACTCCACCATCAAGAAGCGCGACCTCACGGGGTCAGTGGCCTCCGTGGGCAGCGACGCCATCTCGCGCTCCATCCCTACATCCGCCGACCAGGTCCTCCAAGGACGCGCGGCGGGCGTGCAGATGACCCAGAACTCCGGTATGCCGGGCGGCGGTACTTCCATCCGCATCCGAGGCGTCAACTCCCTCAACTCGTCCAACGAGCCTATCATCGTCATCGACGGTGTGGTTATCGACGCGCAGACGGGGTCCAGCACCGACAACGCCCTCTCTTCCATCAACCCTAATGATATAGAGAGTATGGACATCCTCAAGGATGCCTCCGCGACCGCCATCTACGGAGCGCAGGGAGCCAACGGTGTCATCCTCATCACCACCAAGCGCGGGCGCGAGGGACAGACCAGCATCACCTTCGACGCGCAGGCGGGTCTTCAGACTATGCCTAAGTATCTGCAGCTGATGGATCTGCCTACATATGCGGATATGTACAACACCTACGCGGCCCTCAGGGGCGCGACCCAGCGCGACGAATACGCCAATCCGAGCGCCCTCACCTCAGGCACCGACTGGCAGCGCGAGCTCTTCAAGAACGCTCTGATGCAGCAGTACAACCTCTCCGTCACCGGAGGCACCGACAAGGCGACCTACGCCGTCACCGGCGGCTACCTCAACCAGGACGGTATCGCCTACGGTTCCGGCTTCGAGCGCTACAACCTCAGGACCAATGTGGACATCAACGCGCGCAAGTGGCTCAAGATAGGCGCCAGCATCGCGGCCAGCCACTCCATCCAGAACGTCAACGCCCTCGCCGGCAACTCGGAGGGTCTCATCCAGGTGGCGCTCAAGCAGTCTCCTGCGGTGTCCGCACGCTCCATCGACGGCGGATATGACGGTCCGGAAGACGCCAACTTCACCCAGAGCAACCCTATCGGTCTTGCCAACCTGCTCGAAAACAGCAACAACAAGTCCGGAGTCCGCTCCAACATCTACCTCGACTTCAGCATCTTCAAGGGGCTGAATTTCAAGACCGAGTTCTCCAACGACATCAACTTCACCAACTCCTACCAGTTCACCCCTACCTATAAGTTCGGCTCCATCTACAACAGCGAGAACAGCCGTCAGGAGCAGAAGAACT
>CAVILJ010000022.1:0-29401 GCA_963643555.1 Acetatifactor sp.
CACCTCCCAGCTCATCCACAGCATCGTGGTCGGCCCTGACTTCGACGATCCGGACTACGGCTGGGCGGGCGAAACCCAGGAGCCGGTGCTCGACGGCGACACCTATCTCATCACCACCGCCGCCGAGCTCGCCTGGGTTGCGGAGAAAGTCAATGCCGGCACCAACAACTTCTCCGGCAAGACCGTCAAACTTCAGGACGACATCAACCTCTTCAACCACGCCTGGACTCCGATAGGCATTATGAAGTACACTCCTGACAAGTCATTCTATGGGACGCTGGACGGCAACGGCAAGACCATATCCAACCTGAACGTCACGGACACGACTCCTGAGTGGGCCAGCGCCGGACTCTTCGGGGGCACAGTGAGTGCCACGGTCAAGGACCTCAACATCGAGAACGCCACCGTGAGAAGCACGCACTATGCCGGCGTCATTGTCGGCTATGCGCAGGAGGGGACTCAGATCCTCAACTGCAAGGTCTCCAACGTCAGCGTGACTTCCGCTACTGAATTCCTTGAGAGCAGCGGCAAGTGGGACAATGGAGACAAGGCCGGCGCAATCGCCGGACATTTTGAGGGCATCAAGATTGACGGGTGCACGGTGAAGAATGCCACAATCCAGGGTTACAGGGATCTGGGCGGCATAGCCGGAATTGTGAACTACGCGACCGGAGCGGTTACCAACAATGCCCTTGAGGGTGAAGTCACGATCAACGTGGACAAGACCCACAACTACAAGGGCTGGACCGATAACAACGAGTTCAATGCAGGGGCTTATGTCGGAAGGATAGGCGGCGCATCGGCGACTGTCTCCGGCAACACCGGCGAGGCGACGATCATCTACAGCCAGTTGACTGCCTCCACCGGAACCGAGTTCAGTGACGCAGTGGCAAGTGTTCCTGCGGACGGCTCCCCGGTTTCCATAACACTGTCTCAGGATATTGCCGGCGACGGTGTCGTAGCCAAGGCCGGACAGAACATAATCGTCGATATGGGAGGCCATACGATTGATATGACAGGTGCGCCTGTGGGATCCAGCGGGACACAGAACCAGGTGTTCCAGCTTCTGAAGGGCTCTAAAGTTACATTAAAGAACGGCACGATCAAATCTAACGTTACCGGAGTCAAGATGTACATTCAGAATTACTCTGACCTTACCCTTGAAAATGTGGTTCTTGATGCATCGGGTAATTCCAATGTCCTCTATGTGCTCTCAAACAATCACGGCACCGTCAAGATCATAGGCTCCACCTCGATACTTGCAGCTGAAGGCAAAACGGCGTTTGACGTTTACTATTGGCCTCCTAGCTATGCAGACGGAGTGAATGTAACCGTAAACACGACTGGTAAAATACAGGGAAACATCGAGTATGCGTGCGCGAACGGTTATGAGTCAGACTGTGCCGCCAAGTCTTCTCTTGTGATTGAAAATGCCACGCTGGTCAACTCTAAATTCAATACAGATCTGGGCAGTCCTAATATGAAGATAGCAAAAGCTATCTTTGCCGATGAGGAAGCTGCAAAGGCTTGGCTTCCTTCTGGTTATACTCTGACTACAGATGACGACTATTATAAGGCCATCAGGCAGTAGCAGAGTTCCAACACCATAAACCTCAACCGGCCCGAAGGACTTCCCTCCGGGCCGGTTTTGCATTTGTGTTCCGCCGCACCGCCCCTCCCGTCCATCCCGAGGCCCTTATCGTGGACGGAAGGTGCAAAACCTGCCTGCCGTCCATCCCGAAGCCCGAATCGTGGACGGGAGCAGCCGCAACGACAGAACTGCCGGCAGCCGCCCTCAGCTGTCCTTCGACGCCAGCACCTCGGCCTCGGAGTGGCCGGTATACTTGGCGACTATACTGACCGGCTGGCTATAGTCGACATAACCCCCGGCAGTTCGACAAGGCGGAACGGGGGCGAAAAAGTTTTAAAGAAAAATCGCCGGAGTGTTGGATTTACAAGAAAACTGCGTAAATTTGCAGTCCCAAAGTAATGCGGACGTGGTGAAATGGTAGACACGCTACTTTGAGGGGGTAGTGGGCGTTGGCCTGTGTGAGTTCGAGTCTCACCGTCCGCACGAAAGAAGCGAAGCCGTCAAGGCTCCGCTTCTTTCGTTGCAGCCCCCGCCGGCAGCAACCGCAACATTCCGCCTCACATCCCGCAACAGCCTCTCGGCAGCAACCGCCGGACCTGCCGTCGCACCATCCTGTCGCACCATCCTGCCAACTCCCGGCAAAGCCCCCCGGCAGCAATCGCCCCGCCCCAAATCCCAAAAAATGGGGATTGACCGCGCGGCGCGTAATCCCGAAATTTGCAGCCGACATTTAGCGGAACACTCCAATGACACTTGACAAACTCGCTATAGGCGACTCTGCGATGATCGGGGCGGTGGGCGGCGAGGGCTCGCTGCGCCAACATTTCCTCGATATGGGGATGATACCGGGGCAGGAGGTCAAACTGACCAAATATGCCCCCCTCGGCGACCCTATGGAACTCCTCATCGACGGCTACTCCCTCACTCTCCGCAAAGCCGACGCCGCCAAAATCGAGATTTCTCAAGTCTCCGCCCCTGCCACCGAAGACCGCCCCGTGAGCGACGACTGGCTCTACCTGGGCGGGAGCGCCCACCCGGGACTCGGCGAAGGCGGCAAATACCACACGGGACACGAAGACCCGCTCCCCAAGGACACCATCCTCACGTTCGCCCTCGCGGGCAACCAGAACTGCGGCAAGACCACGCTTTTCAATCAACTGACCGGCGCCAATCAGCACGTCGGCAACTTCCCAGGTGTGACGGTCGACCGCAAGGACGGGGTCATAAGGGGTTACCCGGAGACTCGTGTCACTGACCTTCCGGGGATTTACTCCCTCTCCCCATATTCTTCCGAAGAGATAGTCTCCCGACAGTTCATCCTGGACGAGAAGCCCAAGGGCATAATCAACATCGTGGATGCCGGCAACATCGAGCGTAACCTCTACCTCACTATGCAGCTGATGGAACTGGATGTACCTATGGTGCTGGCTCTCAATATGATGGATGAGGTGCGGGGCAACGGGGGCTCGATCAATGTCAACGAGATGGAGCAGATACTCGGCCTGCCGGTAGTGCCTATCTCCGCCGCCAGGAACGAGGGCATCGAGGAACTCATCGAGCACGCGGTGCATATCGCCAAATATCAGGAGAAACCCCTCAGGCAGGACTTCTGCCACCCTGACGAATACGGCGGCGCGCTCCACCGCTGCTTGCACGGCATAATGCACCTCGTGGAAGACCACGCCCAGCGGGCCGGGATTCCGCTGCGCTTCGCCGCGAGCAGGATAGTCGAAGGCGACGAGGCCATAGTCTCCGCCCTCAAACTCAGCGACAACGAAAAGGAAACCATAGAGCACATCATCCGCCAGATGGAGCAGGAGCGGGGGCTGGACCGCTGCGCCGCTATGGCCGATATGCGATTCTCGTTTATCCGCAGGCTTTGCGCCCGCACGGTCGTGAAGCCGCACGAGAGCCGGGAATACCGCCGCAGCCGCGCCATCGACAAGGTGCTGACCGGCAAATTCACCGCCATACCTATCTTCCTCGCGGTCATCTCCCTCGTGATATGGCTGTCCATCGATGTGCTCGGCGCACCGCTTCAGGACCTTCTGCAGCGGGGCATCGACGCGCTCGCCGCGGCGTGCGACGCGGGGATGGAGAAGATCGATGTCACTCCAGCCGTGCGCCGGCTCGTCACCGACGGAGTCTTCGGCGGCGTGGGCAGCGTTGTGAGCTTTGTGCCCATCATCGTCATTCTCTTCTTCTTCCTCTCCCTGCTCGAAGACAGCGGCTATATGGCGCGTATAGCGTTTGTGAGCGACAAGCTGCTCCGCAAACTGGGCCTCAGCGGGCGCAGCATCGTCCCGCTGCTCATAGGCTTCGGCTGCTCCGTGCCGGCCGTGATGGCCACCCGCACCCTCTCCTCCGCGCGGGACAGGAAGATGACCGTGCTGCTGACCCCGTTTATGAGCTGCTCCGCCAAGATTCCGATTTATGCCTTTCTCACCAGCACATTCTTCCCGGGCCACGGAGGTCTCGTACTCGTAATACTCTATCTCTCGGCGATATTGGTGGGCGTCCTCGTCGCGCTCTGCGCCAAGGCGCTCCCGCGTTCCGGCGAGCCCGCTCCGTTCGTGCTTGAACTCCCCAACTACCGTATGCCGGGGGCCAAGAACGTCGGCCACCTGCTCTGGGACAAGACCAAGGACTTCCTCCAGAGGGCGTTCACGGTGATATTCATCGCATCCATCGTCATCTGGTTTCTCCAGTCGTTCGACTTCAGGCTGCGGCTCGTCGATGCTCAGGACAGTATGCTGGCGGCCATCGCCGGCCTGGTCGCCCCGATATTCTCCCCTATAGGCCTCGGCGACTGGCGCATCGTCACCGCGCTGATCACCGGCTTCCTCGCCAAGGAGAGCGTGGTCTCCACCCTTCAGGTGCTCGGAGTCGCTTCCGCCCTGACCCCGCTCACCGCCGTGCCTATGCTCGCTTTCTGCCTGCTCTACACCCCTTGCGTCGCAGCGATTGCCGCCGTCCGCAGGGAGCTCGGGGCCGGGAGGGCCTGGGCTATGGTGGCGTTCCAGTGCCTTGTGGCGTATGCCTGCGCATATCTCGCATATATGGTGGCCGGACTGTTCGTGTAGGATGAATCTGGCTTCTGTCATAATTCTTGTTTTGGTGCTGGCGCTGCTCGCCCTCGCGCTGCGGACCTATCTCTCCAAGGGTCACTGCGGGGGCGGCTCCGCCTGCTGCAGCTCCTCCTCCTGCAAGGGATGCGGCGCCCGCGAGCTTTGCCATCGGTCGGCTGACGCCAAAAAGTGACGGCGCGGCCCGGATTTGTTTTCACTTTTCCTCCGCTTTGCGTATATTCGCGGAAATATGGACTTGTTTTCCGTAAATATGAAAGCCTCCGAGCTGGTCGAGCAGAATCCCGGCCTGCTGATGGTGCTTTCCCGCCTCGGGGTGGTGGGCAGTTTCGGCGAGAGGACTGTCTCGGAAGTCTGTGTGCAGCACGGGATTGACTCCGACACGGCGATATTGCTCTGCCGGGTCTATACCTCTGCGGACTTCGTCCCTGCGGCGTCCGACCTCAGGGGGTGCAGCGTCGCCGACGTGCTGCGCTACCTCCACTCCTCCCACGACTACTACCTCAAGCGGGCGCTCGAGACTATGGCCTCCTCCATCGAGCGGCTCATCGAGCCGTGCCAGAAGCCCCAGCAGCAGGTGATCCGGGACTTCTTCGCCGAATACAAGCGCGAGCTGCGAGGACACTTCGAGTTTGAGGAGGGCAAGGTGATACCTTATGTGCGCAACCTCATACTCGGGCGGCAGGACCCTTCGTTCAGCATCGACGACTTCGAGGAGAACCACTCCAACATCGACGAGAAGCTCTCCGATCTCAAGAGTCTCGTGATGAAGTCGCTCCCGCACGAGTGCGACGACGACGGACGCATCGCCCTGCTCACTTTCATCTTCGGCCTCCAGAACGACCTGCGCTCGCACACCTATATAGAGGACAACATACTCGTGCCTATGGTGCGCCTGCTGGAGAACCCGCTGCGCAGCGACGTCGAGCCGAAGTCCGACGACAGCTCCGACGAGCGGGGCGCGGAACTCTCCGAGCGGGAGAAGGAGATCCTCGTGAGCGTGGCTCACGGACTGATTAACAAAGAGATAGCCGACCGGCACCACATCTCCGTCAACACCGTCATCTCGCACCGCAAGAACATCACGCGCAAGACCGGCATCAAGACGGTCGCCGGACTCACCGTGTACGCGATACTCAACAACCTCATAGACATCAAGTCGATCGAATAATGCTTCAGCTGACTGTTCCCGGGGGAGCGGACAGGGTGCTCCTCCATTCCTGTTGCGCGCCCTGCAGCGGCGCAATCCTCGAGTGTATGCTCTCCAACGGCATCACGCCGGTAGTGTTCTTCAGCAACTCCAACATCTTCCCTGCGGAGGAATATGAGCGCCGGCGCGGCGAGCTGCGGCGCTACTGCGACACTCTGGGAGTGGAGTTCTACGAAGACGAATACGACCACGACTCGTGGCTCAGCATCGCGAGCGGGCTGGAGAAGCTTCCGGAGCGCGGGACGAGGTGCGTCAAGTGTTTCCGTTTCCGACTGTTCAGGGCCGCCGCCTGGGCTTCCGCGCACGGTATCAGGGTCCTGACCTCATCCCTCGCATCGTCGAGATGGAAGAATGTCGACCAGGTCAACGCTGCCGGGGCGTGGGCGTGCTTGGTGATCAACGAGACTTTCCCGGACGCGGAGCCTCTGCTATGGTGGACGCAGAACTGGCGCAAGGGCGGTCTGCAGCCGCGCCGGGGCGAAATCATCAGCGAGCAGGGCTTCTACAACCAGACTTTCTGCGGATGCGAGTTCTCCAAACATCTCGACGCGGACGCCCCGGAGGCCGGAGAGAAGAGCGGGGAACTGTTTTAGGGGCGTCTCGCGCCTATGGCGCAGGCTCTGCGTGGTTTTGATAAATCAGACGACAACTATTTGCCCGGACGAAAATTATATATATCTTTGCGGTGTATTACTACAATAAGACACTATAAATGCTTATAGAAGTTAAAGGCGTCAACAAGACCTACGACAACGGGCAGCCTCTCCACGTGCTCAAGGGCATAGACCTGAGCATCGCGGAGGGCGAGTTCGTCTCCATAATGGGGGCTTCCGGCTCGGGCAAGTCCACCCTGCTCAACATCCTCGGCATACTCGACAACTACGACAGCGGCGAGTACCGCATAGACGGCACCCTCATCAGGGGACTGAGTGAGAAGCAGGCGGCGGAATACCGCAACCGCCTGATAGGCTTCATATTCCAGTCGTTCAACCTCATCTCGTTCAAGACTGCGGTGGAGAACGTCGAGCTGCCGCTCTTCTATCAGGGCGTGGGCCGCAAACTCCGCCACGACAAGGCGATGGAGTACCTCTCCAAGCTCGGCATCGCCGAGTGGGCGTCCCACTATCCCAACGAATTGTCCGGCGGACAGAAGCAGCGGGTCGCCATCGCCCGCGCGCTCATCACCGGTCCGCGCATCATCCTCGCCGACGAACCCACCGGGGCCCTCGACTCCAAGACCTCGCAGGAGGTGATGGAGCTGCTCGGGAAACTCAACCGCGAGGACGGGGTGACGATAGTGGTCGTGACCCACGAGAGCGGGGTCGCCAACTGCACCGACCGCATCATCCACATCAAGGACGGGGTCATAGGCAATATCGAGGACAACCGCGGACACCACGCGTCGGTGTTCGGAGCTGAAAGCATAATGAAATGAGAGACCTCTTCATCGAAATATGGGAGAGCATCCGGCACAACAAACTGCGCACCTGCCTGACCGGCTTCGCGGTGGCCTGGGGTATATTTATGCTCATCGTCCTGCTCGGCTCGGGCAACGGCCTGCTCAACTCGCTCCAGCGGGGCAGCGGGCGCGTCACTGTCAACACTATGCAGCTCGGCGGCGGCTGGACCTCCAAGCCATACGGCGGACTCAAGTCCGGGCGCATCATCGAGCTGGACGAGCGGGACATCGCCATCACCCGGAGCAAACTCTTCGCTGACCACGTCGACGACGTCATCGCGACTGTTGGGACGAGCGTCACGGTGAGCTACGGGGCGCGTTCTTTCAGCGGATATATGGAGGGCAACTACCCCGAGCGGATTGAGATGGAGCGGATAGACATCCTCTACGGGCGCTTCATCAACCCCGACGACATCGCCCACAGCCGCAAGGTGGTCGTGCTTCCGAAGAACCGGGTCGAGGACCTGCTCGACGGCAAGGCCCCCGTCTCCTCCATCATCGGCAAAAAAGTCAAGATAGGCAGCCTCCTCTTCACTGTCGTGGGCGTCAAGAACACCGACACGATGAGCGGGTCCAACCTCTTCTACGCTCCGTTCACCACGGTCCGGACCATTTTCTCCAAGGGCAAGGTGATAGACGACCTGACGTTCACCTTCCACGGGCTGAAGACCGAGGAGGAGAACGAGGAGTTCGAGAAGAACTACAAGGCCGCCGTCAACCTCAGCCACGGCGCAGCCCCCGACGACGAGAGCGCGACCTGGGTGTGGAATCGCTTCACGCAGAATATGCAGATGGAGAAGGGCAACTCCATCGTCCGCACAGCCCTCTGGGTCATCGGCATCTTCACGCTGCTCAGCGGCATCGTGGGCGTGAGCAACATTATGCTCATCACCGTCAAGGAGCGCACCCACGAGTTCGGCATACGCAAGGCGATAGGGGCGGGCCCGTGGAGCATAATGAAACTCATCATCGCCGAGAGCGTGTCCATCACGGCGGTGTTCGGCTATGTGGGTATGGTACTGGGCCTCGTAGCCTGCGAGATCATCGACAAGACGGTAGGGCAGGCCTCCACTTCGGTGCTCGGGACTGACATAGCAATGCTTGTAAACCCCACCGTCGGAGTGGACGTGGCGCTGGAAGCCACTCTCCTGCTGGTGGTGGCCGGAACTCTCGCCGGGCTTATGCCCGCGCGGAGGGCGGCCCGTGTGAGACCTATTGAAGCACTCAGGGCGGAATGAGATTCGACAGCGACACATTCAAGGAGATTACGGAGTCCCTGACCCGCAACAGAAGCCGCAGCCTGCTGACCGGCTTCGGAGTGTTCTGGGGCATTTTTATGCTCCTCTTCCTCGACGGCGGCGGACAGGGGCTCAAGCAGATGCTCTCCCGCAACTTCGAGGGCTTCGCCACCAACACGACCATCCTCTACCCGTCCCGGACCACCAAGGCCTGGCTCGGATTCAAGGAGGGCCGACGCTGGAGCTTGACCTACAACGACATCCCGCGCCTCCGCTCGATGGTGCCGGATCTCGAAATAGTGACCCCGGTGGTGTCCCGCTGGGGGCAGACGGTAGTCCGCGACATCAACAGCACCGAGGCCAGCGTCCGGGGCGTGTATGCCGACTACACCGGCGTGGAGGCCCCGAAGCTCAAATACGGCCGCTACCTCAACGATGCCGACATCCTTCAGGAGCGCAAGGTGTGCGTGATAGGCAAGCGCGTCTATACCTCCCTCTTCCCGGAGGGCGGAGACCCCTGCGGAAGCAGGATAAAGGTCGGCCCCATCTGGTTCACCGTGGTCGGGGTGGACTACAATGCCGGCAACATCAGTATCAACGGCAGCGCCGACCAGTCCGTGAACATCCCTCTGCCTCTGGCTCAGAAGATTTACCGGCGGGGGAGCGAGGTGGACCTGATATGTATGACCGGCAAGCCCGGGGTGAAGATGTCGGATATCGAGCCGAGGGTGCGGCAGATTGTCGCCCGGCAGCACAAGTTCGACCCTTCCGACAAACAGGCCCTCTTCGTGCTCAACACGCAGGAGATGTTCTCGCTGCTGGACAACCTCTTCAACGGGGTCAACTTCCTGATACTGCTCGTCGGGCTGGGGACCATACTCGCCGGGGCCATCGGAGTGAGCAACATTATGATGGTGACGGTCAAGGAGCGCACCGTGGAGATAGGCATACGCCGCGCGATCGGGGCCACCCCGTCCGACATACTCTCGCAGATCATCCTGGAGAGCATCTCGCTCACGCTCGTGGCCGGCTCGTCCGGCATAGTGTTCTCCGTGCTGCTGCTCAGCCTGCTGGAGACCATCACGGGAGGGCAGACCAGCTTCCAGATAGGCTTCTGGACGGCCATCCTGGCGGCCCTGCTGCTCACGTTGCTCGGCGTGCTGGCCGGACTCGCGCCCGCATCCCGCGCGATGCAGATCAAACCCGTGGATGCGATGAGAGACGAATGATAAAAACACACGCAAGAATATGAAAAAGGCATTCAAGTACATCATTCTGGCCATTATCGGAGTGGTTTTCATCGGGACCTTCGTGTTCCTCTTCCTCAAGTCCCGTCCGGAGAAGGTCGAGTACCAGGAGCTTGAGGCGACCGTCGCGACCATACGCAAGACTTCAGTCGTGACCGGCAAGATCGAGCCGCGCAACGAGGTCAACATCAAGCCCCAGATCAACGGCATCATCTCCGAACTCTACAAGGAGGCGGGCGAGCAGGTCAAGGAGAACGAGATCATCGCCAAGCTCAAGGTGATCCCCGATATGACTTCGCTGAGTTCCGCAGAGTCCCGCGTGCGGCTCGCCGAACTCAACCTCAAGCAGGCCAAGACCGACTACGAGAGGGAGAAGGCCCTTTACGACAAGAGTCTTGTCAGCGCCGAGGAATACGACAAGGTGGTGCAGGCCTACAATCAGGCCAAGGAGGAGCGGGCGGCGGCGCAGGACGCTCTCGAAGTCATCCGTGACGGCGTGTCCTCCACCAATGCCACCGGGAGCTCAACCCTCGTGCGCTCCACCATCACGGGCCTCATCCTCGACATCCCGGTCAAGGTCGGCAACTCCGTGATCCAGGCCAACACGATGAACGACGGCACCACCGTAGCGACAGTGGCGGATATGTCCGACCTCATCTTCGACGGCAACATCGACGAGACCGAGGTGGGTCTGCTCTCCGAGGGGATGAACATCCTCATCACCATCGGAGCGCTGCCGGACTACAGTTCCGAGGCCACCCTCGAGTACATCTCCCCGAAGGCGGTGGAGAGCAACGGGGCCAACCAGTTCGAGATCAAGGCCGCAGTCAAGACGGGCGACGGCTACAGGATACGCTCCGGCTACAGCGCCAATGCGGAAGTGGTGCTGCAGGAGGTGCAGGACGTCGTCTCCATCCCGGAGAGCACGCTCGACTTCGAGGGCGACAGTACCTATGTCTATCTCAAGACCGCCGAGGCGGAATATACCCGCACCGCAGTGACCACGGGCCTCAGCGACGGGGTCAACATCGAAATCAAATCCGGCCTCAAGGCGGGCGACAAAGTGCGCGGCCCAAGGGTCATCAAAACCGAGTAGCGTATGAAAGCCATCCTCGTCTCCGCAGCTCTTGCGGCTCTGTGCAGCCTGCCGCTTGCGGCGCAGGACGCGCCGTGGTCTCTCCGGGACTGCATCAGCTATGCCCTGGAGCACAATCTGACAGTACAGCAGAGCGCCCTCAACTTGCAGCAGAAAGAGATAGAACTCAACACCGCCAAGAGCCGCTTCCTCCCGGGGGTGAGCGCCTCGGCGTCGGAGAACTTCTCCTTCGGGCGCGGACTCACCGCCGACAACACCTACACCAACTCCAACACCAGCTCGACCTCATTCAGCCTCGGCGGGGAACTCCCGCTCTTTCAAGGCTTTGACATAGCCAACGGCATCAAGCTCTCCAAGCTCGATCTCGCCTCCGCCACCGCAGACCTCGAGAAGGCGCGGGACGATATCCGTGTGGCCGTGGCTCAGGCCTACGTGCAGATACTCTACAACGAGGAGCTGCTCAAGGTGGCCTCGCAGCAGGCCGAACACGATGCCGAGCTGCTTGCGCAGGTCGAGGCCAAGCGGCTTGCCGGCAAGGCGAGCGACGCTGACGTCTCCGCCCAGCGGGCCACCCTTGCGCAGAGCAGGCTCAGCGAGACCCAGGCCGCCAACAGCCTCGTCCTCAGCAAGCTCGATCTCACCCAGCTGCTCGAACTCCCTTCTCCGGAAGGCTTCGAGGTCGTCAGCCCCGATGTGTCCGGCCTTGAGCTTCAGCTGCTGATGTCTCCGGAGGAGATATACGCCTCCGCGCTGGAGGCGAGACCTTCCGTGCAGGCGGCGGAACTCCGGCTCGAATCCGCCGCCGTCAGCATCGACAAGGCCAGGGGCGGCTACCTGCCGCGCCTCTCGCTCAGCGGCGGCATCGGCACCAACTACTACACGACCTCCAACATCAGCTCCCCGAGCTTCGGAGAGCAGCTGCGCAACAACTTCAGCCAGTATGTCGGACTCTCGCTGAGCGTTCCGGTGTTCTCCCGTTTCTCCACCCGCAACTCCGTCCGCATCGCGCAGATCAGCCGCAGCACCGCGCAGCTTCAGCTGGAGAGCGTCAAGAAGAGCCTCTACAAGGAGATACAGCAGGCCTATTACAACGCCGTGGCCTCGCAGGCCAAGTACTCCAGCAGCGCGGAGTCCGCCCGCAGCGCGGAGCAGCACTACTCCCTCACCGAGCAGAAATACCTCAACGGCAAGGCCAGCGTCACCGACTACAACGACGCCAAGAACAGCTGGTTCCGCTCCGAGTCCGAGCACCTCAAGGCCCGCTACGAGTGCCTCTTCCAGACTAGGCTTCTCGACTTCTACAGGGGCGGGGAGATAGTCTTCTGATTGTCGGAAAAAAGTCGCATCTTTGTATCTCGTTAATGTAAACTTGATACAATGAAGAAAACTGTACTTGTGTCCGGCGGCGCCGGATTTATCGGAAGCCACGTCACCGTGGAGCTTGTCGGGGCCGGCTACGATGTGGTCATAGCCGACAATATGTCCAACTGCGACGAGACCAACTACCGGGGCGTATGCCGGATAGTCGGCAGGGAGCTCCCGCTGATAAAGATGGACTTCTGCGATATGGCAGCCGTGCGCAAGCTCTTCGCCGACCATAAGATAGACGCAGTGATCCACTTCGCGGCCTACAAGGCAGTGGGGGAGTCGGTCTCCGACCCGGTCAAGTACTACCGCAACAACCTGCTCTCCTTCGTCAACATCATCGACGCCGCGCGGGAGCACGGGGGGTGCAACGTCCTTTTCAGCTCCTCCGCTACGGTCTACGGCGAGCCGGAGCAGCTGCCTGTGACTGAGCAGTCTCCGCGCCAGAGCGCCACCTCGCCATACGGCAACACCAAGCAGATCTGCGAGGACATCCTGCGCGACAGCGTCCGCGCCTACCCGGGACTCAAGGGCATAGCCCTGCGATACTTCAACCCTATCGGGGCGCACCCGTCCGCCCTCATCGGCGAACTGCCGCGCGGAGTCCCGAACAACCTCGTGCCTTTCATCACCCAGACCGCCATCGGCAAGCGGGAGTGCCTCTCGGTCTTCGGCAACGACTACCCGACCGCCGACGGCACCTGCCTGCGGGACTATATCGACATCGTGGACCTCGCCAAGGCGCACGTGTGCGCGGTGTCGAGGATGATCGGCGGAGAGATGAAGAGCGGATACGAGATCTTCAACATCGGCACGGGCCGTCCGGTATCCGTGCTGGAGCTCATCAATTCTTTCGAGAGGGTCAACGGAGTCAGGCTCAAGTGGAAGTTCGCTCCGCGCCGGGCGGGCGACGTCACCGCAGTCTGGGCCGACCCTTCCCTTGCGGAGCGCGAGCTGGGCTGGAAAGCCGCTCGCAGCGTGGACGCCACCCTCGCCGCGGCCTGGGCCTGGGAGAAACACCTCGCCGGAAAGGAATAAAATGTACGTCGGGCTCATCAGCGACACTCACGGAGTATTCAGCGACGGCTTCAGGAAGTTCCTTGAGCCGGTGGACGTGATATGGCACGCCGGGGACTTCGGGGGCGGCGTAGGTTTCTTTCGGGAGATCGCCGCATTCAAGCCGCTCGTGGGGGTCTACGGCAACTGCGACGGGCTCGACATCCGCTACGAGTGTCCCGAATTCCGCTGCTTTGAGGAGCAGGGGCTGAAAGTGCTGATGATGCATATCGGAGGCTCGCCGGGACACTATCCCGCAAGGGCCGCGGAACTGCTTGACAGCTACCGTCCGGACATCTTTGTCTGCGGACATTCGCACATCCTCAAGCTGATGCGCGACGACTCCCGCGACCTGCTCTACATCAACCCCGGGGCCGCCGGGCTTCAGGGCTGGCAGCTGGTGCGGACGGCGCTCCGCTTCCGGATAGAGGACGGGGGACTGCGGGGGATGGAAGTATTCGAATTGCCGCGCAGCATATGAACCTCAAGTCGTTAGCCAAGGACACGGCCATCTACGGGCTGAGCAGCATAGTGGGCAGGTTTCTCAACTACCTGCTCGTGCCGCTCTACACCTACAAGATTGCCGCCGGCAGCGGAGGCTACGGCATAGTCACCAACCTCTACGCCTACACTGCCCTCTTCCTCGCCCTGCTCACCTTCGGGATGGAGACCACCCTCTTCCGCTTCGGCAGCCGGGAGGACGAGGACGGGCGGATGGTCTACAGCACCGCCCTGCGTATGGTGGGCGGAGTCGGGCTGGCGTTTCTGCTGCTGGTATTCGCTTTCCTGCATCCCGTTTCGGCGGCGATGGGCTATGCCGACCACCCCGAGTATATAGGCTGCTTCGCTCTCATCACGGCTCTGGACGCGTTCCAGGCCATAATGTTCAGCCGTCTGCGCCAGCTCCACAAGCCGCTGCGCTTTATGGCCCTCAAGTTCGCCTACATCATCCCGAGCATCCTGCTCAATCTGCTCATATTCCTCGTCTTCGACAAGATTCCCGCCCTGGAGGGTATCTATGAGCGATTCAATGGCGGAGTCGGGCTGATATTCTTCGCCAATCTGCTCTGCACCTCGATGGTGATGCTCGCTTTCGTCCCGGAGATCCGCGGCATACGCTACGGCTTCGACCGCGCCCTGTGCCGGCGTATGCTCTCCTACACCTGGCCTCTGCTGCTGCTCAGCCTCATCGGCATCCTCAACCAGGTCGCCGACAAGATACTCTTCCCGCATCTGATGAGCGGCGAGGAAGGGATGGTGCAGCTCGGCATCTACGGGGCCTGCGTCAAGATTGCGATGATAATGTCGCTGCTGACCCAGGCGTTCCGCTATGCCTATGAGCCGATAGTCTTCTCTTCGGGGGCGGAGCGCAACAGCCCGCAGACCCTTGCCGACGGGATGAAGTACTTCGTCATCTTCACCCTGCTCGCCTTCCTCGCGGTGAGCTTCTATATGCCGCTGCTCAAGTACTTCGTGGGCCGCTCCTACTGGGAGGGTCTCGGGGTCGTGCCGGTGGTGATGGCGGCGGAGATTTTTATGGGGGTGTATTTCAACCTCTCGTTCTGGTACAAGCTCAGCGACAGGACCTGGTGGGGCGCGATAATAAGCGCCGCCGGGGCCGCCGTGATGATTGCCGTCAATGTGATCTTCGTGCCGCGCATCGGCTACTGGGCCTGCGCCTGGGGCGGATTTGCCGGCTACGGTACTGCGATGCTGCTCAGCTGGGCTCTCGGACGGCGCAGATTCCCCGTCCCTTACGACTACGGGACTATAGCCCGCTATGTGGCCGTCGCCGCGCTGCTCTATGCCGTCTCGCTGCTGCCGGGCCGCCTCTTCCCGGGGCTGCCGACCGCCGTGACGCTCGCGATCAACACCCTGCTGCTCTGCCTCTACTGCCTTCCGCTCGCCCGCAGGCTGCTCTCCTTCAGACACTCAAAACACACAAAGATATGAAACGCACAATCATTTTAACTCTCTGCTGCCTGGGAGTCGCCGCCCTTGTCTGCAGCTGCGGCAACAACGCCGGAAAGGCGGAAGAACAGGCCCGTAAAGCCGAAGAGCAGGCCCGTAAAGCCGCAGAGCAGGCCACCGCAGACTCACTCGCGGCAGCACAAGAAAGCCAAAGAATAATGGACAAAATCGCACAGCTCCCGGAAGAACCGGTATTCGACATCATCACAAGTCTCGGCGTGATCAAGGTCAAGCTCTATGCCAAGACCCCGAAGCATCGCGAGAACTTCGAGAAACTCGCGCTGGAGAAGTACTACGACGGGATTCTCTTCCACCGTGTCATCAACGGATTTATGATTCAGGCGGGCGACCCGCTCAGCAGGGACCCTGCCAACAAAGGCCGTTTCGGCACCGGCGGACCGGACTACAACGTGCCTGCCGAGTTCGTCCCGGAGTACACCCACAAGAAGGGCGCTCTCGCCGCCGCAAGGCGCGGAGATGCCGCCAACCCGCTCAAGGAGTCGTCCGGCTCGCAGTTCTACATCGTCCAGGACGCGGCTCACTGCGCGCAGCTTGACGGCGACTACACCGTCTTCGGCGAGACCGTCGAGGGACTGGACGTCATCGACAAGATTGCCGCAGTGGAGACCGACTCCCGCGACTGCCCGCTCCAGGACGTCAAGATCATCACCGTCAAGCTTGACGAAAAGGGTGAATGATTTTTTTGGGAAAAATGCTTGTTTTTAGCAGAATATTCGTTATATTCGCACCGAATAGTTTTTTCATAGGTTTAATTTTAGGTTAGAATTGCTGAATGTTCCCGTTGTGAAACGGGAACATTTTGTATATATTTGCGTAATAATCATACTTGCTTATGGAAAAGGTGACAGTGCTCCCACCGGAGAAACTGGTGAACGGCTGGATCGACCCGTCCTTTCTCCCCGAGGGTGAAGACAAATACTATATCCGCAACCGTCAGGTGCACGCCCCGAGCGGCGGCTGGAGACATCTGACCAGCGACGAGATAGAGAGGCTCGTCAAGAACGACAACACCGCTTCGAGCTGGGATACCATCTGGGTCACCGACGAGTTCATCCCCCGGATGCTCAAGAACAACAATTTCTACGGCACCGTCCGCATAGGCCGCGTCTCCGACCAGGGGCTCCAGTTCCACGACCTCAGGCTGCCGGTCGGCATCACCAACTCGTCCATCCACTCCTGCGACATAGGCGACGACTGCGCCATCCACGACGTGCATTACCTCAGCCACTACATCATCGGCGACCGCTGTATGCTCTTCAACATCCACGAGATGTGCACCACCGACCACGCCAAGTTCGGCAACGGCGTGATCAAGGACGGGGAGAGCGAGAGCGTCAGGGTTCGGCTGGAGATTATGAACGAGACCGGCACGAGGGCCGTGTATCCCTTCAACGGGATGACCACCGCAGATGCCTACCTCTGGGGCAAGTATGTGGACGATAAGGAGTTGCAGGAGCGTCTGCGCAGCATCACACAGGCGTGCGTGGACCATCACCGGGGCTACTACGGTACCGTCGGCGAAGGCTGCGTCATCAAGACTTCCGAGATTATCAAGGACGTCCAGATCGGCCCGTGCTGCTACATCAAGGGTGCGAGCAAGCTCAAGAACATCACCATCAACTCCTCGGAGAGCGAACCGTCCCAGATAGGGGAGAACGTCATACTGGTCAACGGCATAGTGGGTTATGGCAGCCGCATATTCTACGGCTGCACCGCGGTCAAGTTCGTGGTCGGCACCAACTGCAACCTCAAATACGGGGCCCGGGTCATCGACTCGGTGCTGGGCGACAACAGCACCATCTCCTGCTGCGAGGTGCTCAACAATCTCATCTTCCCGGCGCACGAGCAGCACCACAACAATTCGTTCCTCATCGCCTCCTGCCTGCAGGGACAGACCAACCTGGCCGCCGGGGCCACCATCGGCTCCAACCACAACAGCCGCGCCAACGACAACGAGGTCGTGGCGGGGCGCGGATTCTGGCCGGGCCTGTGCACCTCCGTCAAGCACTCCTCCGTATTCGCCTCCTATGTCCTGCTCGCCAAGGGCGCATACCCTGCCGAGATGCATATCAGGCTGCCTTTCAGTATGGTGAGCAACAACGAGTCGGAGGGATGCCTGGAGATCCTGCCTGCATTCTGGTGGCTCTACAATATGTATGCGCTCGCCCGCAACAGCTGGAAGTACCAGACCCGCGACAAGCGCGTCACCAGGACCCAGAACATCGAGTTCGACACATTCGCGCCGGACAGTATGGAGGAGGTGATCGAGGGGCGCGCCCTCCTCGAGGAGTGGACGGCCAAGGCATATCTCCGCTCCAGGGGCGAGGATGTCTCGAAGATTGGGACTGAAGAGCTTCGCGCCAGGGGTGCGGAGCTGCTCGGGGGCGATGCGTCGCTGCTCGACGGGCTGACCGTCTGCGGAGAGGGTGCGGAGAAGAGCTCCCGCAAGGTGGTCATCCGGCATCCCCGCAAGGCCTACCGGGCCTACGGCGATATGCTCGTGCACTACGCGATGCTCAATGTGATGAGGTATCTGGCGGCCCGTCCGGACACGACGCTGTCGTCGCTCTCGCCGCTTTCCGGAGGAGAGCGCAAGCGCGTCTGGGTCAACCTCGGCGGGCAGCTGATGAAGGAGTCCGACGTGGATGCGCTCCGCGCTGACATACGCTCCGGAGTCCTCCCTGACTGGAATGCCATACACGGACGCTACAATGAAGTCTGGGCCCGCTATCCTCAGGACAAACTGACCCACTCGCTGCAATGCCTTGCAGCCTATTACGGAGTGGCGCAGCTCGACGCGGCGTCCTGGAGACGGGCGGTTGCCGACGAGGAGCGCATACAGAAGCACATCGACGAGCAGGTCTTCGAGACCCGCCGCAAGGACTATCTCAACCCCTTCCGCCGCGCCACCTATCGCAGCGGGGAGGAGATGATTGCGGCCATCGGACCGCTGGAGGACAACAGCTTCATCCGGCAGATCCGCAGCCGCACCGAAGAGTGCCTGAAGTCGCTTTCCGAACTGAAACACCAATTATAGTATCTATGAATCTTAAAGAGAAGAAATACTCGGAATTCAATCTTGTCCGGGAGATGATGGGCACCGTGCCCACGGTGGAGAGATTTGACCCCGCCTGCGCCGACTTCGTCGCCGACTCCGTCAGGAAGACAGGACGGATAATGTTTTCCGGAGAGGGTTCGTCCCGCATTATGCCGGCCAAGAACGCCCGCCGCAGGTCTCTGGGCTGGGGACTTGCCGTCGATGTGCAGCTCGAGGGCGCACGCCAGGCAGCCGAGTACGAACTGGGCGGCTACACCGTGCTGGTGGACTCCAACTCCGGCAGGACCAAGGAGGCTCTCGCCCTCGCTCGGAAGCTCAAGGAGCAGGGCCACCGCGAGCTCTACTCGCTGAGCGCCAATCCCGACACCCCGATAGAGAACGTCTGCACCCGGGGACAGGTGCTGGGATGCGGCTGGGAGGAGGCCGTGGCCGCCACCAAGAGCGTGGTCGAGCAGGGACTCTTCTGCGAGTCCATATTCTGGAGCCTCGCAGGCAGGGATATGAAGTCCGCCCTCGCCGGTCTGCCCGAGAAGATAGAGAGCGCACTGACGCAGCCGATTCCGTCAGAAATCGTCGGCTGGGTCAAGGGGGCGCACACCGTCTACTTCAGCGGACGCAACGACGGAGTGGCCGAAGAACTGACCCTCAAGACCAACGAAATCACCCGCCGCAAGAGCGACTTCCTTGAGGGCACTTACGCCGTACACGGCATCGAGGAAGTGATGCAGGAGGGGGATATAGTGTTCATAATCAACCCTCTGGAGAGCGAGTACGAGAAATTCATCTCAGTGATGGGGGGAGCGGGCGTGCACACCGTCGCCATCGACACCGGGCAGACCCCGTTCGAGCGCACCATAGTAGTCCCGGATGCGGGAGATATGCAGAACTATGTCTATCTCTGCGCCGGCTGGAACGTGCTGGTAGAGGTCGCCGTCAGCGACGGCATCAACCTCGACAAGCCGGAGCGCGCGCGCAAAGTGGGCAACGAGATGTAGTCCGGCGATGCGCTTCGCAGTCAACTCGTCCACCGACCCGCATTTCAACCTGGCCTTTGACGAGTACTGCCTGCAGCAGTACCGCTCCGGCGAGGATTTCTTCTTCCTCTGGAGGAACCGCCCGTCGGTCATCATAGGACTCAACCAGAACGCCTACAGCGAGGTCAACCTCGACTATCTCGACTCACACGGCATCACCCTCGCGCGGCGCGTCACCGGGGGCGGGGCCGTCTATCACGACCTGCAGAATCTCAACTACACCTTCATCGGGCGCTCCGTGAGTCCCGAACCTTTCGCCGCCGCGCTGCGCAGCCTCGGAGTGCCCGCCGAGGTCAGCGGACGCAACGACATATTCGTGGAGGGGCGCAAGGTCTCCGGCTATGCCCGCAGGGTGTGGCACGACCGCGAGATAGTCCACGGGACTCTGATGTACGACGTGGACATCGATACCCTGACGCGGGTGCTCGACGCTCCGGGCTCCAAGATGGAGGCCAAGGGCATAGCCTCTGTGCGCTCAAGGGTGGCCAATCTGAAGGACTATCTGCCGCAGTTCGCCTCCCTGGACGAGCTGCAGGCGGCCCTGCACGAGATACTCTCTGACGGAGACTCGCAGATGCCCCTCTCCGGGGATGACATCGCCCGGGTGAGGCGCATCGCGGAGGAGAAGTTCGCCAGCTGGGACTGGATCTACGGCCACTCCCGCGAAGCCGACTTCCGCCGCAGGGCAAAGTTCGCCTGCGGCACGGTAGAGGTCGGGATCAAGATAGACAGAGGGAGGATAGCCGCGCTGGAATTCTCCGGCGACTTCATCGGCGACCGGCCTGCTTCGCAGCTCGCCTCCGCGCTCACCGGAGTGCGTTTCGGGAGGGAGGCCGTCGCGGAGGCGCTGAGAGCCGTGCGCGTGCAGGACTACCTGCCCGGGGTGAGCGCGGAGGAGCTCTGCGAGCTCCTTATCTGTTCTTGACCGGGGCTGCCGGGGTAGGAGGGAGCGGCTTGTAGCTCTTGAGCTCTTCCTTGAGCACTTCCACCGCCTTCTCGAGCTGGGCGTCCTTGCCGAGGTAGTCCTCGAACGGGTTGATGTCCACCTCGATGTCCGGATCCACTCCGTGTCCCTCGATAATCCACTCTCCCTCCGTCGAATACGAAGTGAAGAACGGGGTGCGCATATCCTGCCCGTCCACGAACGGCTTGGAGCCGGAGATGCCCACTATCCCGCCCCAGGAGCGCTTGCCGATGAGCTTGCCGAGCCCGAGCTTGCGGAAGCCGTAAGGGAAGAGGTCGCCGTCGGAGGAGGAATACTTGTCGATGAGGCAGACCTTCGGGCCGTAGAACGCCTCGTTAGGCACAGGGAGGTTGCTGCCGTTGCGGTACATACTCATACGGTACACTTCGCGCTGGAGGCGCTCAAGTATCATAGGCGACACGTTGCCGCCGCCGTTCATACGGTCGTCGATGATGAGGGCCTTCTTGTCGAGCTGGGTATAGAAGAGTTTGGTGAACATATCCAGTCCCTCCACGCTCATATCCGGGATGTGGATGTAGCCGATCTCTCCGCCGGAGAGAGCATCCACCTTCTCGATGTTGTTCTGAACCCACTCGTAGTAGGCGAGCTGTATCTCGCTCCCGACAGGCTCCACATAGACCGTGCGTGCGCCGGCCCCGTCAGCGCCGGAGGCTATCTTGACGGACACCGTGACCCCGACCTTGCCGATGAGCGCCTGGCCGATGTCGCTGAGATCCCCCGCCGCTATGCCGTTGACTTCCACTATATACTCTCCGACCTTGGCGTCCACTCCCGGTGCGCGCAGCGGGCACTTGAGAGCTGCGTCCCAGTCGGCCCCCCGGAAGATTTTCTCGATTCTGAACGCGCCCGTCTTCCCGTCCCTGCTGTACTGTGCGCCGAGCAGACCGGTCTTGATGCGGGAGATCTCCGGGCTCTCGCCGGAGGTGATGTAGGCGTGGCCCACATTGAGTTCGCCTATCATCTCGCCGATGAGGTAGGTGAGGTCGTCACGGTGGTTGACATAAGGCAGCATCTCGGCATATTTGTCGTGGATGTGATTCCAGTCCACCCCGTGCATATTCTCCACATAGAATCCGTCGCGGGTGATGCGCCAGCTCTCGTCGAATATCTGCTTCCACTCCGCCTTGTGGTCCACCGTCATATCCATCTCGTCGGTCGGCACTGCGGCGGCCTTGCCCGCAGGAGAGCCGAAGTTCACGACCTTATACGCTCCGTCGGCCCTCACGAGGGCTTTCTGCGCGTCCGGCGTGACGAGAAGCGGAACTTCAGGAGTGCCGTCGGAAGTCTTCAGTGTCTTGAGGTCCAGCACTTTCATCCCCTGCCCGTTGGCGATGCTGCTGTAGTAGAGCTTGTCGTCCTTGCTGAGGATGAGGCGGTAGCGTCCCGCAGGCAGAGGCAGGGCGGTGATGCGCTGACCCATTCCCCCGATATCGACTCTCATCGCCGCCGGGGCGTCGGGGGTCTTCTTCGCGGAGGCCTTGCCCTTCTTGTCGGAAGACTTCGCCGGCTTCTCGGCGTCCGCCGGCTTCTCCGGGGAATATTCGTCGGAAGACAGGGTCAGAGGGTTGGCGGTGGACGCGGCGAGAGGCAGGACGAACACGTAGTCCTGCACCCTGTAGCCCGCATTCCACTCCACGCTCGAATACTGCGCGTTGAAGTCGCGCGAAGAGGTGAAGAAGAGATACTTACCGTCGCGGGAGAAAAGCGGCGAACCCGCGTCGTACCATCGGTCGGTGACCTGGTAGCTCCTGCGTGCCTTGATGTCGTAGAGATAGACCGCGCTCACCCTGTTCGGCAGGGAGGTGGTGTAGGCGGCCCAGCTCCCGTCAGGGGAGAGGATAAACGAGCGGAAGCCGCTCAGCTCGCTGGTGAGGATGCGCTCCAGAGAACCCGTGTTGACGTCGAGTTCGTAGATGTCGCGCTTCTCGGTGCCGAAGTAGAGCTTGCTCCCGTCCGGACTCCAGTCAAACAGGTCCGGGTAGCCGTTCTCAAAGGAAGTCAGGCACTTCGCGGCGGTCATATTGTCGGACGGGGCGGTGTAGATCTGGTACTCTCCGCTGATGTCCGACACCCAGGCGATGCGGCTTCCGTCCGGACTCCAGTCCGCGCCTCTCTCGTGCGACTGAGGGGAGCGGGAGATGTTGTAGACCGGGCCTTTCTCCGCAGGGAGGGAGTAGATGTCGCCGCGCGCCACCGCAAGCACCCTCTTCCCGTCCGGGGAGAGGCTCAGGCTGCGGATGGATCCCCCGACCTTGCGGTATTCGCTGCGGCTGAAGATGTCGTCGTCCGTGAGGCTGATGCTGACCTTCTCGGCCCTGCCCCCCTTGTGGACGTCGTATTTGTAGATGTAGCCCCCGTTCTCGAAGACTATATATCCGGAGGAGCTTGCCGGGAACTTGCAGTCGTATTCGCTGAAGTCGGTGACCTTGCGGGTCTGCGCGGTACGGGTGTCGTAGACGAAGAGATTCATCGTCCTGTCGCGGTCGGAGAGGTAGTAGATCTCGTCGCCGACCCACATAGGGAAGATGTCCTGCGCGTCGTTGTCGGTGATTTTCTCCAGCTTGGCGGTGCCGACCGTGTTGATCCAGATGTCGTCGGCCTGCCCGCCACGGTAGTATTTCCAGGTGCGGAATTCGCGGAACATCCTGTTCATCGCGAGCTTGCTCCCGTCAGGCGAGAACGAGCAGAAGCCGCCCTCGGAGGTAGGGATGATCTCCGGGGTGCCTCCCTCCGCGCTGACGAGGCAGAGCGTGCCGCGCAGTCCGCTGAAGCAGTACTGCTTGCTGCGATAGATGACCTTCGTGCCGTCCGGAGTCCAGCCCATCACGATATTGTTCGGGCCCATACGCTCTCCCACCTTGTCCCGGTCCACGAGAGCGGAATAGGTGAGCCTGCGCGGTTCGCCGCCCTCGATCGGGATGGTATATACCTCGGTGTTGCCGTCGTACTGGCCGGTGAATGCGACCGTCCTGCCGTCCGGGGATATTTTCGGGAAACACTCATAGCCCACATCGGAGGTGAGCTTCACGGCAGCGCCGCCGTTGATGCCGACCCGGTAGAGGTTGCCGGCGTAGCAGAAGACTATATTGTCTCCGCCCACGGCGGGAAATCTGAGCAGCCGCGCTTCCTCCCCGGAGGCTCCGGCACTGAGCGGCAGGCAGAGCGCCGCCACTGTCAAGGTAAACAGTAATCTTTTCATATACAGTATGTTGTCATATCGTGAACGCCGTCTCCCTGATGATTTCGGACACGGACGGGTGCGGGAACACCACTTTCCTGAGCTGCTCCGCCGTCATTCCCGTCTCGATGGCGATGCAGGCGCTGTGGATGATTTCGGAGCACGGGTTGCCCAGCATATGCACGCCGAGCACTTCGTGCCGCTCCTTGCCTACGATCATCTTGCAGATGCCCTCGCCGCCCTCGTTCTCCGCGACGAAGCGTCCGGAATAAGCCATAGGCAGCTTGAGGACCTCATATTCTCTGCCGGAAGCCTTGGCCTGCTCTTCGGTGAGGCCGACTCCGGCCACTTCCGGGTTGGTGTAGACCACTCCCGGGATAGCGTCGTAGCGCATACTGTCCTCCTTGCCGAGGATGTCGGCCACCGCCACCTCGCCCTCGCGGGAGGCGGTGTGCGCGAGCATCGAGAAGCCGGTCACGTCGCCCGCGGCATAGACTCCCGGGACGGAGGTGCGCATCCTGCCGTCCACCTTGATCCCGCACGGCCTGCCGCTGCGGGCGAGAGTCATCTCCAGCCCGAGATTCTCCAGCCCGTAGCCGTCCAGCCTGGCTCTGCGGCCCACGGAGACGAGGATCCTGTCCCCGCTGACGCGACATATCTGTCCCTCCGGGTCTTCGTACACGACGGTGTTGCCCTCTATGCCGGTCACCTTGCAGCCGAGGCGGAAGCTGACCCCGCGCTTGGCGTAGGTCTTCTGGAGCATCGCGCTGATCTCGTCGTCGAGCGGGCCGAGTATCTTGGGCAGCATCTCGACCACGGTCACCCTTGTGCCGAGGCTGCTGAAGAACGCGGCGAACTCCATCCCGATCACGCCTCCGCCGATGACCACCAGCTCGCCCGGCTGCTCCTTGAGGGAGAGTATCTCGCGGTTGGTCACGATGGTTTCGTTGTCATTGCTGAAGCCCGGGAGCGGCGGGATTGCGGCTTCCGACCCCGCGCAGATGAGCAGTCTGGCGGCCTTGTAGCTCTCGCCGCCGGCGGAGATGCAGAAGCCCTCCGCGTCGCGTCCCCCGATGTAGGCTTCTGCGGCGACGACTTCCACCTCGCCCGCCTTCATCGCGGCTTTCACGCCCGCGACGAGCCTCCTCACCACCCTGTCCTTGCGGGAGATGAACTCGGCGTAGTCGTAGCCGGCCCCCTCGGTGCGGACTCCGTAGCGCTTGCCGTTCGCGGCATAGTTATAGACCTTGGCGCTGTAGAGCAGCGTCTTGGTGGGGATGCATCCCTCGTTGAGGCAGACTCCTCCGAGCGAGTTCTTCTCGAAGAGCACTACCTTGAGTCCGGCCGCGCCGGCCCTCTCTGCGGCTACGTACCCGCCAGGGCCGCCGCCTATGATTGCCAGATCGTACATTATCTTGGTTTTAAGAGTTTACCATACTTTCCCCGCCATCTCCCCGATGCGTGTCGTCTCTCCCGGCTTCACCTCCGGCCAGGCGAGCGCGTCCTCTCCCGCCGGGGTCTTGCCGTAGCTCGCCAGGACTCCCTGCGTTCCGGGATATTCCTCGTCCCGCAGGCTGACGCCGCCTCCCGGGAAGAGGGTGGACGTCTCTTTCACTATCCGGTCCAGGAACGCCTCCGGCTGAATCCCCGCCGGGCGGAGTTCCCTGTCGCTGACTATCCGGCCCTCGATGCAGAGTTCCGGTATTATGCTGATGCCCAGACTCTCAGCGTGGCGGACCACCGCCCGGATGTCCTCCCTGGTGTAGTAGCCGCCGTAGCGCACCCCGTCCTGCATCCGGTATCCCGCCGCCTGGGCGAGGAGCGGATATGCGCTTATCTCCATCCTCCAGCCCTCGCCGTCCGCGATGTGCCAGAGCAGGCGGTTGAACTTATATTTCGCCATATCGTCGAGCAGCCCCACGATCTGCTCCACGCTCCAGAACTCGGTGCTGCTGTCGAGCCTGAGTCCGCGCTCCGCTGTCCGTGGCCTGTCACTGATCTCGCAGCAGGGCAGGGACCACTTCTCCCGTTCGCTCGTCTTCTCGTCATAGATGGCGGCGGGGAGCATCTGCTTGAGGGTCTGCACCGCGCAGAGGAAGCCCTCCGTGCTGCCGGAGCGGACGAGGGCGGCCTTGTGGCCTATGCTGATGCTGTATTCGCCCTCGGAGAGCCTGCCGTCCCGGAGGAACACGAATCCCTTGACCGAGCCGTCGGCCACCACGGACTGAAGCCCGATCGGGGTGGAGACGCTGCTAGTCCTGCCACTCGTCAGCGAGAGTCTAGCGGCGAAGCGGCTGACCGCTCCGAGCGAGATCGAGTCGATGCCCGGGTCGCATTTGAACACCGCTCCAGCGGCCCGCAGGCTGCCCTTGGCCATCTGTATATGAGCGGGTTCGGGGACGATGGCCGGGGTCGGGGCGCCGCCCTGTGCGTGCAGCAGCGCCGGGGACATCGCGGCGAGAAGCAGGAGAGTTATGGTTCTGGACATAGTCATATCATCACAGTGTCCACAAATTTAATATAATATTTCACAAAAATGTAACCGGCCCGTAACCTCCCTGTAAGATGCGGGCGGTACTTTTGCAACCGCGAATGACTGTGATGCGCACCTGCTTCATTTGCGCTGGCTGATAAGGATTGACAATATAGCAATTCCCGCTGAGAGACTCACCTGCGGGGCTCAAAATCCGTAGAGCCTATGGCATATAACGGCACTGAAAATCCGCGGCGCAAAATCTGCCGGGGATTCAGGTCCGCTTTCACTTCCCGTCAATCCTGTCCGCCTGCCCTGCCGTTCGCTTGCCCTGCCGTTCACTCCGCGTCCACTTGCCGCTCCGTCCGCTTGCCGCTGCCGTTCATTCTGTCCGCTTGCCCTCCCGTCCACGATTCGGGCTTCAGGATGGACGGCGGTCAGGTTTTGCGCCTCCCGTCCATAATAAGGCCTCCGGGATGGACGGCAGCTGCCTAAAAGGTGGGCAGGCCTAAATACTTTTTAACCAGCCCCCTAAACGGCTACGAGAGACGAAAGCCCCTTCCCTAGAAGCTCTTGAAGGCGCTCCAGTCGGAGTTGGTCTCGGCGGCGGCCTCCACGGAGTCCGGGAGGATTACGGAAATAAAATGTTAAATTTGTAATCGAAACATACTGATTTATGAAGATTCTGGGGAACAAACTCATATCCGAGTGTACGGCTTACGACTTCAAGGATGAATTGGAGCGCAAGAAGATCCGTCACTGGCTCAAGAGTGTCAGCGCTTTCGCAAACACGGAAGGCGGAGTCTTATACTTTGGTGTGTCCAACGACGGCATCGTCACCGGTCTCAAAGACATCCGGGCAGATTCCGACTTTATAAGCGAGAAAATCAATACCCACTTGGATCCGCTTCCGGAATGGACGCTCACGCCGGCAGAGGACCGAAACGGCAACAAGATCCTGGAACTGATGGTCAAGCCCGGCCGGTCCACGCCTTATTACCTCTTTCTGGATGGATCCCGGCAGGCCTATGTCCGCTCCGGAAACGAAAGCAAGCAAGCCTCTTCACGCCAACTTCTGAACCTGGTGCTCAAAGGGACGAACCGCAGCTGGGATGCCCTTCCCTCCCAAGAGAAGTTTTCCAAGCACAGCTTCAAGATGCTTGCTAACGAATACCACGAGAGAACCCGCCTTCAATGGGACGATAAATACACTGTGTCCTGGGGTCTCGTGATGGAGGATGATACCCTCACCAACGGAGGCTTGCTCTTCTCGGACAATTGCAATGTCTATCAGTCACGTGTTTTCTGTACCCGCTGGGATGGACTCACGAAGACCGATGCCATCAACGACGCTGAGTATAGTGGCAATCTGCTTTACCTGCTCAAGATGATGACCGGTTTCATTAAGTCCAACACGGCGAAGCGCTGGTTCAAACTTCCGGACTACCGCCTCAACTTCCCGGAATACGACGACCGCGCCATCCTTGAGTGCTGCGTGAACCACCTCATCCATCGTGATATGACCGAGGTTGGCAGTGAAGTCCACGTGGACATCTACGACAACCGCATCGAATTCTATTCTCCTGGCGGGATGTTCGATGGTACCAGGATTCAGGACCGCGATATCCTTAAGGTCCCGTCCAAGCGGCGCAACCCCATCATTGCTGATGTCTTCACCCAACTGGACCTGATGGAGAAACGTGGCTCTGGCTTCCAAAAGATTACCACGCATACCTCTGAGCTGCGCCTTTACAGCAGAGACCTCGCGCCGACTTTCGAGTCAGATGCATCTTCCTTCTTCACCACGGTGTACAGTGTCCTCTATGGCAGGACTGATGCGGATTTTCAACGCATTATTGACCAGGAATCCACACCAAAGATAGGAAATACTACCCTAAAGGACGCAAACTCCACACCAAAGACCACCCAAAAGGACGAAAACTCCACACCAAAGAAACTGGGTGCTACAGCTCAAACAATACTCGACATCCTTTCAGATGATCCTTACCTGAAAAGAGAAGAAATTGCGGCTCGTGCAGGCTTAAAGCTGGAAGGCCTCAAGTATCAATTATCTCAGCTCAGGAAGAATGGGTATCTTCTCCGTATCGAAGGCCGTAAGGCTGGCCGCTGGAAAGTCCTGATCAAGAAATAGCAAATAACCATCGTATTTTCGGTGGCCGGTCCGGTTCATACAGAAAGAACTACCCTGACGTCGAGTTCTGCGTGGATTGCGGAGAAAACATCAAGGGCCTTGACCGCAGCGGCCTCAAAGCCGTTGAGGCCTTTAAGAACCGTGTTGCCGTCCTGAAGGACCTCTTGGCTGAGTAAATACTTGTCACGCCGTTCGCTTGCCCTGCCGTCCACTCCGTCCTGCTGGCCCTGCCGTCCACTCCGTCCTGCTGGCCCTGCCGTTCACTCCGCGTCCACTTGCCGCTCCGTCCGCTTGCCCTGCCGTTCACTCCGTCCACTTGCCGCTGCGTCCGTTTGTCACGCAGTTCATCCCGTCCGCTTGCCGCGCCGTCCATTCCGTCCAGGTAGGGAAGATTTTGGCGGTTTTATTCCCTACCTGGATTAGGCGGACGCCCTGGACGCCCTTCTGCGGCGGGTGCTGTCTCCAGGTAGGGAAGATTTTGCCCGGAAATATCCCCACCTGGCCCGCTCTATGTCTGACCTATTGTTACTCTATTGTCTCTATGAGGAAGCTTACAGGGCGGAAACCGTCGTTGCAGGAGAGCAGGGCGGAGTGCGGGTTCTTCATCCATCCTCCGTAGAAATCTCCGCCACCCCGGGCGAGTTCCCCCACGAACGGGGCCAGAGTCTCCCAGGCGCTCCCGCACATACCCTCCGGCTTCTCTCCGCCCACGGAGACGAAGCTCTGCCCCTCCCGCATCGTGCAGGGGGAGTCCTGAGGGTTTTCGTACAGGGCCGACAGGTCGTCGTACCTGGCCCTGCGAATGACTGTGATGCGCACCTGCTTCATTTGCGCTGGCTGATAAGGATTGACAATATAGCAATTCCCGCTGAGAGACTCACCTGCGGGGCTCAAAATCCGTAGAGCCTATGGCATATAACGGCACTGAAAATCCGCGGCGCAAAATCTGCCGGGGATTCAGGTCCGCTTTCACTTCCCGTCAATCCTGTCCGCCTGCCCTGCCGTTCGCTTGCCCTGCCGTCCACTCCGCGTCCACTTGCCGCTCCGTCCGCTTGCCGCTGCCGTCCGCTCCGTCCGCCTGCCACTCCGTCCACTTGCCGCTCCGTCCGCCGTCCACTCCGCGTCTACTTGCCGCTCCGTCCGCTTGCCGCTGCCGTTCATTCTGTCCGCTTGCCCTCCCG
>CAVILJ010000023.1:0-28772 GCA_963643555.1 Acetatifactor sp.
CAATGCTCGGTGTCGAGGAAGTCGGGGTCAGGGTCGATGGTGCCGAAGTACCAGCGGAGTCTGTCGGTCTCCTCGTCGGAGAGGGCCTCACCGGCTTTGTGGCGGGAGATGGTGTCAAGTAGCCCCTTGTAGCCCCAGATGCCGCCGCAGTCTTCCGGCGGGCAGGCACGTTTGCCGCCCTTGTAGACTATCTCGCGGACTTCGCCGCGCTTGTATTCGTTGATGGATACAATCTTTATCGCGTGTTCCCAGCTGTCGCCGAAGTCGTATTCGAAGATGACGCTCCGGCCGGTCTCGACGAGCAGGTCGGAGAGGCAGTAGTCCTCCTGGTTGAGATTGTTGCAGGCCCAGTCGAAATCCGCTTCTCCGGACGGTCCTCGCTGATAGTGGGGGAGGAAGCAGTCGTTGCCCCGGACGAACTGGTTGAGATGTCCGCCGTCCCAGCCCATCAGGTCGAGCGTGAGGTCGCCCAGATGCCGGAGGCTGATATTGGACGGGACTTCGATCTTGCGCCATATCGACGGTCTGACGCCTTTGAGGCTGATGCGGAGGGTGTATCGGAAGACGCGTTCGCGCTTGAGGTAGTGCGGGTAGCGCGTGCGGGTGTAGCCGCACTTTCTGCCGGAAGTGCCGCCTTTGGGCACTTTGCCGCTACGGCCGGCCCTGCTGACGCTTTCGCCCAAGACCTTCTGTATCTGCTTCTCGATGTCTTCGCGCCTGCCCCCTGTCATCTGCATCAGGGCCTGTATGAGTTCTTCGGGAATCTGTGGCATAAGCTGTTTTTATGGGTTAGTCAGTATCTTCTTTTTCAGCGGCTCAGCCTACATATTCTCCATAGAAAGGCCCCCGTATTCAATCTTATATCCTTTGAATTCGCGGGTCGCGTTCAAGAATGCTTCTGCCTTTTGTTTCAACACGCCAATGCTTATCTCATCCCGCTGCCGTTTGACTTCGCAGAACTTGACCGTGTCGCTCAGTTCATCTTCAGCTATCAAATCTATCTCGTTTTCGCCTTTCCGGTCCCACCAGCGGCCGATACGGGTAAATTCGCCCGACTCGACGGCCACACGACGGAAATACCTCTCCAGCATCAGGCCGCTGAGGGTCGTATAGTCGCGAAGCAGGATTTCCTGCAGCTTTGCATAGTTCTCTATCTCGATAATGTATCCGTATTTGAAGATGAACCGGAACCAGAAGTTGTAGAACACGTCATCTATCTCGTAGCGGACGTTACGGTTTCCGCTCTTCTCGAACAGGGGCTGCCGTTTGACAATCAGTTCATAGTCCTTCTCCAGATTGGTAAGGTAACCCCCAACCTCCTTTCCTATCACATCCTCTATCTCGCTCCTAGTGTGTCTGCCCCTGGCGATGCACGATAGTATCGAGAAATAAATGCCATAGTCTTTTCCGAACTCGTCAATCAGATTGTTCTTTCCCTCATTGAGGAAAATGGAATTAGGGCTGACGATGTGGCGTATCATAGCGTCTCTGTCCAACGCTCCCGTATCAATCAGCTGACTCACGTATTTAGCTACACCGCCGGTAAAGGTGAAAAGTGCAAGCAGATCTTCATTGACATATGCCGGTTTGGCATCCGCCAAAATCTGCTTCAGCACTAAAGGCCGGAAAGGCTTCACCCGCAGTTCACCCGTGTGCCTGCCATAAAGAGGTTCTTTCTGGCCCTTGAATATCTTCTGCATCAGCGAATAGATGCTGCCGCTGACCACCAGGTTGATCCTCGACGACTTCTCGTATTCGTCCCAAATGTCCTGCATCTCGCTGAACACGCCCTTGTTGACTCTGAAGAAGTCCTGAAACTCGTCTATAACCAATGTGAAGCTCTTCGTCTGCGACAATTGCATCAGATAGCGGAAAATGTCGCTGAAATGCTGACTGCTGCCAAGCGTGGGGATGCCCAGCTTTTCGCTGATTTCTTCAAGATAAGTCTCGCAAAGGTCCGCCTCTGCCTTTCTGGCCACGAAGAAATACACGAAAGGCTCATCCCTGTAAGCCTCTCTAATCAGCGTAGTCTTGCCTATCCGCCTACGGCCAGTCACGACCGTGAAACGGGCAACCCGCCGTGCCGTCTCGCGGGTTTGCCTTAAGAAGGCCACCTCCTGCTCTCTGTCGTAGAACCTCATAACTTCAGTTTATAACTCCATCTTCCGAAACCGCCGTTTCGGAAACCGCCATTTCGGATTGAGACGATTCTTTAAGAACTCCCGTGCCGAGCAGGATGCGCACCTGCCGTATGTGATCCCCTCGTATTATTCTCTCCATATTCAAGACTTTTTGCAAAAGCGCAAAAACTTCTCAACATACAGATAATCCTCACCGATTAACCTCTCCACCACATTGAGACAGTCAGAAGCCCAACCGTGCTTTCCCCGTCCCTCCGGGCATGTCTCAAAGACTTTCTCTATTTCAATCAGCGACCTGTGCCCCCTCGGCGAGTTTGCGGTATTCTGCGAGGGCGGAGTCGTACTGCTCCTTGTAGGCCGGGTCGAGGGTCTTGGAGTAGAGTTCGCGGTAGATGTTGAGCTTGAGCTGGGCGAGGCTGAGTCGGAGGCCGGACTGGAAGTTCGGGGTGGCGATGCAGGCCATCTCGAAGAGGACTCCCCTCTTGGTACATTCGGCGGCGAGGTCGTTCATCACATAGCAGAGGTTCTCAAGGTTCTCGTCCACCTCCGCGATGCTCTCGGACAGTGAAGCGACTGTGTCCGGCTCGATTGCAAGCGTGTCGGCCTGCACGGCTGTCCGCTCCCCGGCACCGCTCAGCCCCGGAGCGCCCTGCGCAGCCGCCGCGGCGCATACGGTCATCAGCGCCGCAAGAGCCAAAATTCTGATTGTCAGCGTATTCATATCATTCTCAATAATCGGTGCCGCTCTCTCGTCTACCGAATATGTCCGAGAGAGTTGTGCCCCATTCCCTCCGGATCTCTCAGTCCCGCCGGAAGATGTCCCTTGTGTAGACCTTGTCCCGGACGTCGTCGAGGGAGGAGTCGTAGCGGTTGGCGATGATGGCGTCGGACCGGGACTTGAATGCGGCGAGGTCGTTCACTATCTGAGAGCCGAAGAATGATTCGCCCTCGCCGAGGGTCGGCTCGTAGATTATTATCTCCGCGCCCTTGGCCTTGATGCGCTTCATCACGCCCTGGATGGAGCTCTGGCGGAAGTTGTCGGAGTTCGACTTCATCGTGAGGCGATAGACCCCGATCACGCACTTGCGCTCTTTGGTGCTGTCCCACACTCCGTTGTCGGAGTAGTAGCCGGCCTTGCGGAGCACCGCGTCGGCGATGTAGTCCTTGCGGGTGCGGTTGCTCTCGACTATGGCCCCGATGAGGTTCTCCGGCACATCGGCATAGTTGGCGAGCAGCTGCTTGGTGTCCTTCGGGAGGCAGTAGCCGCCGTAGCCGAAGGACGGGTTGTTGTAGTGCGCGCCGATGCGCGGGTCGAGGCAGACTCCGCGTATGATGGCCTGGGTGTCAAGGCCTTTCATCTCGGCGTAAGTGTCGAGTTCGTTGAAGTAGCTTACGCGGAGAGCGAGGTAGGTGTTGGCGAAGAGCTTGACCGCCTCGGCCTCCTTCATCCCCATAAAGAGGGTGTCGACCTCCGGCTTGAGAGCCCCCTCCTGCAGCAGGGCGGCGAAGGTGCGGGCGTGGTCCTCTGCCTCCGGGTTGCCGATGGCGGCGATGGCGGCGTTCTCCTCGTCCCATTTGGCGTCCCTGTCGGCGGGCAGCGCCTCGGGGTAGCCGACTATGATGCGGGACGGGTAGAGGTTGTCGTAGAGCGCCTTGCTCTCGCGGAGAAACTCCGGGGAGAAGAGCAGGTTGAACTTCTTGCCGCGCAGCGCGGGGTCGGTGAGGAACTTGAGGGCGTATTTGACGTAGAGGCTGCGGGTGTAGCCCACCGGGATGGTGGATTTGATGACCATCACGGCGTCGGGGTTGACGCTCAGCACCAGATTGATCACGTCCTCGATGCAGTGCGTGTCGAAGTAGTTCTTCTGCGGGTCGTAGTTGGTCGGGGCCGCGATCACGACGAAGTCCGCGTCCCTGTACGCCGCCGCACCGTCAGTGGTGGCGCTGAGATTGAGCTCGCCCGGCTTGCCGCCCCGCTCACTGTCGCCGAATTCGCCCCGGAAGTATTTCTCTATATACTCGTCCTGTATGGGGCTGACGCGGGCATTGATCTTCTCGACCTTCTCGGGAATGATGTCCACCGCCGTCACCTCGTGGTGCTGCGAGAGCAGCGTCGCGATGCTCAGGCCCACATAGCCCGTGCCTGCGACCGCTATCCGTATGTCTTCGAAATCGCGCATAGTTGCTGATGTGTTGGCCGCCTCTACTCCACCACCTCGATGAGGTCGGGGGTGACTTCGGCGGAGGCGACTGACAGGAGGCCGTCGATGCTGACCACGAGCCGCCGGTTGCGCACGCCCTTGACTTTGAGGAAGACCCCCTCCACACCGTCGAAAGGGCCGCCGATGATGCGGACGCGCGTGCCTTTCTTGAGATCGACTTCCTCAGGGAGGAGGTAGAGTTTCTTGTCGTCCTCGGACGAGGAGACCCGGATGAAGTCGAGCATCTGCTTCTCCGGGATGGTGATCAGGAGGTTGCGCCCCTCATCAACCCTGGTCTTGAACTGCATCCGGGGGATGAATGGCTTGGCCTCGTTGAGCGAGCGCCTCGAGGAATGTGCGAAGAGCAGATTGCTCACTGCGGGCACCATCTTGCGCTCTTTGCGTCCGCGGCGGCTCACCACATCGCAGCGCAGCGGCACATAAGACTCGATGCCGAAGCGCTCCTTAAGCGCCTGCTGGACCTTGAGCTCGTTGCGGTACGGCGCACTCATCGCGTACCAGAGCATCTCGTTGTCGGGGGCGGAATTCATAGCGAAAGGGAGGGTCTGCCGGGGTAAAGGTCAACTCCTTAGCTCCCAAAAAATCCGGTAATCGATTAAGTCCCAAACACTTATAAGGTCAGAACCAAAGATTGCCAAATCTTCCGAGTGAACAGGCCTGTACTCAATTCAGTCAATAAACACACAAAGATAGCATTTTTTCTCCACTCCGACCCCTATACGACATAAAATTTCTCCTTCGCCCCGGAGCGGAACAGGCGCCGGAACGAAGCGGACTGATTATAAATGGGATAAAAACGGGACGGTCAGAGATCCGGGACCGGCGCGTTGAGGGTTAAATCTCTCCGAGATAGCCGATAATGCTGCGCAGCACCGTGCCGAGGCCGGTGGGGGCGGTGTCCCAGAAGTCGTTGTAGCTCACGGCATCCGGGCAGAGCGGCGCGTCGCTGACCATCCTGACCGAGACGAAAGGCACTCCGAAACGCCTACAGGTCTGCGCGATGGAGCAGCTCTCCATATCCACTCCCATCGCCCCCGGGAAGAGCTCGGCTATGCTGCGTGCCTTCTGCTCCGTGTCCACGAACCAGTCGCCGGAAGCGATGGGGGCGGTCACCACGCCGTAGGGATAGACCGCCGCAATCCTGCCACGGAGCGCGGAAAGCTGCCCGGGCGGCAGCGAGAGGTATTCGAGCGGCTCGCCCTGCACCTGCCCGGAGAGGTTCTCCGGACCACAATAGACGTCGTGGTAGCGGACTGCGGAGGCGCAGATGATGTCCTTCTGGCGGATGCTGCCGTCGGCGCAGAGCGTGCCGCAGACCCCGGTGGAGACGATGGCATCCACTCCGTAATGCTCAATCATCGATGCGACGCAGAGGGCCGAATTGACCTTGCCGATCCCCGACTGCGCCACCACGACGGAGAGCGTGCCGTCATATTCACCCGTATGGAAAACGAAGCCTCCGGGCTGCGCCTCCCCGCTGAGGTCCAGACTTCCCTCCAGCATCCGGAGCTCCCGCTCCATCGCCACTGATACTCCTATCTTTCTCATAAATCGTAGCTTCTAAAAAACCCGCATAGACTGCGCCGCAGCCGCGAAAAAACTTCTATTTTATCCCCTCAAACGCGTACGGCGCGTAGATCAGCCCGAAGTATTCGTAAACTTTCCGCATCGAGTCGCCGACGCGCTGCACGAACTGCTCCGCATCGCCCCCGCCCTTGTGCCAGGCGACTTCGGACAAGGCGCTGAAACGCGGCAGCTCCATATGCTGCACGTGGTCCAGGCTGCAGATATATTCCGTCCAGGTGTTCGCCTGGATGCCTATGATATATTTCTGTTCCTCGGGACTAAGCTGGTCGTAAGGGTCGAACGACCAGCACTTCTGGAGCGGGACGTGTCCCCCGATGCCCGCAGGCTCGCCGTTGCCGCGCGGGTCGGCGGTCTGGTAGTAGTCGAGATAGAAGTAGTTGTTCGGCACCATCACCACCTTGTTGCCCCGCTTCGCCGCGGTGATGCCGCCCTGCGGGCCGCGCCACGACATCACTGTCGCCGTAGGGGTGATCTCCGAGTCGAGGATCTCGTCCCATCCGATGATGCGCTTGCCCCTGGCATTAAGATACCGTTCTATCCGCTTCAGCATATATCCCTGAAGTTCACCCACTTCCGTCAAACCCTCCTCGCGCATCCTCCGCCGGCAGTCCGGACATTCGCGCCAGCGGTCGCGCGGGCACTCGTCTCCTCCGATATGGATATATTCGCCCGGGAAGAGTTCGCAGACCTCGTCCAGCACACCCTCAAGGAAGTCAAAGCTGCTCTCCCTGCCGAGGCAGAACACCTCGTCGTTGACTCCCCATTCCTGCCAGACTTCGTAGCCTTCTCCCCTGCAGCCGAGGTAGTTGTAGCTCGCGAGCGCGGCTTCTGCGTGGCCCGGCATCTCGATCTCCGGGATAATCGTAATCTGACGCTCGGCGGCGTATTGCACCACTTCGCGTATCTGCTTCTGAGTGTAGAAGCCCCCGTACGGCATCCCGTCCTTGCCGTCCTGCCCGGCCCAGCCTACAGGAGACTGCCTGCGCCAGGCGCCGACACGGGTGAGAGCGGGATATTTCTTTATCTCAATCCTCCAGCCCTGGTCGTCGGTGAGGTGCCAGTGGAAAGTGTTGAGCTTGTGCAGCGCGAGCACGTCGATGAAGCGCTTGACTTCGTCGAGAGTGAAGAAGTGGCGGCAGCAGTCCAGCATCGCGGAGCGGTAGGAGAACTGCGGCCAGTCGTCGATTTCCATACCGGAGACTGCGAGGCTCTCCCCGCGAGGATGTTCGGCGCTCTCGACAAGTATCTGTGTCAGGGTCTGCAAGCCCCACCATACGCCTTTAGGCGAGCCTCCCCTGATGACGATCAGCTCCTCCGGACTGACGCTGAGCCGGTACTGCTCTTCGGCGAGAGCGCCGTCGAGATACAGCCTGATATGGGCTTTGCGGGCGCTGACAGTCCTGCTGACCCTTGGCAGCGTGACATCGGAGACGATGCGGCGAAATCCCGTCGGGGTCTCGTATTCACCCGCCCCGTAAGGCTTGCGGAGCGCCCCCGACCAGATGCGGACCAGCCCCCGGAGTTCCCTCTCGCCGGCGTAGACTCTGATCCTGTCGGCAGGTATGCGCACGGAAGTGCGGGTCTGACGGATGCTCTGCGGCTCAGGGACGATGGTCACCGAAGCGGCGCGTGCATTATCGGAGGGCAGGAGCGACGCTCCAGCAAGGGCTATTGCGGCAAGCGCTGCCGCAGAGGAGGATTTCAGTGACATAAGGTCTGCGATTTTCACCAAATATACGAAAAAAAATGCTTCACCCCCGCAAGGCATCAGGCCTCCCGGGCGTAGCGGGCGCGGATGATGCGGTCCATCTCGGCGCGGTGGGCCTCCAGATAGGACTCTATCCCCTCTCCGGACAGGCCGAGGACATTCTCCAGCATAGGGGCGTTGAGAAACGGGGCGATGGCGAGGGAGATCACGGTGTCGAAGATGTCGCCGATGCTGCAGGGCGCGACCTTCCCCTTGGATATCTGCTGCTCCAGATAGGCGGAGTGCCGCCTGAGGCTCGCCTCGCAGACCGTCCGGAAGGTCTCCCGGTAATGCTCCAGAAATTCGGGATGGGTCCTGGCGACATCCAGCAGCAGGAAGGGCAGCCGCCTCTTGCCCAGGAAGCTGTCGAAGAGGGTCGCGGCACTCTCGGAGGCCAGCTCGATGAAATCGCCGTCCGACTTCATCAGCAGCCGGATTTTCTCAAGCAGCTCCGACACGCAGCCGTCCAGCACCCTCAAGAAAAGCTGCTCCTTTGACCTATAGTAGTAGTTCACCATAGCGTGGGTGACCCCCGCAGCCTTGGCAATCACGGCGGTGGAAGCGGCATCGTAGCCGCTGCGCAGGAACTCGTCCTCCGCAGCAAGCAGAATCTCCTGTTCTTTTGTCATAAAGTCCTTTATCCCACAAACTGTCCGGGAAACTGTCACAAAAATAAGCAATAATTATTCTGATGACAAAAAGCTTGCAGCCTCTCAGCGTTTACTGTGGAAAAGCGAGAACACCACCGGCACCACGACGAGGGTGAGGAGGGTCGAGAGCAGCATCCCGCCGATGATGACCCAGCCTATGCCGTTGCGCAGCTCGGCGCTCGAACCGGACGCCAGCGCCACCGGAATCATACCTATGATGGTGGACAGGGCTGTCATAAGTATAGGCCGCGTGCGCATCCGGACGGCGCCTATCAGTGCCTCCTCGACGGCCTCACCCTGCGAGAGCCGCTCCTTGGCGAAGTCCACGAGGAGAATGGCATTCTTGGCGACAAGACCCACCAGCATCACGAGCCCCAGCATCGCATAGATGTTGAGCGAGGTGCCGGAGAGCGCGAGGGCGAGTATGGCCCCGAGTGCGGAGAACGGGACCGAAAGCATCACCACGAACGGATCGGCCCAGTCGTTGTACAGCACCGCGAGCGCGAGGTACATCAGCACGATGGAGAGCAGCAGAGCTATGCCCAGCACCCCCATCGACTCCGACATCGACTTCATATTGCCGGTAGTGGTAAGGCTCACCCCCGTCTCGCCCGCCCTGTCCCGGACCGCCGCGAGGAACTGTCCCGAAGCCGCTCCGGGCGAGATGCCGACCACATTGGAGCTGAGCGTCACCGAAGGGTTGCGGTTGTACCTTTCGAGCCTTCCCGGGCCCGTGCCGAGCCGGATCTGCGCGAACTGCCCGAGGGTGATGCGCTCCCCTGAAGGATTGATGAATGTGAGATTTGAAACGTCATCGATATCGTCGCGCCAGACAGCGTCCGCCCGGATGTTGATGTCATATTCATAGTCGCCGCGCACATATTTGAGGGTCGTGTTGCCCTGAAACGCCATCTGCAGCCCCTGTCCCACGGCGTCGAGCGTCAGAGCGAGAGCGGACATCTTCTCCCGGTCCACCACAATCTCCACCTCCGGCATACCGCCGCCCGTGGAAAGCTGCTGCTGCGTAGTGCCGGGGATGCGGCGGAGCGCATCAAGCGCGTATTCTCCGAACGCCGCCACGGAGTCGGCGACGGTCCCGGAAACCACATATTCCAGAGCCGAGCTGTTGGCCGCACCGTGCAGCGAGGCCGGGAAAGTCCTGACCGAGGCGTCCACCAGATAGTCGCCCAGCTCCCTGCGCAGCTTCGTGGCATAGAGCCTGACGGATTTGCTCCGCTGCGACGGCGGCACGGTCTTCACCCCGAGTTCCGCGAGGTACGGAGTGCCCTGCGTGCTTTCGTTGTTGCTGTTGGTAAGCCCTATCATAGATACGACTTCCTTAATCTCCGGCTTGTCAAGCAGATACGCTTCCGCCTTCGCGACGAATGCCGAAGCCTCTTCCATCGATATGTCCTTCGGCATCTCAAGCAGCACCGAGAACTCGCTCTGGTCCACGTCCGGCATAAATTCGAAGCCGATAAAACCCAGAGGGAAGAGTGCGCAGACGGCGACCGTCAGGGCGAGCACCGCGGCCCCAAGCCGTTTCTTGTGCCGAAGCGAGCGGCGGAGTATGCCCGCCACCCATTCGCCGAAGCTGCTGACAGCCCCCTCGAATCCGAGCATCATCCGCCCCCAAAGGCGGGAAGAGTCCGGAGCGGACAGTCTGCCGAAGCGGGAGGTCAGCAGCGGCACCAGGGTCAGCGCCGCGAGCAGGCTGAGCAGGATGGAGAATATGATGACCCCGCAGAACTGCCGGAGAATGTCCGACACGAGGCTCTGTGTCAGCGCGATAGGCAGGAATACTATCACCAGTACCACAGTGACGCTCACCACCGTGAAGCCTATCTCTCGCATCGCGTCGAGAGTCGCCGCCACCGGTTTCTTGCCCATCTCGAGATGACGGTAGACATTCTCTATCACCACGATGGCATCATCGACCAGCACTCCGATCACGACCGACATTCCGAGCAGCGACATAAGGTTGAGCGAGAATCCGAAGATCCGCATCCCTATGAAGCCGCCCACTAGCGAAATCGGCACCACAAACATCACTATCAGCGCGTTGCGCAGGTCGTGAAGGAAAAGGAGGATGACCAGCGTCACCAGCAGTACGGCAAGCAGCAGATCGCCGAAGACGGAGCTGATTGACTCCCGCGTGAAACTCGAGGTGTCGGCGACGCTTCTTATCTCAAGTCCGGATGCGGAGAACTCGCTCTCGAGCTCCGAGGCCGCACGCAGTACATTGTTGCTGAGGCTGATGGCGTTGGCGTCGCCCTGCTTGAATATGTTGAGCAGGATGGTCTGCTCTCCGTTCAGGCGGGCGAGTCGCCGCGCCTCTTTCGGAGCTTCGACCACTTCCGCCACATCAGAGAGCCTTATCTGCGTACCCGTGGGGAGAGTCGTAAGCACGAGCGAGCGGATGTCTTCCACCGTCGCGAGTTTGCCCGAGAGGCGTATGGAAGTGCGGCTGCGGGCGTCGCTGATGCTTCCCGTCGGGAAGTCGAGGTTGGACGAGCGTATCGCCCCCATCACTTGGGCGGGGTTCATCCCGAGTGCGGCGAGGGCGTCGAGATCCAGATTGATCTGTATTTCCCTTGCCCGCTCGCCTATCGCATCCACCTTGGCAACCCCGGGGATACGCAGCAGCTCCGGCACGATACGTCGCTCCACCAGGTCGCTGAAGTCGACCGACTCCAGAGCGGAGCGCAGCGCAAGCGTCATCACCGCCCTGTCATCGACGGTTATCTTGTTGATGACGGGCGAGAGCGCCGTCACGGGGAACTCCGCCTTGCGGGAGGCAATCCTGTTGCCGGCATCAGTCATAGCCTCATCGATGTCGGTGCCGTATCTGAACGAGACGAAGACCATAGCCATCCCCTCGAATGAGAACGCACGCATAGACTCTACGCCCTGAAGGGAGGAAAGGGCATCCTCCAGCTTGCGGGTGAGCGAGTTCTCCACCTCCGAGGGCGAAGCTCCGGGATACACCACCGCCACCGTGAGCGACGGCGGGGTGAACTTGGGCATAAGTTCCGCCTGCAGCGAGCGGAAGCCCAGCAGGCCGAGTATCGTGATCACGAGAAACAGCACCGCGACATATATCGGCCTCCGTATGGACAATTCGGAAATCTTCATAGCGCAGCGTCGTCTTATCGGTTCACAATCCTCACTTCCGTCCCCTCGCCTACATTCATAAGCCCGGCGACAATGACCTCCTCCCCCTCTTCAATCCCCTCAAGGACCTCCACCATATCGCCCGACAAAGCCCCGAGCAGCAGGGTGCGGCGGCTGGCAGTCCCGTTCTCTACGGCATATGCGACTGCCGAACCTGCACTTCCCGTGACCGCCCGGCGCGGGATGGTGACGGCCTCGTGCCCTGTCCCCTCACAGAAGCGGCATTTAAGGTACGCCCCGACGCGCAGGCGCGGGTCGCGCTCCAGCAGCACTTCCACGGGATAGTTGAGCCCCCGGTCGCTCTTGAGCCCGATGTGGGTGATCCTGCCGGAGAAGAGCGCTCCCGGCTCGGCGGCATCGGCAACCGACACTTTCTGCCCCGCAGAGAGCAGCTTCAGACGGCTTTCGCTGACATAACAGATCAACTTCACGCTGCCCGCATCCACTATCTCGAAGAGCGGGGCGTTGGGGGCGACGAGCGAACCCTTCTCCAGGAAGCGAGAGTTGACAGTGCCGGCAATCGGGGACTTGACCACCGCGTCCTCGTATCTCCGTCGGCTGGCGGTGAGCCGGCTCTCAGCGGAGGCGAGCTGCATCCGTATGTTGTCCAGCTGCTGCAGCGTCACTCCGCCCTCTTCGCTGGCGCGCTCGAGCCGGCTCTCGTCCTTGCGGAGAGCATCATAGGCGGCTTTCGCCGCCAGATAGTCGGCCTCGTAAAGCTCACTGTCGAGCTTGAGCAGAGGCGTCCCCTCCGCCACGCGGTCTCCATTCTCCACATAGATTTCCGTGACCCTGCCGGAGATGTCCGAGAGGAGTTTGAGCTCCCGCACGGCCTGCGAGACTCCGTTTGCGCTGAACTCGTCTCCGATAAACCTGCGCTCCGCCCTGACCGTGGACACGCTTACGCTCCTGTCGAGGTCGGAGGCCGATGCGCTCTGCTCCGCGGTGCGCTTCTTGTTGAGCAGCAGTATGCCCGCCATTCCCGCCGCCAGCGCGGCGATGATTATCGCTGTAACTATTCTTTTCATATTCATCGTGTTAGTTCCTGTATTGTCCCGTCCGCCCTTTTTAGCTCGATATAAGCTTTCATACAGCCGCCGAGCGCATTGACATAGTTCATTTGCGAGCGGATGAGCGCGGAGTCGGCGTTCAGCAGCTCCGACAGTGAGGCGAGGTCCTCCCGGTATCTGCTCTCCACCACGGCGAAGACTTCCCGCGCCATCTCCCTGTTGCGTTTCTGCGACTCCATCGTTTTCAGGCTCTGCCCGAGCGAGGAGAGCGCGTTGGAGTAGGCCATAGTCAGAGACTCGGAGAGCATCTGCCCGTCGAGCCGCGAAGACTGGAGTTCAATCTCCGCCTTCCTGATGCTGGCGCTCTTGGAGAGGCCGGTGAAGAGCGGGAAGCGGAGGTTGAGGGATATCACCGACACGGGGAAGTGCCGGAAAGTCTCGCCGCTGAAACTGTCCCCCATATAGTTCATAGCGTAATTGGCGCTCAGGCTCAGAGTCGGGAGCGTCTCATAGACGGCGGCCCGGTGTTGGAGCGCGAGCATCCGCTGCCGGCCGCTGAACATCTTATACGGGAGCAGGCTGCTCACTTCAAAAGAGTGGAGAGAGCCGGAGCGGAGCATCCTCTCCGCAGCTTCTAAGTTAAGCTCCTCCAGCTCAAGCGCTTCGCCCATCGGGAAGCCCATCTGGAGTTTGAGCAGGTTCTGCTGTATCTCGACGGTCAGCGCCAAAGACTCCCTCTCCGAGGCGAGATTCGTCCGGTTGACTGCTATCTGCTGTATGTCCACGGGACGCACCAGGCCGCTCTCCCCGTTCACCTGCATTATGGATAAAATCCTGTCCATCAGTGCTATGCTCTCATCGAAGAGCGACAGTGCGAAGCTCAGGGTCTGGATGGAGAAGTAGAGCGTGGCGGTCTTGGCGATGAGCTCTTCGCGGTCGAGTTCCGCTCCTGTCCCGCTCAGGCTCGCGGCGAGCGTGGCGATGTCCAGCGCGTTGAACAGCGGGAAGTTGAGTATCTGCTGCGTGAGCGTCGCACCCCAGCTGGCGTTGTAGTCCATCCCCATCGTCACGGTCATATATTTGGGGGCGTTCGGGTCGCGCATCGACTCGGGCAACATCGAGTTGACGAAATTCGGCATAGCGATGGTGGTCTTCCGCGCGTTGTAGCTTATGGAGGACGATGCGCTTATCTGGGGCAGGAGCGCTCCGACGACCTCCCTACGGGACTGCAGGGCGGCTTCGAGGGCGAGATTGTCCTTGAGGAGGGTGAGGTTGTGGCTGTCCGCGTAGTCAAGGCATTCGCGAAGCGACAACCTCTCCTGGGCGGAGGCCGCCAATGCGCTCAGGCCCAGCAGCAACAGAAGTGTTATTTTACCATTTTTCATCGGAGGTCCGGCATTTTTTATTCTAAGTTAACGATATTGTCTAACGATGTCGTTAGTGCAAATATACGGCAAAATTTCAGATAAGCAAGAGTTTTCTGAATTATAAGTCTTACCAGCCCTTGCGGATGTTGTCCGCGACCATCGAGACGAGTCTCGGGAGGGAGCCCGTGCTGGCCCAGGCGCTGTGCGGCGAGAAACGGAATCGCTCCGGATGCTTGAGCCGCAGCAGCGGGCTGTCGGCGGGGAGCGGTTCTTCCACGAACACGTCCAGCGCCGCTCCGGCTATCACCCCGTCGTCGACCGCCCTGGCGAGCGCAGCTTCGTCCACTATTCCGCCCCTGCCGAGGTTGAGCAGCACGGCGCTCCGCTTCATCATCGCGAGCTGGGGAGCTCCTATCAGATTCTGCGTGCGTGAGTTGAGCGGAGCGTGGATGCTCACCACGTCGGAGCAGGCGAGCAGCTCCTCCAGACTCAGGCTCGGGTAGTCGGTATTGTGGGAAGTGCCGGAGGTGGAGAAATACACCACCCGCATCCCGAATGCCGCCGCGATGGATGCAACCCGTGAGCCGATGGTCCCCATCCCGATGATGCCCATAGTCTTGCCGCGAAGCTCGACCGCCGGATGTGTGACGTCGGTGAATATGCCGCTCGCGCTGTACCGCCCGCTCTTGACGCAGCCGTCAAGATAAGGCGCGTTGCCGAGCAGCGAGAGAAGATGAGTGAATGCGGCCTGCGACACGGCGTCGGTGGAGTATCCGGCCACGTTCCGCACTATTATCCCCCGCCGCTCCGCCGCCTTGAGGTCAATATTGTTGACTCCGGTGGCGGACTCGCAGATGAGGCGCAGCTTCGGGGCGCGGGAGAGCAGTTCCTCGTCCACCCGTACCTTGTTGACCATCAGCACATCGCAGTCCCCCACCCGCTCCAGGGCCTCCTCACGGGTACTCGTGTGGTAGGTGACAAGTTCGCCCAGCTGCCGTATCTCGTCCAGCGGAGTATCCCCCAGCGTGGACGCGTCAAGATATACTATCTTCATCATCAACGTATTTCCCGCAAAGATATGGAGTTTTTTCGTTACTTCAACAGCTTCAGCGAGATGCGGCCCCGGTCGAGGTCCACTCCCAGTACGCTCACCTTGACCTGCTGGTGCAGTTTGACGACCTTGGAGGGGTCGGTGCCGCGCGGCCCCATCTGGGAGACGTGCACCAGTCCGTTGTCGTGCAGGCCGATGTCGATGAACGCGCCGAAATTGGTGATATTGGTGACTATGCCAGGAAGTTCCATCCCCGTCTTGAGGTCGTCGATGGAGCGGATGTCATCGGCGAAGGCGAATTCGCCCGCGCTCTCGCGGGGGTCGAGGCCCGGCTTGACGAGCTCTTTCAGTATATCGTTCACGGTAGGCAGTCCGGCGGTCGGGGTGACGAAGTCTTCCGCCCTGATGCGGGAGCATAGTTCAGCATTGCCCACGAGCTCGCGGGTGCTGACTCCGAGCGAGTTCGCCATCCTGTCCACTATGCCGTAGGACTCGGGATGGACGGATGAGGCATCGAGCGGGTTCTCGGCTCCGTGGATCCTGAGGAATCCTGCGCACTGTTCGAATGCCTTGGCCCCCAGGCGCGGCACTTTCCGCAGCTCCGCACGACTCCTGAACCCGCCCTCAGCGGTCCTGTATGCGACTATATTCTCAGCGAGCGAGGGCCCGATGCCCGAGACATAGGCGAGCAGATATGGGGATGCGGTGTTGAGGTTGACGCCCACGGCGTTGACGCAGCTCTCCACGGTGTTGTCGAGAGTCTCCTTGAGCAGGGACTGGTCCACATCGTGCTGATACTGGCCGATGCCGAGGTTCTTGGGGTCTATCTTCACCAGTTCGGCGAGCGGATCCATCAGACGCCGTCCTATGGACACCGCCCCGCGCACGGTTACGTCCTCGTTCGGAAACTCCCGGCGGGCGATATCGGAGGCGCTGTAGATTGAAGCCCCGTCTTCGCTGACCGTCCATAGTTTGCAGCCCTCGGGAAGACGTATCCTGCGCATAAACTCCTCCGTCTCGCGGGATGCCGTGCCGTTGCCAATCGCTATGGCCTCTATCCCGAACTTATCTATCATCCCCTGCACGGAGGTGATGGCCCTGACCTTGTCGTTCTGCGGAGGGTGCGGGTATATTATCGTGTGGTACAGCAGATTGCCCTGCCCGTCGAGGCAGGCTATCTTGCAGCCGTTGCGGAATCCCGGGTCTATCGCCATCGTCCGCTTCTGCCCCACCGGAGCGCCAAGCAGCAGCTGCCGGAGATTCTCCCCGAACACCCTGATGCTCTCGATGTCGGCCTTGCGCTTGGCCTCCCTTATCACTTCACCGGAGATGGAAGGCTCCAGCAGACGCTTGTAGGAGTCGGCCACCGCCTCTTTGATCTGCTCCGCGAGGGCCCCGGACGGATATGAGTGCTCCTGACAAAAGTCGTAGTATATCTTGGCGGCGCATTTCTCCGGGTCGGCGTCGATCCCGACGCTGAGGTATCCCTCGCTCTCCGCCCTCAGGATGGCAAGCAGATTGTGGGACGGGATGCGGCCGAGCGGCATCTTGAAGTCGAAGTAACTCCGGTATTTGGAGGCTTCCGCAGAGTCCCGTCCGGCCTTGGTGACGGATGCGCACACCCGTCTGGAGCGGAAGATGCCGCGGAGGTTCTCACGGATCTGCGCGGTCTCGCTCAGCCTTTCGGCCACTATGTCGCGGGCCCCGGCGAGAGCCGCCGCAGTGTCGGGAATCTTGTCGCCGAGAAATTTGAGGGCATCCGCCTCGGGATTGCGCGTGCGGACGTTCCACATAAGGTCGGCGAGCGGCTCGAGTCCGAGCTCCCGGGCTGCGGTGGCTCTGGTGCGCCTCTTGGGGCGGTACGGCAGATAGAGGTCCTCCAGCTCGGTGGAGCTGAGACTCGCCTCGATCCTGTCACGGAGCTCGCCGCTGAGCGCTCCCGCTTCGCCTATGGTCTTGAGTATCGTCTCCTTGCGCTTCTCCATCTCGTCATAGACATCCGCCCAGTGCCGCACTTCGGCTACCTGAGCGTCGTCCATCCCGCCCGTACGCTCCTTGCGGTAGCGGCTGATGAAGGGTATCGTGTCGCCGTCGGCAAACATCTCCACGCAGTTCTCGACCTGCCAGGCCTTCAGCTCTAGCAGTTCGGCTATATGGTTGATATAGAGTTCTTTCATCGCTTCGGAAGGATTTTTCTGAACCTCAGGGCAAGTACGCCCCAGAACGCTTCGCCGAAGATGCTGCCCGACATCTTGGATGTGCCCTCCTTGCGGTTGACGAAGATCACAGGCACTTCGGCGATTTTGAATCCGAGCTTGCGGGCGGTGTATTTGAGCTCGATCTGAAACCCATAACCCTTCATCCTGACGGCATCCAGGTCGATGGTTTCCAGCACCTTGCGGGAGTAGCAGACGAAGCCTGCGGTGCTGTCGTAGATGCGGAAGCCCAGCACGGTGCGCACATAGATGGAGGCGCAGTAGGAGATGAGGATGCGGGATATAGGCCAGTTCACGACATTGATACCGTCGCAGTAGCGCGAACCCACGGACATATCGGCCTCCCCCTCGGCGCAGGGCCGGAGCAGACGCGGGAGGTCGTCGGGATTGTGGGAGAAGTCGGCGTCCATCTCGAATACATAGTCGTAGTCCCGCTCCAGCGCCCATTTGAACCCCGCCACATAGGCCGTGCCGAGTCCGAGCTTGCCCTCGCGCTCAATCATATCCAGCCTGCCCGGGAAGACTCTCATCAGGTCGCGCACCACGGCGGCGGTGCCGTCCGGCGAGCCGTCGTCGATGATGAGGATGCTATACTCCCCTTCGAGCCCCAGAACCGCGTGGATGATCTTGGAGATGTTCTCAATCTCGTTGTAGGTCGGGATTATTACCAGTTTCCGCTCCATAATCTGTGTGTCAATTCTACAAATGTAGTGCTTTTTTCTTATTTTTGGGAGTAAAAAGCGCAGGTATGACAGTCAGCAGATTCGATATTCCCCTCAGGGTCTCCACCTCCCGCATACGGGAGATAGCCGATGCCGCGGCCGGCTCGGACTTCACGCTCATCTACACCGGCCCCTCGGAGCTCAAGTGGGTACGTTTCGGCCTGGAGCGTATGATGCAGGTCGCCTCCGACAGCGGGGCCGCGATGGTCTATGCCGACCACTTCTCCTCCGTCGGGGGCGAGGTGCAGCCGTATCCGGTGATCGACTGCCAAGCCGGGGCGCTGCGGGACGACTTCGACTTCGGCGGGGTACAGCTCTACCGCAGCGACGCACTCCGCGAGGCGGTGTCCAGAATGGACAGGGATTACGAATACGCAGGCCTGTATGACCTGAGGCTCAAAGTCTCGCAGAAAGGCAGTCTGGTGCATATCAACGAGTTCCTCTATTACGAGCTGGTCCTCGACACCCGCAGGTCGGGAGAGAAGCTCTTCGACTATGTGGACCCGCGCAACCGGGCGGTGCAGGTCGAGATGGAGCAGGCCTGCACCGAGCATCTGAAAGCCGTCGGGGGCTACCTGAAGCCGGAATTCAGACCGGTGGACCTCTCGGCGGGCGGAGAGTTCGAGTACGAAGCCTCGGTGGTGATACCGTGCCGCAACAGGGTACGCACCATAGGCGACGCGATACGCTCGGCGCTCGGACAGAAGACCTCGTTCGGATACAATGTCATAGTGGTCGACGACAATTCGACCGACGGGACGCAGGAGGCGATACGCTCCTTCGACGACCCGCGCCTGGTCTACATAGCCCAGGACGCGAGCTACCACGCCATCGGGGGCAACTGGAACGCCGCCGTCCACCATCCCCTGTGCGGCCGCTTCGCGCTGCAGCTCGACTCGGACGACGTCTATTCCGGTCCGGACACGGTGCAGAAGTTCGTGGACGCGTTCCGCGGGCAGAACTGCGCGATGGTGATAGGCTCTTACCGCCTTACGGACATCAATCTCAATCCGCTGCCCCCGGGAGTGATCGACCACCGCGAATGGACCCCGGAGAACGGGCGCAACAACGCCCTGCGCATCAACGGCCTGGGAGCCCCGCGCGGATTCTGGACTCCGCTGCTCCGGGAGATAAACTTCCCTACCACCAAATACGGAGAGGACTACGCCGTGGCGCTGCGCATCAGCCGCGAATACCAGATCGGCCGCATCTGGGACGTGCTGTACGACTGCCGCCGCTGGGACGACAACTCCGACGCCGCCCTCTCCGTCGAGAAGACCAACGCAAACAATCTCTACAAGGACCGCCTCCGCACCTGGGAGCTCCAGGCCCGGATCGCGATGAACCGGGGGCAGAGGGGCTAGTCCTCCTGCGAGATCTCGCGCAGCTCGCTGCGGTAGGCCATCAGCAAGCGGGACTTAGAGATAAATCCGAGGTACTTGCGGTCCTGGTCTACGACCGGCAGCCTCCACGCCCCGGTCTTGTCGAACTTCTGCATCACCGAACCCATCTTCTCGCCGTAGTGGATGTACTCCGGCGGGGTTTCCATAATGTTGTAGACGTGGATGCTGTCGTACTTGTCGGTGCTGAAGAGGTACTTGCGGGCGGAGGCGAGGTCCACCATCCCCTGGAAGCGGCCCTTGGAGTCGATCACCGCCATCACCGATGCGTCCGACTCGAAGCCCGAAAGCGTCTCGACCACTTCGCGCAGCGTCGCATCGATCCTGACCTTCGGGTACTTGTCGCGTATCAGGTCCTCGGTGCGCAGCAGGGTCAGCACCGCCTGGTCGCTGTCGTGCGTGAGCAGGTCGCCGCTCTGTGCGATACGCTTGGTGTAGATGGAGTATTTCTCGAATATGCGCACCGTGCCGAAGGACACCGTGGAAGTCATAATCAGCGGTATCAGCAGCTCATAACCTCCCGATATCTCTGCGATGAGGAAGATTGCGGTCATCGGGGCCTGCATCACTGACGCCATCAGCGCCGCCATCCCCACGAGCACGAAATTCTGCTCCGGGACGGAATTGCCGCAGAGATTGAGGCATCTCGCCACCACGAAACCGAGTATCGCCCCGGCGAAGAGCGTGGGGCCGAAAGTGCCGCCGACTCCCCCGCCGGAATTGGTCAGGGTCATAGCCACGATCTTGAAGAACAAAATCAATACGAAGAACAGCGGCACGCCCCAGGGATGATTCATCATACCGGAGAGCACGGTCCTGTCCTCCAGGCTGATCTCCTGCCCGCGAAGCAGACAGTTGAGCGAGTCATAGCCCTGCCCGTAGAGCGGCGGGAAGAGGAAAATCAGCAGACCCAGCCCTACGGCGCAGAGCAGCCAGCGCAGATAGACGTTGCGCAGCTTGCCCAGCTTGTCCTCCAGCCAGAGCGTCCCGTCGGTGAAATAGAGGGAAAAGAATCCCGCCGCCACGCCCAGAACGAGGTAGAAGGGGATATTGCCCATAGAGAACGCTGTCAGCTCGCAGGCGAACACCGGAGTCTGCCCCCGGAAAGCGTAGCTCACCACCGTCGCCGAGATGGTGGAAAGCAGCAGCGGAAGCATCGACTTCATCGACACGTTGAAGAGGAGTATCTCAAGGGTGAAGAGCACCCCCGCGAGAGGGGCCTTGAAAATGCCGGAAATCGCGGCAGCGGCACCGCAGCCCAGAAGCACCGTCACGTTGCGGTACGAAAGGCCGCAGACGCGCCCGAGATTGGACCCTATCGCCGCGCCAGTATAGACTATCGGGGCCTCGGCCCCCACCGAACCGCCGAAGCCGATGGTGAACGATGAAGTCAGCACCGAGGACCAGGTGTTGTGCGGCTTGATGCGGGACTCGTTGCGGGAGACGGCGAGCAGAACCTTGGTCACGCCGTGGCCTATATTGTCCTTGATGACGAACTTGAGCAGAAGCAGCGAGACCAGCATACCGATGCCGGGGAATATCAGGAAGCCCCACTCGTAGGGGCTGCCGGCGAAACTCCCGTCCAGCGCCCGGCTGATGCTCTCTATGGCCCAGTCAAGGATGACGGCGGCGCACCCAGAGAGCACGCCGACCACGAAACTGAGGAGCAGGAGCTTGTTCTGCTCGGAAATCCTGACGAAAGCCTTATTCAGTCGCATCCCCGGGTTCGTCCTCCGAGCCGTACTGGGAGATGTTCTCGTCCGGGAGCGTGCCGCCCTCGTCGCCGGTATTGCCGGCCGTTCCGGCCACCTGCTCGTTCTCGGCGTCTTCCTCGCCCTCCAGCCACCTCTCTATGTCGTCGGCATCGTCAATCTTGACCTTTATCTTGACCAGATATATCGCATCCGGGATTTCGACCATCACGGCGTAGAACGGAGTGCCGTCCGGCTTGGTGTATCTTACAAGATCAGGGAGATAGTCGCTGAATCCTTTAGGATACTTCTCCGCAAATGCCTCCGCGAGTTCGCGGGACATATTCTCATAACTTACGATGTGACGCTTCTTGTTGTCCTGTGCCATATATCCGTAAATACTGTCTATGAATTGGAGTGCAATAATACTACTTTTTCTTAAAAAAAAGACTCCGTATTTAAAAAATATATATCTTGTGCTTCGCCGCCATTGATTCCGCGGCGGAAGGATACTGGACCTGATATGCAAACCAACATCACTATGCCGAACGACACGCCCGCCTCCTGGCGACGATACAACATTTTCATCTCGTCCACATTCAAGGACATGGACTTCGAGAGGGACATCATCAGGTTCCGCGTCATCCCGGCCCTGAACCGGCGCTTCCGGGACCGCAGGGTGGAACTTCAGGCCATAGACCTGCGTCTGGGCGTCAACACCTCCAATATGAGCGAAGAAGAGAGCGAGCGCAAGGTGCTCTCGGTCTGCACGTCCTGCATCGACAGCGCCCGGCCCTTCTTCATAGGTCTTATCGGCAAGCGTTACGGCTGGATACCCCCTCTGGAACGGTGGAAAGAGTTTTTAGGAGGACTGTCGGATGAGGAGAAAAGCATCCTCCGGGATACCGCCGGATGTTCCGTCACCGAAATGGAAATAGTCTACGGGGCCCTGTCGCAGCAGAGTTTCGACACTTCGCATATACTTTTCTACCTGAGGGACGACGAGTCCTACGACGGGATGCCGGAGGAGCTGAAATCTGCGTTCTGCGACACTGACCCCGAGAATCTGCGGCGGCTGGAGAGGCTCAAAGAAAAGGTACGGGGACTGTTTGAGAGAAGCGGCGGCCAGGACGACCGCTGCACCCGTTACCGCTTGAGCTGGGCTGACGGGCAATTCTCCTCCGATGCATTTGAATCCCTTGTGACAGAGCAGCTTGCATCTCAGATTGAGCTCGAGACAGCGCGGGAGGCCGGGAGCGGGGCCGACAGCTGGTGGGCGCAGGAGAAGGAGTTGGAAGAATCCACGCTCCTGAGACTTCTGCCCGGCTCGATAGATATGGCTCTCCCGGACGACGGGGATGTGGGCGGCGATGCGTCCGGCCCGGACAAGGCGGTCTGGTATGTGCCGGGCTTCGGTGCCAGCACTCGAATGGCCCGCGAATACGCGGAGCTGGACGGGGACGGTGAAGCGGTCAGGCTGCTTGCCGTATTCGGACTCTCGGAACACGGCAAAGCTATGCGTCCGGTACTTGTCCGCTGGATTCACGAGCTCGCAGCCGTCTGCGGGAGAGAAGACCTGCCCCCGGATGAGGAGATGCTCGGGAAAATGCCTCAGCTCGACCTTGATGCGCTTTTCGGCACTCTCGTCGAAGCGGTGCGGGCGGAGGGGAAATACATCTATGTGTTTATGGATGATGTCGAGGCCCTGGAACTCGGCTCCCCGCAGGACCTTTATATGACCTGGCTCGACAGGGTGGAAGACGATGTCAACATATATGTCAACCTGCAGGACGGCAGCGAGGCGAGGGAGAAATTCCTCAAGGCTCACCCGAATGTGTCCGGGAAGCTGATGATCGGGGTGCAGAATGACCCAGATGCGGCCGAAAGGCTCATATCGTCTTACGAGAAAAGCTATTTCCTGGAACTTCCGCACAAAATACGGCGGCAGATGCTCAAGACCGCGACTTCGAGGCGGAAAGTACTCGTCACGCTCAAGGCGCACAGCGTGTTCCGCCTGTTCGAAGCCCTGACGCAGGAGGATTTCTCCGCCATCCGCGCCCGCAAAGGCAGCCAGATCGACGCGATCAACTCCTACCTGGAGGATATCTGGAAGGATATGCCGGACGCCGCTTACGACATCATGACCTTTATGGTGAACGGCATCGCCGCCAACCTCTCCCTCGGCGAGGGGCTGAGACAGGGCATCTGGACCATTGCCGCCGCGCCGGGAGGGCTGAGGGAAAGCGACATAGCCTTCTTCGCCGGACAGGACTGGGACTGCGTGCAGTTCTACAGGGCTATGAACTTCCTCCAGGACTTCTTCTATGAAGACAGGACCAGACACATCTGGAAGGCTAAGTACCTCACCCTTCCGGAAGACGGGCTGCAACGGCGGCAGAAAGACATATCCGAATATCTCCGCTCGCTGGACGGGGGCGATTCGCTGCGGGAGACTATGGGTCTCTACTATGCCCTCGCCTGCGGCGAACCTTCGCAATTCGCTTCCTATATGGTGGAGGGTGATTACCTTCACGGGCAGCAGATGTCGCATCTCGTCCGTTTCCACGGGCCGCAGATCCGCCTCCTGCTGCGGGAAGGCTTCTTCAGGGGCGACGGATTCGAACATTATTGCAAGGCCCTGCCTGCCCCGGAGCGCCTGCAGCTTATGATCAGCGTCACTGCGGCCCTTGCCGAGCTGCCGGAGGAGCGCATTGAACTCTCCGGGCAGATGGCCCGGTGGCTTGATGACGTCAGAGCGGAAGACCTTTCGGGGGCGGACGCTTTCGCGCTTGCGAGCATACTGGCGGCCCCGGGACAAGATTCGCTGATGGGGAAAGCCCTTGAAGCCGCTCAGCGGAGCGTCAGTCTCGGCTTCCCTACAGCGGACGGGCTGCTTGCCGCCATAGAGCAGAAATCCCGGGAGGGCAAGCCGGAGGAAGAGGACTTTTTCGAAGAATACTTCCGCAGCTACGGCTCTCTGCCGGCAAGCGACGAGTCGTTCCTCGCCATCTTCAAATCCGCGGACCGCTTCGTCATAGCCCTGATGGAGCTGGTCAAGGCCGGCGACAAGGAGAAAGCTCTCCGCGAGGGAGTGCGTTTTATGGATATATGGCAGAGGCTCAGCGGAAGCGATCCGGGATTCTTCAAACACCCTAAGGCACTGGAGAAAGCGGCGGCGTACTATATGGCCCTTGCCGCCTCCGGGGAAGGATCCAAGATAGGTGATACTGCTTCTGAACTTATGACGATGGCCCTCGCCAGATTGAAAACGGCCAGCCCGGACAACCCTCTGGCAAAACATTTCCTGCACGGGAGGCTCAAAGGCAGCGCCCTCAAGGAGCTTGCCGGGAAAGATGATTTCACCGAAAAAGAAAACAATATAAGACAAGTCTATGCTTCGAAGAAAAATTGACAGATTGCTGTCCGAAGGGGAAGGGAAACAGCTTGCCTGGCTCAGCGGCATCGTGTTGGCGCTTTTCGCGGTCTTCTGTCTTTTGGGGCAGATATGGAAGCTGGACTGGACGGATGTCCTCTCGCTCTATCTCGATGCGGGGAACTTCCCGCTGGACCATAAAGCCAACGACATTTTCAGCCTGGTGGTGACCGCCGCCGGAGTGCTTATCCTATCGGCGATGCTCATCTCGGTGTTCTCGAATGTGTTCACCAACATTTCCGCATCGTTCCGCAGCGGCGAGAGGCGCTACCGCTTCACGGGGCATATTCTGCTGCTCGGAGGATTCTCCCGGCTCGTGGATATGCTTAAGGCTCTGAGGGACAGTCCGGAATTTTCGGGCAAGGAAATCGTGGTGATGACTTCTTCCGAGGTGGAGCCGCTGCGTTCCCGTATGGTGACCGCTCTCGGCGATGCGGCATTCTGCCGCCGCGTCACCTGGTACAGGGGCGAGCGCGACAACGGGGCCGACCTCCGCTCCGCCCGTCCGGAGTATGCCTCATCCGTCTACATCATAGGCGAGGACAACGAGACGGACAGGGACTCGATAAACATCGGTTCGCTGGACCTCCTTGAAAGGATTTGCGGCGGTGAAGGCGCGGGCATCCCCTGCTATGTCACGATAGACTCGCCCGCCGCCCGGGACATATTCAATTATCTCCCCGTCAGCGGCACTTCCCGCCTCAGGGTGGAGATTGTCGACACCGGGGAATACCTTGCCGAGCAGCTGCTCGTTGATACGCCCTTCGTTCCGATTCCGAAGCAGGGCGAAAGGCTGCGCATCGTCATTGCAGGGGATGCTCCCGTCGCCGATGCGGTCGCCGAAGTGGCGGCCCATATCTGCCATTTCCAGGGATTCGCAAAGGACGGCCTCAGAACGGTGATATCCTTTGTGGGGGAGAATGCGAAGAAGCGTATGGAGAGATTCACCGCCGACAGGGAGGGCCTCTTCGAGCTTTCGCATTATTCGCTCGTCACCCCCGGGGGGCGCGAGGATTTCGCTCCCGACAAGGCTCTAGGAGACTTCCTCGATATCGAATGGGAATTTATCGAAGGTGACATCTCCTCCTTCTTCGTGCGCGGGCTGCTGTGCGGATGGGCGAAAGAGGACTCACAACGATTGGCGGTGGTTCTTTGCGGGGAGAATTCTGCGGACAATCTCTCCTCTGCGGTGCATCTTCCGCGGCAGCTTTTTGGCGGCGGTGTGCCTGTGGCGGTATATCAGAATGACCATATCGAACTCTTCGAAAAGGCCGTCCGGAGCGGGATGTACGGCTCTCTGACCTGCTTCGGCGAGGCGAGACCGGGTACCGATGCCCTGTTCCTGAGGCGGGTCACGCGGGGAGCGCGGGTCAACCGCCTCTATGACCTGAAGTACGGCAACCCTCCGGCCTCTTCCGCCGAAGATGCGTGGAACAGGCTTTCTTTCGCGCATAAGCGCTCCAGCATCTGGAGCGCGGCGTCCATTCCGGTCAAACTCCGTTCATTCGGCATAGAGCCGAGCAGGGAGAGCGTCGATTCTCTAGACGATGGCACGCTTGACGCGCTGTCAGAGGTGGAACACCGCCGCTGGATGGCGAGCGTCCTTATGACGGGCTACCGGGGCGCGACAAAGGCGGAGAGGCGGGACAGGAGCCGCTTCAATGAACTTAAAAAGCACTTCGTCCACCTCGACATCGCCCCTTACGGGGAACTGGGAGCCGAGGCGGACAAAGATCTCCTGATAGTACGCAATATACCCTATATCATCAATGGCTCCGCCGTATCACATCCGCTCGGGCAGTTCGATTCCCAGAAGTCCCATAGCCGCGCGGAGGACACGGGCCGTGGCTGAGATAAGGGCCAGCCTCATCTCCAGCAGCTTGCGCTCCGGTTCGCGGAGTATGCACGTGTCGTGTGCCATATATCCGTAAATACTGTCTATGAATTGGAGTGCAGTAATACTACTTTTTCTTAAAAAAAACGGCCTTTTGCGCCTTTTTCCTCTCGGGGTCGCGCTCGACATATACCGGCTTCATCGTGCGGGGGTCTATGCCGGTGCTGAACATAATCGACGAGGTGGTCATCGGGGTAGGCATAAAGTCCTGCACCTGGTCCATCCATATACCTTTGAGACAGGGGTTGGAGGCCAACCTGCGCATATCTTCTAGCGTGCATCCCGGATGGGAGGAGATGAAATACGGGACAAGCTCGATGTGCGTGCCGTTCTCCCTGTTGATACGGTCGAACTCCCGGCGCAGCCTCCCGAAAAGGCGGAAAGACGGCTTGGCCATATAGTACAGCACCCTGTCCTCCGTGTGCTCGGGAGCCACCTTCATACGCCCGGAAACGTGCCTGAGCATCAGTTCGCGCAGATAAGGCTTGCCGCTGTCGTCTATAAATCCGTTCTCGTCGAGGAAGAGATCATAGCGTATGCCGCTGCCTATATACGAGTGCCGCACCCCACGCACCGCATCCACGCGGCGGTAGAGAGCGGTCACGCGGCGGTGGTCGCGGTCGAGATTGCGGCAGGGAGCGGGGAAAAGGCAGGACTTGCGCCTGCATACCTCACATTTCTGCCGGTCGCGACCCTGCATCCCGTACATATTCGCGGTCGGGGCGCCGAGGTCGGAAATGTTGCCCCGGAACTCCGGCATCGCCGCAAGCCTGCGCACCTCCTCAACTATGGACTCCTCGGAGCGGGACTGGATGAACTTCCCCTGATGCGCCGCGATGGTGCAGAAATTGCAGCCTCCGAAGCATCCGCGATGGGTGATGATCGAGTCCCTGATCATATCGTAGGCCGGGATGCGCCTGCCCCGGTAGCGCGGGTGGGGACGCTTGGTGAAAGGAAGATCCCAGAACGAGTCCATCTCCTCCGTCGTCGAGGGAGGATAGGAGGGATTTACCTGGACATAGCCGTCTCCCACAGGCTCTATTATGACCTGCTGGTGAAGCATATTCGCGTGGGTCTCTATCTTGTGGAAGTTCTCCGCAAAGGCCATATCGTCCCCGCAGCACCGCTCGTAGGAATGTAGGACGAGGGGGTCATCCACCTTCCACCTGCCGCGTCTCAGGAAGGCGAGCTGCGGGATTTTCTCCATCTGCCGGAGGTTTCGCCCGGACTCGATGGCGCGGGTGAGCTCCAGCATAGGCTTCTCCCCCATCCCGTAGCAGAGCCAGTCGGCCCCGCTGTCGACAAGTATCGAAGGGAATATCCTGTCGGCCCAATAGTCATAATGCGTCAGCCGGCGGAGCGAAGCCTCCACGCCGCCGATCACGACCGGCACCTCCGGCCACAGGCGCTTGAGTATCTTCGTATAGACCGTGACCGCCCTGTCCGGACGCTGCCCGAACTTGCCTTCGGGCGTATATGCGTCGTCGTGGCGCAGACGCTTGGCCGCAGTGTAGTGATTGACCATAGAGTCCATCGCTCCGGAGTTCACGGCAAAATACAGCCTCGGAGCACCCAGTTTACGGAAATCCCTCAGGTCGTCCCGCCAGTTGGGCTGAGGCACGACGGCCACCCTGTAGCCGAACTTCTGCAGATATCGGGAAATGCACGCCGTGCCGAAACTCGGATGATCCACAAAGGCGTCTCCCGTAAAGAAGATGACGTCTATGTAGTCCCATCCGAGCTTCTGCACTTCCTTGACGGAAGTAGGTATGTCACATTCGCTGAGGTAGTTCAATTCCGAGGAGTCCCATCGCCGTGCGGAGGACGCGGGCTGTGGAAGAGATCAGGGCCAGCCTCATCTCGAGCAGCTTGCGCTCCGGTTCGCGGAGTATGTTTGTGTCGTGGTAGTACTGGTTGAACTCCTTGGCAAGCTCGTAGCAGTAGTTGGCTATGAGCGCAGGAGAGAGGGCTTCCGCAGCTTCGGCGACCTTCTGCGGGTATGAAGCGAGCATCTGCACGATGCGTATCTCCTTGGGGCTCAGGACAATATTCGGTGATATCGCCGCCTTGACGCCGCTCTCCTCCGCCTTGCGGAGTATGGAGCAGATGCGGGCGTGTGTGTACTGGATGAACGGGCCGGTGTTGCCGTTGAAGTCGATGGACTCCTTGGGGTTGAAGAGCATTTTCTTCTTCGGGTCCACCTTGAGGATGAAGTACTTGAGCGCCCCCAGCCCGATGATGCGGTAGAGCCTTTCCTTCTCCTCCACGGGCATCTCGGCGAGCTTGCCGCTCTCCTCCGAGGTGGCGCGGGCCTCCTGATACATCTTCTCGATGAGGTCGTCGGCGTCGACCACCGTGCCCTCGCGGGACTTCATCTTGCCCTCCGGGAGCTCCACCATACCGTAGGAGAGGTGGTAGATGCAGTCCGCCCAGCTGAAGCCGAGCTTCTTGAGGATGAGCTTGAGCA
>CAVILJ010000024.1:0-28277 GCA_963643555.1 Acetatifactor sp.
AGAAAGTTGTGGTCGCATTCAGCGGCGGGCTGGACACCTCCTACACGGTGATGTACCTGGCCAAGGAGAAAGGATACGAGGTCCACGCGGCCTGCGCCGACACGGGCGGATTCAGCCCGGAGCAGCTCCGCGCCAACGAAGAGAACGCCTACAGGCTCGGCGCGGCGAAATACGTCACCCTCGACGTCACGGGTGAATACTACGGGAAGAGCCTCAAGTATATGGTCTGGGGCAACGTGCTGCGGGGCGGCACCTACCCGATATCAGTATCCTCCGAAAGGATATTCCAGGGGATGGCCATCGCCCGCTACGCCAATGAGATAGGGGCCGACGCCATCGCCCACGGCTCCACCGGCGCCGGCAACGACCAGGTGCGCTTCGATATGACCTTCCTCGTGATGTGTCCGGAGATGGAGATCATCACCCTCACCCGCGACGGTAACCTCTCGCGCAAGGAGGAGGTCGACTACCTCAACGCCAATGGTTTCCACGCCGACTTCGCCAAGCTCAAATATTCCTACAACGTCGGCATCTGGGGCACTTCCATCTGCGGAGGCGAGATACTCGACTCCACGCAGGGGCTTCCGGAGAGCGCCTATCTCAAACAGGTAAACAGGCACGGGAGCGAGATGCTCAGCCTCGGCTTCGAAAAGGGCGAACTCTGCGAAGTCAACGGTACGCGCTATGACGACAGGATTGCCGCGATCCGGGAGGTCGAGCGCATAGGCTCAGCCTACGGGATAGGCCGCGATATGCACGTCGGCGACACCATCATCGGCATCAAGGGACGGGTCGGATTCGAAGCGGCGGCCCCTATGCTCATCATCGGAGCGCACAGATTTCTCGAGAAATTCACCCTCAGCAAGTGGCAGCAGTACTGGAAGGACCAGGTCGCCAACTGGTACGGGATGTTCCTGCACGAGAGCCAGTATCTCGAACCGGTGATGCGCGACATCGAAGCGATGCTCGAGAGCAGTCAGCGCAATGTCAACGGCACCGTGACCCTCGAACTCCGCCCTTACGGCTTCTCGACCGTGGGCGTGGACTCCCCGGACGACCTTGTCAAGTCCAAGCTCGGCGAATACGGCGAGGGCCAGAAAGGCTGGACCGCCGAAGACGCCAAGGGCTTCATCAAGGTACTCTCCACCCCGCTCAGAGTCTATTACGGCAAACATAAGGACGAGGAGGATCTGTGATTATGGAAGAGGAGAAAACCATACGCAGCCGCAGCGGCAGGTCGTCCCGGGGCTCGCGTCATCGCGGGCGCAGGTCAAAATCCGCAGCCCGGCCAGCTGCGGCGCCGGAGGCGACTAAACCCAAAATCAGGGTCGGCATCATAGGCGGAGCCGGATACACGGCGGGAGAGCTGATCCGCATCCTTGTCAACCACCCTGAGGCGGAGCTCTGCTTCGTACATTCCGAAAGCAGCGCCGTCAAATACCTCTATCAGGTCCACAGCGGCCTGATGGGCGACACCTCCCTGCAATTCTGCGAGAGTTTCAGCCTCGAAGCCGTGGACGTCCTCTTCCTCTGCTCGGCGCACGGCAGGAGCCGCGAGTTCTGGGAGAGCCACGAGAGGCCCGCCGGACTCAAGGTGATAGACCTTGCGCAGGACTTCCGCGACGGGAGCGAAGGCTATGTCTACGGCCTGCCGGAGATGCAGCGCGAGAAGATCTCCAACGCCTCTCTGCTTGCTAACCCGGGCTGCTTCGCCACGGCGATCCAGCTCGCCCTGCTGCCGCTCGCGGAGGCCGGCCTGATACGGGGCGAGGTCTGCGTCAACGCCGTCACCGGCTCCACCGGTGCGGGCGTGAAGCCTTCGGAGACCACCCATTTCAGCTGGAGAAGCGACAACCTCTCGGCCTATAAAATCTTTGAGCATCAGCATCTTCAGGAGATACGCCGCAACCTTGCCGCCCTTCAGGAGGGATTCTCCGCGCGGATTGACTTCATCCCGATGAGGGGCGACTTCACCAGAGGCATCTTCGCCACCGTCCATCTCGACTGCGAACTCGACGCCGAAGAAGCTCTCAATCTCTACAAAGCCTATTACTCCGACGCACCCTTCACCTTCGTCAGCGACAGTCCCGTGGACCTCAAGCAGGTGGTCAACACCAACAAGTGCCTGCTCTCGCTCGAGAAGCACGACGGGCGGCTGGTCATCTGCTCCGTCATAGACAACCTCCTCAAGGGGGCTTCCGGGCAGGCGGTACAGAATATGAATCTCATCTTCGGCCTCAGCGAAGACTGCGGCCTGCGCCTCAAGGCCTCGGCATTCTGACGGCCGGGCACAAAGCGGAAAGCGGACATACGGACAAAGAAGCAGAATCGTTATGGAACTGTTCAAGGTATATAAACTCTGGGACATAGAGCCGGTGCGCGGCCTCGACACCACCCTCTGGGACAAGGACGGGGTCGAATACACCGACCTCTACGGCGGGCACGCGGTCATCAGCATCGGCCACTGCCACCCTCACTACGTCAAGATGCTGCAGGAGCAGCTCACCCGGCTCGGATTCTACTCCAATGCCGTGCAGAACTCCCTGCAAAGGGAGCTGGCATACAGGCTCGGCAGAATCAGCGGCTACGGGGACTATTCCCTCTTCCTCTGCAACAGCGGGGCCGAGGCCAACGAGAACGCCCTCAAGCTCGCATCCTTCGCGACCGGACGGGCAAGGGTGCTCGCGTTCGCCAAATCCTTCCACGGCAGGACGAGCGGAGCGGTCGCGGCTACCGACAACCCGAAGATACGCGCCCCGTTCAACGCAAACGCGAATGTCAGCTTCGTCCCGCTCGGCGATCTTGAAGCCGCGGAGCGGGCTCTCTCGGGCGGAGAATACGCCGCCGTCATCATCGAGGGCATCCAGGGCGTGGCCGGCATCTATGAGCCGGGCGACGGGTTTTTGCGCGAGTTGAGGGAACTCTGCAGCAGATACGGCACTCTGCTCATCCTCGACGAGATCCAGTCAGGCTACGGCCGCAGCGGACTCTTCTTTGCGCACCAGCGCTCCGGCATCCGGCCAGACATCATCACCACCGCCAAGGGAATGGCCAACGGCCTGCCTATCGGAGGCGTGCTGATCTCCCCGGACATCAAGCCGGAATACGGGATGCTGGGCACCACGTTCGGGGGCAACCACCTCGCCTGCACCGCCGCGCTTGCCGTACTTGACGTCATTGAGAACGAGCATCTTGTGGAGAACGCGGCCAAAATCGGGGAGCATTTGCGGGAAGCGTTCGACGGCACAGACGGACTCGACCCCGCACTGCTGGAATACCGGGGACGCGGCCTTATGATCGGTCTCGAACTCAAAGCGGAGCATATCGGCCTGCGCGAGCGTCTGCTCTTCGAGAAGCACTTCTTCACCGGAGCCGCCGGGGCCTCGGTCATCCGCGTGCTGCCGCCGCTCACCATCAGCACGGAGACAGCCGACAGATTCGTCGCCGCGTGGAAAGAACTCACCGAAGGAACACAAATACAGCCGAATATATGAAAGAATTCACAAGCATACGCCAATTGGGCGACCCCGCCGAAGCCATAGAGGAAGCCCTCTATGTCAAGAGCCATCCTTTTGCGGACCAGACGCTGGGACACAAGCGGACTCTGCTGATGGTATTCTTCAACAATAGCCTCCGCACCCGGCTCAGCACCCAGAAAGCCGCCCTCAATCTCGGGATGAACGTCATCGTGCTGGATGTCAACCAGGGCGCGTGGAAGCTCGAGACCGAGAGAGGGGTGATAATGGACGGCGACAAGAGCGAGCACCTGCTCGAAGCCATCCCCGTGATGGGCTGCTACTGCGACCTCATCGGAGTGAGGTCTTTCGCCCGCTTCGAAAGCAGGGAGGATGACTACAACGAGGTCATACTCAATCAGTTCATCGAACACAGCGGCAAGCCGGTCTTCAGTATGGAAGCCGCCACGAGGCATCCTCTGCAGACTTTCGCCGACATCGTCACCATCGAGGAACACAAGAGAAAGCCAAGGCCGAAGGTGGTGATGACCTGGGCCCCGCATCCCAAGGCTCTTCCGCAGGCCGTGCCGAACTCCTTTGCGGAGGGTATGGACTGGGCCGGATATGACTTTGTCATCGCCAACCCGGAGGGCTACGACCTCGCGCCGGAGTTCATCCGGGGCGCGAGAGTGACCCACGACCAGGACGAGGCCCTGCGCGGGGCGGACTTCGTCTATGCCAAGAACTGGGCCGCCTATGAGGGCGACAACTACGGCAAGGTGCTGAGCCGCGACCGCACCTGGACGGTGACAAAGGAGAAGATGGCGCTCACCGACAATGCATATTTTATGCACTGCCTGCCTGTGCGGCGCAATATGATAGTCAGCGATGAGGTCATCGAAAGCCCCCGGTCACTGGTGATCCCGGAAGCGGCCAACAGGGTGGTCTCCGCCCAGACTGTAATCCGCCGGATGCTCCGCAGCCTATGATCAGCGTCGTCAAGATAGGAGGCAAGGTCATCGACTCTCCGGAGCTGCTGGAGCGGTTCTGCGAAGATTTCTCCGCCCTCAAGGGGCCAAAAATTCTCGTACACGGGGGAGGTAAGCTCGCGAGCGACTTCCAGCGCCGGCTCGGCACGGAGCCGCAGATGGTCGAGGGCCGGCGCGTCACCGACCCCGAGACCCTCAGGCTCGTCACTATGGTCTATGCCGGCTGGTGCAGCAAGCACATCACCGCACTGCTCCAGAAGCGCGGCTGCAATGCGATGGGCCTCGCCGGCTGCGACGCCTCTCTCATAAGGGCCGGCAGACGCCCCCCGAAGACCCTTTCCGACGGGGTCACCGAAGTTGATTATGGACTCGTCGGAGATGTGACGCCGGAGTCAGTGGACGCCGGCAGGATCAGGCAACTGCTTGATATGGGAACAGTTCCCGTATTCAGTGCCATCACCCACGACGGACGGGGGGAGCTGCTCAACACCAACGCCGACACCGTCGCCGCCGCAATTTCTTCCGCATTAAACGCGAAACTTCTTTATTGTTTCGAAAAAAATGGCGTACTTTACAGTCTGAATGATTCCACCAGCGTAATACCCCGTCTGGACCGCGGGCTCTACCTCCGCCTGAAAGCGGAGGGCCGCATTGCTGCGGGGATGATTCCGAAGCTGGACAATGCATTCTCGGCCCTGGGGGCAGGTTCTGCCGGAGTGAGGATTAAACATTCAGGACAGCTTCTCGACGGGGACGCAGGTACAGAACTGGTATTATGACGATGTATGCCGAATATATGGAGCTGCTCAGGCAGATGGTACGCATCCCTTCCCTCTCATCCGAAGAGGATAGGGTCGTCGGACTTGTCTGCGGGGCGCTTGACCGCCGGGGGATCGCCCACAAAGTGCTCCGGGGCAATATCGTCGCCCTCAACCGCCGTTTCGACCCGCGCAGGCGGACTCTCGCCCTCGACGCCCATCTGGACACCGTCCCCGCTTCCGGGGGGTACACGAGAGACCCGTTCGACCCCGGCAATGACGGGAGCATCGTTTACGGACTCGGATCCAATGATGATGGCGGAAGTGTGGTATCGATGATTGCCGCTTTCCGTCATTTTTATGATATGCCGCTCCCCGTCAACCTGATGCTGGTGCTGACCCGCGAGGAGGAGCGTTCCGGCCCCGACGGGGCAAGGTGGCTCTATGCCCCCGACGGCTGCTTCGCCACCTCGGAGGAGTTCCCGTACCCCGACTGGGTGATAGTCGGAGAACCTACTGGGATGCGTGCCGCCACGAGCGAGCGCGGGCTGCTGGTGCTCGACGGAGAGGCTCACGGAGTCAGCGGACACGCCGCCAGAGGCGAGGGGGTCAACGCCCTCTACATCGCCCTCGACGACATCGCCGCCCTGCGTGCGCACAGGTTCACCCGACATTCCCCCCTGATGGGGGACGTGCGCCTCAACGTCACGCAGATTGAGGCGGGCAGCGCCCACAACGTCATCCCGGACCTCTGCAAATTCGTCGTGGACATCCGCCCCACCGAGCAATACTCCAACGCCGAGATACTCTCCGAACTCCAGGCCCTGTGCCGCAGCAGGCTCAAGGCGCGGAATCTCGCCAACCGCTCCTCGGCGACCCGGGAAGGCTCTCCGCTGCTCGGGACGGCCCGGCAGCTCGGCATCCCCACATTCTCCTCCCCCACCACCTCGGACTGGATGCGCATAGGATGCGATGCTGTCAAGATGGGGCCGGGCGACTCTTCCCGCTCCCACAGTGCGGACGAATACATATTCACAAGCGAAATCGAAAACGCCATCGACACATATATCAGATATATAGAGAATTTTTATGGCAACACTCTGGAATAAGGGCACGAGCGCGACCGACAGGGTCGAAGCATTCACGGTCGGCAACGACCGCGAGCTGGACCTCAGGCTCGCCGCCTACGACATAGAGGGCTCCAAGGCGCACATCACTATGCTGGAGAGCATCGGTCTGCTGAGCCGCGAGGAGCTGCAAACCCTGCTCGCCGCGCTTGACAGGATAGAGCAGAAGGTGAAGGACGGCAGTTTCACCCTCGAAAAGGACGTGGAGGACATCCACTCGCAGATCGAACTTCTGCTCACCCGCGAACTCGGGGATATCGGCAAGAAGATACACTCGGGCCGCTCCCGCAACGACCAGGTCCTCGTGGACGTCAAGCTCTTCCTCCGCGACGAACTGAAAGCTCTTCGCGAAGAGACGCTCACCCTCTTCCGCACGCTCCAGGCTCTGAGCGGGAAGCACCGGGAAGTGCTGCTCCCGGGCTACACCCACAACCAGCTCGCTATGCCCTCGTCCTTCGGGATGTGGTTCGGGGCATACGCGGAAGCCCTCATAGACGATATGCATATGATGGGGGCGGCATACAGGATCGTCAACCGCAACCCGCTCGGTTCCGCCGCCGGCTACGGCAACTCATTCCCGCTCGACCGCGATATGACCACCCGCCTGCTCGGCTTCGACTCCCCCGTCATCAACAGCATCGCAGCCCAGATGGGCCGCGGCAGGACGGAGCGCTGCGTCGCCTCGGCGATGGGGTCCCTCGCATTGACGCTCAACAAGTTCGCCTCCGACTGCTGTATGTATATGTGCCCCAACTTCGGCTTCATCCGCTTCCCGGACAATCTCACCACGGGATCGAGCATAATGCCGCACAAGAAGAACCCCGACGTCTGGGAGATGCTGCGCGGCAAGTGCAACCGCATCCTCTCCTGCGAGAACGAGATTTCCCTGCTCTGCAGCAATATGCCGCACGGCTATCACCGTGACTATCAGCTGCTCAAAGATATTCTGTTCCCCGCCCTGGAGATGCTGCACGACTGTCTGCGGATGACGGACTATATGCTCGCCCACATCGAGGTCAACACCCGCATACTTGAGAACCCGCTATACGCCCAGCTCTTCACGGTCGAGGAAGTCAACCGCCGCACTCTGGACGGCACGCCGTTCAGGGAGGCCTACAGACAGGTCGGGGTCGAGGTCAACGAGGGCCGCTTCAAATACTCCGGGGGCGACACCGCCTCGCTGAAGGCGTCCGACCTCGGACACACGCACATCGGCAGCGTCGGCAATCTCTGCAACGACCGCATTGCGGCACTTATGGACAAGGCATCAAATTGGCAATCGAACATATGACAGAAAATCGCAAAAAGGCGACCCTGATTCTGGGCAACGGCCGCAGGATGGAAGGATGGAGCTTCGGCTACGACGGGGCCGACAGCGGAGAGGTGGTGTTCTCCACCGCTATGGTCGGCTACCCCGAAAGCCTCACCGACCCCTCCTACGAGGGGCAGATCCTATGCGTCAGCTACCCGCTGATAGGCAACTACGGCATCCCGTCGGAGAAGTACGACGAGAACGGGCTCTGCACCGCATTCGAGTCCGGGCGGATACACGTGCGCGGCCTGATCATCTCGGACTACAGCGAGAAATACAGCCACTGGGACGCGGTCAAGAGCCTCGACGAGTGGCTTCGGGAGCAGAAGGTCCCTGGCATATTCGGCATCGACACCCGCGAGCTCACCAAGATGATCCGCGAGCAGGGCGCGATGCTCGGCAAGATCGTACCGGAAGGCTGCGGGGAGGATTTCCCCTTCTACGATCCTGACATCGACAATCAGGTCGCCGCGGTCAGCTGCAGGGAAGTCATCCGCTACGGTTCTTCCGGCAAGCGGGTGGTCCTGGTGGACTGCGGAGTCAAGCACAGGATACTCGGCTGCCTGCTGGAGCGCGGAGTCCGGGTCACGAGAGTCCCCTGGGACTACGATTTCAACACCCTCGACTGGGACGGGCTCTTCATCTCCAACGGCCCGGGCAACCCGGCCCTCTGCGGGGCGGCGGTGGAGCATATCCGCAAGGCCTATGAGGGCGACAGGCCCATCTTCGGCATCTGTATGGGCAACCAGCTGATGTCGCTCGCCGCCGGCGCGGAGACGTTCAAGCTCAAATACGGCCACCGCAGCCACAACCAGCCGGTGCGCCTCAACGGCACGGAGAGGTGCTTCATCACCTCCCAGAACCACGGCTTCGCGGTGGACGAGAAGACTTTGAGGGGCGAGTGGGAGCCGTATTTCACCAATATGAACGACGGTACCAACGAGGGTATTCGCCACCGCATCAAGCCCTTCTTCTCCGCGCAGTTCCACCCGGAAGCCTCCAGCGGCCCGGTGGACACTGAATTCCTTTTCGACGAATTCATTTCCAGACTCTAAGAAGCGATGACAGACAGAAGCATACGAAAGGTACTCGTGCTCGGATCGGGAGCACTCAAGATAGGCGAGGCCGGAGAGTTCGACTACAGCGGCTCGCAGGCCCTGAAAGCCCTGCGCGAGGAGGGGATAAAGACCGTCCTCATCAACCCCAACGTGGCCACGGTGCAGACTTCCGAGGGGGTTGCGGACAGGATCTACTTCCTGCCGGTGACTCCGTACTTCGTCGAGAAAGTCATCAGGAAGGAGAAGCCGCAGGGCATCCTGCTCTCCTTCGGCGGACAGACCGCGCTCAACTGCGGCGTCGAGCTCTACCGCTCCGGAGTCTTCGATCGCTACGGCATCAAGGTGCTCGGCACCCCGGTGCAGGCCATCATCGACACCGAGGACCGCGAACTCTTCGTGGGGCGGCTGGACGAAATCGGGGTCAAGACAATCCGCTCGCACGCCGCGTCCAATATCAAGGAGGCGCGGGAAGCCGCCGCCCGGGTAGGCTATCCTGTCATCCTTCGTGCCGCATATGCGCTCGGCGGTCTGGGCTCGGGCTTCTGCGAGAACGAAGAAGAGCTCATCGCCGTGGCCGGCAAGGCATTCTCCTTCTCCCCGCAGGTGCTGGTCGAGAAGTCGCTGCGGGGCTGGAAGGAAATCGAATATGAAGTGGTCCGCGACAGCTACGACAACTGCATCACCGTCTGCAATATGGAGAATTTCGACCCGCTCGGCATCCACACCGGAGAGAGCATCGTGGTCGCCCCGTCGCAGACCCTCTCCAACGCGGAGTTCCACTTCCTGCGCAAAACCGCCATCGACATCGTCCGGCATATAGGAATCATCGGCGAGTGCAATGTGCAGTACGCATTCAGCCCCGACGGCGAGGACTACAGGGTCATCGAGGTCAACGCCCGCCTGAGCCGTTCTTCCGCCCTCGCGTCCAAGGCCACCGGCTACCCGCTCGCCTTCATCGCGGCCAAGCTCGGCCTCGGCTACGGTCTGTTCGAGCTCAACAATACCGTCACCAAGACCACTCCGGCATTCTTCGAGCCGGCCCTCGACTATGTGGTCTGCAAGATTCCGCGCTGGGACCTCGCGAAGTTCAAGGGCGTCTCCAGGGAGATAGGCTCCAGTATGAAGAGCGTCGGGGAGGTGATGGCGATAGGCCGCAACTTCGAGGAAGCCATACAGAAGGGCCTGCGTATGATAGGTCAGGGGGCCAACGGTTTCGTCTGCAACAAGCCCTACAGGACAGAGGACCTCGATGAGGCTCTCAAGAACCCGACCGACACCCGCATCTTCGCCATAGCCGCGGCATTCGAGTCCGGCTACAGCACGGACCGCATCCACGGGCTCACCCGCATCGACCGCTGGTTTCTCGACAAGCTCGAGAATATCGAGACCACCTACCGCGAGCTGGAAGCCTGCCCTTCGCTCGACGCGGTGGACTCCGCCCTGCTCCGCAAGGCAAAGTGCCGGGGATTCTCGGACATACAGATAGCCAGAGTATTCAAGATAAGGGAAGCGGAAGTGCGCGGCAGGAGGCTCGCCGACGGGCTGCGCCCTTGCGTCAAGCAGATAGACACCCTCGCGGCGGAGTTCCCGTCCGACACCAACTATCTATACCTCAGCTACAACGGCAGTGCCGACGACGTGGAGTTCAAGGCGAATTCCCGCTCCGTCATCGTGCTGGGATCAGGCGCCTACCGCATCGGAAGCAGCGTTGAGTTCGACTGGTGCGGGGTCAACGCCCTTCAGACCCTGCGCAAGCGGGGCTACCGCGCGATAATGATCAACTACAACCCTGAGACCGTCTCCACCGACTACGACAGCTGCGACCGGCTCTACTTCGACGAGCTGAGCTACGAGACGGTGATGGACATCTGCTCGCTGGAGAAGCCTATGGGCGTGATAGTCAGCGTGGGAGGCCAGATACCGAACAACCTCGCCCTGCCTCTGATGGAGAGCGGGGTGCGGATACTCGGCACCTCGGCCCTGGACATCGACCGCGCGGAGGACCGCAACAAGTTCTCGCTCATCGTGGACAAGCTGGGCATCGACCAGCCGCGCTGGAGCGAGCTCACCACCAAGGAGGACATCGACCGCTTCATCGCCGATGTGGGATACCCGGTGCTCGTGCGTCCGTCCTATGTGCTCTCCGGGGCCGCGATGAACGTCTGCTACAGTGACGAGGACCTCAAGGTCTTCCTCGATATGGCGGTGGAGGTTTCGCCTGAGCATCCGGTCGTGATCAGCTCATTTATGCAGCGTTGCAAGGAGTTGGAGTGCGATGCCGTGGCCGACAACGGACGAGTCGTCGCTTCGGCGATATCCGAGCACATCGAGTTTGCGGGAGTGCATTCCGGCGATGCGACCATCCAGTTCCCGCCGCAGAAGATCTACGGCATCACCGCGGCCAGGATCCGCAAGACCACGGCGGCCATCGCGGCTGAGCTCCACATCACCGGACCGTTCAACATACAGTTCCTCGCCACCGACAACTGCATCAAGGTGATCGAGTGCAACCTGAGGGCTTCGAGGAGCTTCCCCTTCGTATCCAAGGTACTGAAAGTCAATTTTATAGAACTGGCCACGAGATGTATGCTCGGGGAGCATCCGGTGCCGGTGGGCATAGACCCGTTCGAGCTGGAATATGTCGGGGTGAAGTGCTCGCAGTTCTCCTTCTCCCGTCTCAACGAAGCGGACCCGGTGCTCGGAGTCGATATGTCCTCCACCGGCGAGGTCGGCTGCATCGGGGACAATCTGGACGACGCCCTGCTCAAGGCGATGCTCTCCGTCGGGCACAGGATACCGCAGCAGGCGGTGCTCATCTCCTCCGGCAACGCCCGTCAGAAAGCGGACATCCTGCCTGCCTGCCAGATGCTGAACCGGAAGGGGATAGCCATCTATGCCACCGCAGGCACCGCACGCTATCTCAACGAGAACGGAGTGAAGGCGACGAGGGTGCTGTGGCCCGGAGAAAAAAGTGCGGAGGGCTGTCCGGACGCGATCGGCCTGATCCGCAGCCACGCGGTGGACCTTGTCATCAACATCCCCAAGGACTACAGCCACAAGGAACTCACCAACGGCTACAGGATGCGCCGCGCGGCCATCGACTTCAATGTCCCGCTGATCACCAACTACCGGCTCGCGACCGCCTATATCCGGGCATTCTGCGCAGTGCCGCAGGAGGGGATAAGCATCCGCAGCTGGGATGAATATTAGCGGCTTGAAGTCTCCAGTGTGACAGGGTCCATCCGGTAGCCTTCCAAAGACTTGCGCACTGAAGAAGTCACCTCGTCGGACGCTACCGTCCCGTCCAGCCGGATATGTGCCGTCAGCGCGGTCTGGGTCACACTCACCGCCCAAATATGCAGTTCCGAGACTCCGCAGACCCCCGGAGTCTCTTTGATTGTCCGCTCCACCGCCCTGTAGTCAATGCCGTCCGGCACGGCGTCGATGCACATACGGCAGCTCGCCGCGAGGAGCTTGAGGGTGTTGTAGAGTATCAGCGAGGCGACCGCGAGGCTGATGAGCGGGTCTATGATATTCCAGCCGGTGAAGCTGATGATGATGCCGGAGACCACCACTCCGACGGATATGAGGGCGTCGGTCGCCATATGCAGGAACGCTCCCCTGGTGTTGATGTCCCTGCGCTGGTGGTGCATCAGGAGCAGGGCGCTGACGGCGCTGATGACTATGCCCAGCCCGGCTGTCCAGGAGATGGCCGCCCCGTTGACTTCGACCGGCTCGGAAATCTTCTCTATGCTCTCATATACGATCACCCCCACCGCCACGAGGAGGATCAGCGCGTTGAACATCGAGATGAGCACTGAAGTCTTGCGCAGACCGTAGGTATAGCGCTCGCTCGGGCTGCTGCCCGCGAGGCGGAACGCCAGCAGGGCGATAAGGAGCGAGAACACGTCGATGAGCTTGTGTCCGGCGTCGGAGAGGAGTCCGATGGAGTTGTAGCAGAGTCCGACCGCCGCCTCCGCGATGACGAAGCCGAAGTTGAGGGCGATGGCGATGAAATATACGGCATTCAGGGACGTGATGTTCTGAATGTGATGGCTGTGCGGATGATGTCCCATATCTTCGCAAAGATACGCCAAAAAGTGTTAAATTTGCATCCTAAATCGCTTTATTATGTTCGACAATCTTTCCGACAGACTCGAAAGGTCTTTCAAAATACTCAAGGGCGAGGGCAAGATCACCGAGGTCAACGTGGCCGAGACCCTGAAGGAGATACGCAGGGCGCTGCTCGACGCCGACGTGTCCTACAAGGTGGCCAAGGACTTCTGCGACAGGGTCAAGACCAAGGCGATGGGTTCCAACGTGCTCACCGCCGTGAAGCCGCAGCAGATGATGGTGAAGATCGTCCACGACGAGCTCGCCGACTTTATGGGCTCGGAGCACAGCGAGATCAATCTCAAGGGCTCTCCTGCGGTGGTGCTCGTGGCCGGTCTGAACGGCTCGGGCAAGACGACCTTCTGCGGCAAGCTGGCGCTGCGCCTCAAGAGCAAGAAGGGGCTTCGGGTGCTGCTCGCCGCCTGCGACACCTTCCGCCCCGCTGCCATAGGGCAGCTCAAGACCCTCGGAGAGCAGATAGCGGTCCCGGTCTACAGCGAGGAGGGTGAGAAAGACCCTGCCAAGCTGGCCAAGGCCGCCGTCGCCAAGGCCCGGCAGGAGGGATACGGAGTCGTGATTGTCGACACCGCCGGACGGCTCGTGGTGGACAGGGAGCTGATGGACGAGATCAGGACTCTCCACGACGCCCTCTCCCCGAGCGAGACGCTCTTCGTCGTCGACGCTATGACCGGTCAGGACGCGGTCGAGTCCGCCAAGGCATTCAACGCTGCAATCGATTACGACGGCGTGGTGCTCAGCAAGATGGACGGCGACACCAGAGGCGGTGCGGCGCTCTCCGTCAAGGCCGTGACCGGCAAGCCGATCAAGTTCGTCAGCACGGGCGAGAAGATGGAGGCCCTCGACATATTCTACCCTGCCCGCGTGGCCGACCGCATCCTCGGGATGGGCGACGTGGTCTCCCTCGTGGAGAAGGCGCAGGAGCAGTACGACGAGCAGCAGGCGCGCGCACTCAAGAAGAAGATTGCACACAACCTGTTCACGCTCAACGACTTCTACGAGCAGCTCAAGCAGGTGCAGAAGATGGGCAATATGAAGGACCTCGTCGGGATGCTGCCGGGGATGGACAAGGCGCTGAAGGACGTAGACATCCCGGAGGACGCGTTCAAGTCCACCGAAGCCATCATCCAGTCTATGACTCCTTACGAGAAGGAGCACCCGGAGTGCCTCAACGGCTCGCGCCGCAACCGCATCGCCAAGGGCTCAGGCACCACCCTCGCCGATGTCAACAAGCTGATCAAGCAGTTCGAGCAGAGCCGCAAGATGATGAAGATGGCCGTCGACGGCTCCCTCCAGCAGAAGCTGAAAGCGCTGAGGAGGTAAGCCGGCAAACCGGCTCAGAACACCAGCTTATAATCCTTGTCCATCAGGGACCTGACCTTCTTCTCGGGGATGAAGTGCCACTCGCCTGTCACAGACGGGTCACCGACCAGCTCCGGGGTTATGTCGCCGTGCTTCGAGATGAAGTCATAGACCATATCGCGTATCTCCGGATAGCGGGCGACGACTCTGGCGTCGGCTTCCTCCTTGCTCAGGCCAGCACCCTCAAGGATGAGGTTTCCGCCGCCGCTCGCGCGGTATGAGGTCATCGCCACGTTGTACCAGGCCTCCCCGTCGAACGCGGTGCCGTCTGCCAAGGAGCTGATCATTACTCTCTTGCCATAAGGCTTGCTGACATCGACGGTATAGACCAGGCCGGCTGCGGAGTCGAAGTTGTAGGACCTCGCGGTGAACGACCACCTCGGCGCACCCGTCCTCGGGTCCGGAGCATCGGCTATGCGCAGCACGTGCCTGCCCGGCGTCTGGATCCAGGAGTCGTAGGAATACTCAAGATAATTGCGGATTTCGCTCCCCTTGAGCTTCAGCACGAAGAGCTGATTCTCATAAGGGTAGATGGTGAACATATCGTTGTATATGAGTTCGCCGGCCTTGACCGTGCCGTCGTAGGTAAGAGGCGCGGCGAACGAAATCTGCGCCTCCGGGACTCCGATCTGCACCGTATGGATGAGGTTGATGTAGTCCGACATCCCCCTGTACGCGTCACGCGTCTTCATATCCATCGCAAGATGCCCGACACGCCGGTTGGTGAATGCCTTGACCGCCTGGAATTCAGCCTCGAACTCCCGCCGCATCGCGGTGTCCACCAGCCTCTTGTCCATCCTCACCGTTCTGGCCTGCACGGATTTGGCTCCGTCCTCCAGACTGACGGTCGCATAGCCCACATTGCCCGCACGAGAGCCGCCGTTGACTAGCACGCAGCCGTCTTTCTCCGCCATAAAGGGTCTGTGGTCGTGGGCGCAGACGAGCACATCCGCCCCCCGGAGCGAAGAGAGGAGATCAAGTCCCTGGCTTTCAAGCACTGAGCCATCGCCCGCGCCGGTCCCGGAATGTACCACCACGACCACGGCATCGGGCTTCTCGGCTGCCAGGACCTCGTCCACGCATTTCTGCACATAGGGCAGCAGGGAGACGAATTCCATCCCCCTCCAGACCGGTTCGGAGAGCCAGGCCTTCATATTCGGGTTGGTGAACCCCAGCACCGCGACCCTCATCCCGGCGCGGTCGAAAACCTTCCATACCGGGAAATATGGAGTAGCGTCGCAGAGCCGGAGCGCATTGCCCCCGAGCCAGGGAATCCCCAGTTCGGCAAGTTCGGAGCAGACCCGGTCGTAAACCTTGTGGCCGGTCTCGATGTCGTGGTTGCCGACTATGACGGCATCGTAGCCCATATATGCGACGAGTCTCGGGAAGAGGTGCGGAACGCAAGTCTCCACGTAATTGTAGTAATACGCCGCGTTGTCGCCCTGGAGGCAGTCGCCGGCATCGAGCAGCAGCACGCTGTCCTCCCCTACCGCGCCGCGCAGACTGTCCACGTAGTGCTTCACTGACATCAGGCTGGTATTTGCGCCCTTGCCGTCCACATACGGCCTGTCGAACCACGACCCGTGCACGTCACCGGTGGTCACTATATGCAATGTGCGCTTCTGCGCTCCGAGCGGCAGCGCCACCAAGGCCAGCGCCGCAAGAATGATTATAAGCTTATTTTTCATATCTATGCCGCAAAAATACTAAATTTGGCGGCGTATATGAAACTTTTCACGGAAATCGACATATCGCCGGCAGGCTTCAGCATAGGGCCGCGCGACAGAGTGGTGCTGCTGGGGAGCTGCTTCTCCGACAGCATCGGAGCGCATCTGCGGGATGCTGGCTTCGAGGTGTGCGCCAACCCTTTCGGCACTCTCTACAACCCGGCCTCGATCGGGTCAGCTGTCCGCAGGCTCGACTCCGGTGAGCCGTTCACCGAGGAAGACTGCGTCGAAATGGGGGCCGGAGCAGGCAGGATATGCAGCTACGAGCACCATACTTCTTTTGCAAGGGAGAGCGCCGCAGAGTTCCTTCTCAACGCGAACGCCAGACTTGAAGATGCCGCAAACTTCTGGCAATCAAGCAATCGCGTCATCATCACCCTCGGCACGGCCTATGTCTGGAAAACTGGCGGGAGGGTGGTCTCAAACTGCCTCAAGCGCCCGGCTGCGGAGTTCACCCGCGAGAGGCTCTCCGTCGGAGAATGTGCGGAGCTGCTCCGTGGCATACTGGAGAGCCATCCGGACAAGGAGTTCATCCTCACCGTCTCCCCGATACGCCACCTCTCCGGCGGCGCGCACTCCAACACCCTCTCCAAGTCAATCCTGCATCTGGGCGTCGAAGCGGCGCTCGGAGTCTGCGGAAACGCCTGCTATTTCCCTGCCTACGAGATACTTATGGATGAGCTCAGGGACTACCGCTTCTACGACCGCGACCTCGTGCACCCGCGCGACGTTGCAGTGGACCGGATATGGGAGAAGTTCATCGCGGCCTTCGTGAGGGAGGACGACATTGCCGGGCTCAGAGCCGGCGAGAAAGCCAGCGTCCGCGCCCGGCACAAGCCGATGCTGCAATAGACTATTTGCGCATCACGCTGCCCGCGCCCCTGATGGAAGACGTCACGTCCTCGCACTCGAGCTCCGAGAGGTCCACGCTGCCCGCGCCCACTATCTCCACTTCGACCTTTTCGGCCCTGCCGGCAAGGCTGCAGTCGCCGGCGCCCTTGATCATAAGCGATGCCGAGCCGCAGACAAGATGATCTATGTCTATATCTCCGGCCCCCTTTATCGCCACTACGAGCGTGCCGGTCTCGAGTCCGTCAATCCCGATGTCAGCCGAGCCGTCGATGCGTATCCCGAAACTGTCCGTCTTGAGACCGCCGTCGATTTCTATGTCGGACGCCCCTTTGACCCAGATGCCGAGGAGCGTCGAAGAGCTCAGGCGGATCTCCAGTTTCTTGAGGTTCCGGATATTGTAGCCCTCCTTTGTATCTATGATGAGAGCACCCTTTGAGTCAAGCTCAAACGAAAGCTTGTCGATGATGTTGTCGGAGGTATGGACGCTGAGACCCGGCTCTCCGACGCTGTAGCTGAGGTCGCAGGGAAGTTTGGTCTCAATCCTCGTGAACTCACTGATGTCCAAGGATTTGGTGACATAATTCCGAGATGCGGCGACCCTCTCTCCGCTGCCTGCGCGGCGCTCCTCCGCAAGGCCGTCGGCGGAGATGAACCTGCAGGACGGACACAGAAGCGCACAGGCTGCAAGCAATATTACAAAGCTGTTTTTCCTCATTTTATAAACTCTTTAAGATTGACTCCGAGGAGATCTGCGCGGTTGCGGAACGCAGGCAGATCCTCCTCTATGAATTTTCTCCTCTCGCTGCTCCGGATCACGTCCACAGCATCGCCCGCGATGAAGTATCCTATGCCGCGCTGGTTGTAGATTACGCCCCTCGAGGCAAGCACTTCATAGGATCGCGCCACCGTGTTGGGGTTGACCCCTATCGAAGCGCCCCACTCCCGCACCGACGGGATGCGGTCGGAAGCCTTGAACTGCCCGGACAGCACCTTCTCGCAGATGTTGTCGGCAATCTGGAGATAGATTGGCCTGTTACTGTCAAATTCCATAAATTAATGCGTTATTGTCTTAAGCCTCAGATAGACGGCGCCGGCGAGGACGCACGCGTACACAAGATAGATCAGATTGTGGAGCAAGTTGATTCTGGACACGACGGCAATAGGATTGTCCTCGATACTCTGCCACTCCTGCGAGCCGAACGCCATATTGCAGCTTGCCGAAACGACGAGAAAGCCGAAGATGATGCCGAGCAGCATCAGGCAGAGCAGAGTCTTGCCGACCTTGGCCTTTTTGAAGACAACCGCGCCCAGCGTGTAGCTGAGGATACTGGTGATCCAGCCGACATATCCGATGGCGAAGGCGTTGACCGTAAAGCCGCCGTCAATCTCTATGCTGAAGGAATCCCGGAGAATCGTGAACAGATAGACTCCGGCGTAGCCCGAACCGAAGACGAGTTCCATCAGGGTATCGCCCGCGAGCATCAGCACGCCGAGGCAGAGCGGCAGCACAAGGGCGCATATCAGCATTATGCTGAGCCACTTCTCGAAAGTGGAGGCAGGAATCATCAGAAAGCCCGTGCCCGTGCGCTTGTCGGTGATGCAGCCGAAAAGCTTTGCCGGGGCGATCAGCACCACCAGCAGGAAGCCGAGCGCAGCGGCGAAGTCGCGGAGCCACTCGGAGGAAGCGCGGAAGTGTCCGTCGAACATCAGGCAGATGAGTTCGTAGAACACGAACACCAGCACGGGAGTCAGGGCGCAGATGAGCAGGGAGAGGGAGAAATTGTTCCAGGCGTTGCGCAGACTATATCCGAAATACTTGCCGAATCTCTTGAAGTCAAATACGTTACTCATTGCTGAAAAGGGCTTTTACGAGTTCTTTGTTCTTGTGGACGGTGTTGAAGAGCGCCTCTATGTTGACCTTGCTCTCCTCGCCTGTCGAGTTGGGACAGACCTGGATAAATCCTCCCGGGAGCTGCTCGGAGTAGAGACTGTCCGGATGGAGGGTCGTGCCGTAGTCGAAGAAAAGCTTCCCGGAGACGGTCTCAAGCGAGGCATTGAGCAGGACATCCTGCCTGTCGAGGATGATGATGGGGTCAATCACGTTCTCAAGGTCCCTCACCTGATGTGTGGAGATCACGATGGTGGCATCCTCACGGGTGTACTTCAGTATGGCGGAGCGGAACTGCGACTTGGACGGGATGTCCAGACCGTTGGTCGGCTCGTCCATCAGCAGATAGGGGGTGGAGCAGGCGAGGCCGAAGCTGATATAGGTCTTCTTCAGCTGGCCTGCGGACATAGTGTTCATCTTCTGCTGCGGGTCGGTCTCTAAGATGGACATCACCTCCCTGAACTTGTCGAGGGAGAAGTCCGGCCAGAACACGCCCGTATATTTGGCCCAGAGTTCGGCGCGCTCCCCCGTCGGGGCCACTTCGTCCGGGAGATAGTAGAGCGAGGCGAGGAAGTCCGCGTCGCGACGGTAAGGATTGTGCCCGTCGGCGTCGATCGTGCCGGTGCGGCTCTTCTTGAGTCCGCAGAGCAGGGTCAGCAGAGTAGTCTTGCCCACTCCGTTCTCGCCGAGAAGCCCGTAGATCCTGCCCGGCTCAAGGGTCATAGAGATATTTCTCAGGACCTCCTTGGTGCCGTAGCTGAATGCGAGATTGTCTATTTTAATCATTTTTTGTGTATTAGTTCAATAGTACACTGCAAAGATATGACAATTTTTTAAAACGGCAAAAAAATGAACAAAAAAAAGCCGACCGCAGGAAAAACGGTCGGTCGAAAAATCATCGGTGCTGAAAACTACTCTTCAGACGGCTTGAGGGTCGTATAGACGTTGGTCACGTCCTCGTCGTCCTCGAGAAGCCCGGTGAGCTTGTCGAGCGTGGCCCGCTGCTCCGGGGTCACATCCTTGAGCTCCACGTTCGGAATCTGCTCGAAGCCTCCGGACACGAGTTCGTATCCGTTCTCCTCTATATATTTCTGTATCTGGCCGTAGGCGGCGTAGTCGCCGTAGATTACGACCACTTTGGTGACATTGCCGTCCTTGTCCTCCTCTTCCTGCTCGAAGAGCTCGTCCACTCCGTAGTCGATCATCTCGAGCTCGAGCTCCTCAAGGTCCATCCCCTCCTTTTCCTTGATGCGGAAGGTGCACTTGTGGTCGAACATAAAGCTCACCGAGCCGGATGTGCCGAGCGAGCCGCCGCACTTGGTGAAGTAGCTGCGGACATTGGCCACGGTGCGGGTGTTGTTGTCGGTGGCGGCCTCCACGAGGTACGCGATGCCGAACGGACCGTAGCCCTCGTAGACCAGCTCCTTGAAGTCGCCCTGCTTGCTCTCGGTCGCCTTCTTGATGGCGCGCTCGATATTCTCCTTAGGCATCTGCTCCGCCCGGGCCTCGGCCATAAGGGCGCGGAGACGCGGGTTGCCGGTCACGTCAGGACCGCCCTGCTTCACTGCGATGGTGATTTCCTTGCCAAGCTTGGTAAAGGTACGGGCCATATGACCCCACCTCTTCATCTTCCTCTCCTTGCGGAATTCAAACGCTCTTCCCATAACTTACTCGGAAACCCTTGCGATATATTTGTTGATCTCGTACGACTCGATGGACTGCGGATAGTTCTCCTTGATGGAGTTGTAGCACTTGAGCGCTTCCGCCTTGTCGCCGAGGGCCTCCCAGCAGAGCCCCTCCTTGAGGAGGTAGCCTGCGGCAAAGACATTGTCCGCTCCGGCGACGGCGGCCTTGAAGCATCCGACCGCCTCCTGATACTTGCCGAGCCCGACATAGGCGTCGCCCTGGCAGGCCTTGGCGCGGGAAGCGAGGATAGGCTCGCCGCCCTTGTATTTCTTGAGGTATGCAAGAGCGCCCTCGAAGTTGCCCAGCTGCAGCTCGCAGATGCCGGCGTATAGATATACGGCCTTGCCGGCCTTGGCGCCGTAGTCGCTGATGATGTCGGCGAAACCGAGGTTGTTGCCGTCGCCGTTGAGGGCTATCTCGTACTCGCCGTTGCGGAAGCTCGCCTCAGCGGGGAAAGCCTGCTCCTGCGCCTCCCTGCACTGGCGCTGATAGACGAATTTATTCCACGCGAGAGCGCCGAAGAAGACCACGACCACCGCGGTCACCACGCCCCAGATCAGCTTTTTGTGTTCGTTGAAAAATTGTTCTGTAGAGGAAACGGTCTTCTCGATATTCTCCTGACGTACCGCGTCCCTGTCCTTAGCATTTGTGTTGGCCATATCTAAAAATATTCAATAATCGACATTTCAGCCCGCAAAAATATGAAAAATACTTTAACTTTCAAAGTGGTCGGATAAGTAATAAAATGTCTATATTTGTACAAATATGCCGGCTCTGGACAAGATAGTCATTCAGGATTTCCGCAATATCGCCCTGCAGGAAATCGAGTTCTCTCCGAACATCAACTGCATCAGCGGGGGTAACGGGGAGGGCAAGACCAACCTGCTCGACGCCGTGTGGTATCTCTCGATGACCAAGAGCGCCTTCGCCGCCTCCGACAGGTACAACTTCCGGCACGGGGTCTCCCTGTTCGCGATATCCGGGACCTACTCGATGGGCGGCGGCCCCAAGTCCCGCTTCAGCGTCCAGGTCAGCGAAGGCGGGGAGAAGCGGCTGCGCCGCGACGACAAGCCCTACACCAGGATTTCCGAGCACATCGGAGTGCTGCCCATAGTGATGGTGTCCCCCGCCGACATCGCGCTGGTCGGCGAAGGCGGCGACGAGCGGCGGCGCTTCGTCAACTCCGTGCTGTCCCAGATGGACAGGGAGTACCTCAACGCCCTGCAGCAATACAACCGCCTGCTCCTGCAGCGCAACCGCCTGCTCAGGGACGGCTGCTCCGACGAAGACCTGCTGGACACATTCGACGGGAGGCTTTCCGCGCTCGCGGGCCCCGTCTCGGAGCGCCGCTCGGAGTTCTGCGCCAGCCTCGTGCCGGTCGTGCAGCGCTACTATGCCGAGATCTCCGGAGGCAGGGAGGAGGTTGACATCGAATACCGCAGCGACCTCCTGGACGGCAGCCTGAGCGAGATCCTCAAAGCCCGCAGGGAGCGGGACAGACTGCTCAAATTCACCGGCGCGGGCATCCAGAGGGACGACTTCCTCTTCACGATGAACTCCCACCCGATACGGCGCTGCGGCTCGCAGGGGCAGCAGAAGTCGTTTATCGTAGCCCTCAAATTCGCCCAGTACGAGCTGATGAAGCTCAGCTGCGGCTGCCAGCCGATGATGCTGCTCGACGACCTCTTCGACAAGCTCGACCCGTCGAGGGTCGGCAATCTGCTCGGGATGGTCTCCGACAGCGGTTTCGGCCAGATATTCATCACCGACTCGGACAAGGTGCGCACCCGGGGCATAGTGGATGCCGTCACGTCCGACAGGGTCTATCTCAAGGCGGAGGGAGGCGTCTTCAGCAGGGCCGATGAGTAGGATAAGCCGCAAGAACGCGCAGCCGCTCGCCGAGATCATCCGCGAGTACCTCGGCTCCCGCGGACTCTCCAGAGGCATCAGCACCCATCTGGTCTTCGCGGCCTGGGACAACGCCTCCGGGGCGGGCCCCTACACCGTCCGGCGCTTCTTCCGCGACGGCAGGCTCTATGTCACGCTGAGCTCATCCGTCGTCCGAAGCCAGCTCGGCTTCCAGAAAGACGCCCTCCTCGACAGAATCAACGCGCTGCTCGCCTCGGACGAGCTCTTCCCGCTCAAGGCCGCCGGGGGTAGATATGTCAAAGAACTGATACTCAAATGAAGATAGTCATAGACAACTCCATACCCTTTACCGAGGGAGTTTTCGAACCCTACGCCGAAGTGGTCTACAGGAGCGGACCGCTCATCAACCGCGCGGACCTCGAGGGGGCCGACGCGCTGATCATCCGCACGCGCACAAAGTGCGACGAGGCCCTGCTCAAAGGCACTTCAGTCAAGATCATCGCCACCACCACCGTCGGCACCGACAATATAGACATCGACTACTGCCGCCGCAACGGCATCTTCTTCAAAAACGCCAGCGGCTGCAACGCCGGAGCCGTGGCCGACTATGTGTTCTCGGCCCTCTACGGCGCGGCGGCGCGCAAGAGCATAGAGCTGGGCGGAGCGACGATAGGCATCATCGGGCTGGGCAACATCGGCCAGAGGGTGGAGTCAATGGGGCGCGGGCTCGGATTCAAAATACTCCGCCACGATCCCCGCAAGGCCGAGATTGAGTGGTACACCCAGTTCTGCTCCCTCGACTACCTGCTGGAGCACTCCGACATCGTGACCATCCACGTCCCGCTCACCGACAGCACCCGGGGGCTCGCCGGCAGGGAGTTCTTCGCCAAGATGAAGCCCGGGGCGTTCTTCATCAACGCCGCACAGGGCGACATCGTCGACGAGCAGGCGCTGCTGGAAGCCATCCCGCGACTCGGGCCGGTCGCCATCGACGCGTGGAGTCACGAGCCCTGGGTCAACACCGCCCTGATGAACAGTGTCGACATCGCCACCCCGCACATCGCCGGCTACTCCCTCCAGGGCAAGCAGATCGGCACCTCGATGGCGGTGAGGTCCGTGGCCAGGTTCCTGAGCATACAGGACCTGTATGAGTTCTTCCCGCAGACCGACATAATGGAATACCAGGCCGTGCGGCTCAACGTGCTCGACAAGAGCCAGGGCCAGATCGCCGCGATGATACAGTACAACTACCCCATCTTCACGGATGACTTTATGTTCCGGATGAACCCTACCAAATTTGTGGAACTCCGGACCAACTACAGCTACAGACGGGAATTTTACCTATAACCAGATAAGCCACAGATATGGAAAAGGACAGAATCGAAGCTCAGATCGAGCGTTTCCGCAAAGGTTTCCCAAGGCTCGACATCCTCGCCGCCGCAACCCCGCAGCGAGGCATAGAAGTCCTCTCGGAGGAGCAGGCCGCGCAGGCGGCGGAATATGCCGGCACCGCCGACACCGAGGGCAAATGCAAATTCGTACCGGCCTCCGGAGCGGCGTCGCGGATGTTTAAAGACATCTTCGCCGGGATGGACAGCCCCAACGAAGCCGTCATCCGTCTAAACGACAATCTCGAGAAATTCGCATTCTACAGCCCGGAAGTGTTCGGCAAGGCCCCATTCGACCCGGCCGAGACCGCGCACCGGCTGCTCACCGACGAGGGTCTCGCCTACGGCAGCAAGCCTAAAGGGGTGCTCGCATTCCACCGCTACCCTGACGAGGTGCGCACCGCGCTTGCGGAGCATCTCGTGGAGGGACAGGCTTATATGCGCAACTCCGACGGCAGCGTCAGGATAGTCGTGACCATATCCCCGGAGCACGAGGGGCTCTTCCGCGAGCTGACGGACAGTATAAGTGAAGAATACGGACGCCGCTACGGGGTCAGGTACGACATCAGCTTCACATATCAGGACAAGAACACCGACACCGTCGCGGTGGACAGCGACAACCGCCCGATACTCAAGGACGACGGACAGCCGCTCACCCGCCCTGCAGGGCACGGGGCGCTCATCTACAACCTCAACGCCCTTGACGAGGAGCTCGTGTCCATCAAGAACATAGACAACGTCTGCGTCGAGAGGCTGCAGAGGCTGACATACCACTGGAAGAAAGTGCTGACGGGCAGGGCCCTGCAGCTCCGCGACACCATCCGCGACTACCTCTACACCCTCGACCAGATGACCGACGTGCGCAGGGAGATGTCGGACCTTGCCTACATCCCGGGGCGCATTATGAACCAGGACGACCCGTACGCCACCCCGGAGTGCCAGGCGCTCTGCAACGAGATAGAGACTTTCCTGCACGACACCCTCTGCGTCACCATCCCGGAGCCCAAGGACTGCCGCGACAGGGCGGAGCTGCTCCGCGCCAAACTCAACCGTCCGGTCAGGGTCTGCGGAATGGTCCGCAACGAAGGCGAACCGGGCGGCGGACCGTTCATCGTCAGGGCCAAGGACGGCTCGACTTCGCTCCAGATCCTCGAAGCCGCACAGATAGACTGCTCCGACCCTCGCTCCGCCGAGATTCTCCGGGGCGCGACCCACTTCAACCCCGTGGACATCGTCTGCTGTCTCAAGGACTACAGGGGCGGGAAATTCAACCTGCTGGAATATGTGGACGGGGAGACCGGCCTGATAAGCAGCAAGAGTTACAGGGGGCGCGAACTCAAGGCGCTTGAGCTCCCGGGACTCTGGAACGGCTCGATGTCCGACTGGAACACCCTCTTCGTCGAGGTGCCTTCGGAGACCTTCAACCCGGTGAAGACCGTGCTGGACCTGCTCCGCCCTGCGCATCAGCAGCTCTAGGACGCACCGGCTCTATTCGGAAGTTTTTCGTATCTTCGCCCCCGAATTGTCAGAAATACAAGATATGAGCATACAACAGGAAAAAATCACAGAACTCGTCGCCCGCCGCGCCTCTGCCGCTCTCGGCGGAGGACAGAAGCGCATCGACGCACAGCACGCCAAAGGCAAGCTGACGGCGCGGGAGAGGCTCGCAATGCTGCTCGATCCGGGCAGTTTCGAAGAATTCGATATGTTCGTGCACCATCGCTGCACGGATTTCGGGATGGACGCCTCCCACACGGACGGCGACGGCGTAGTGACCGGTCAGGGCACGATCGACGGCAGGCCGGTATATGTGTTCGCCCAGGACTTCACGGTCAACGGAGGCTCGCTCTCCAAGACTATGTCCGAGAAGATATGCAAGGTTATGGATATGGCCACGCGGGCCGGAGCGCCGATCATCGGGCTCAACGACTCCGGCGGCGCGCGCATCCAGGAGGGCATCGACTCGCTCGCCGGCTACGGTGACATATTCGAGCGCAACATCCTCGCGAGCGGCGTTGTGCCCCAGATCAGCGGCATCTTCGGACCTTGCGCCGGCGGCGCGGTCTACTCCCCCGCCCTCACCGACTTCACCCTGATGGTGGAGAACACCTCCTATATGTTCCTGACGGGGCCGGCGGTGGTCAAGGCCGTGACCGGCGAGACCGTGGATCAGGAGCAGCTGGGAGGCGCATCGGTACACCGCTCAAAATCGGGCGTGGCGCAGTTCTCCGCCACCTGTGAGCAGGACGGGATAGCGCAGATCAGGCGTCTGCTCTCTTTCCTGCCGCAGAACAACACCGAGACCGCGCCTCTGCGCGAGACCTCCGACCTGCCGGGCAGGGTGGACGACGCCCTCAACGGCATCATCCCGGACAATCCCAACAAGGCGTACGATATGTACGGAGTCATAGGAAGCATCGCGGATGACGGGGATTATTTCGAGGTCCACAGGGACTTCGCGCAAAACATCATCACCTGCTTCGCGCATATGGGCGGGCGCAGCGTGGGCATAGTGGCCAACCAGCCGCGCGTGCTCGCCGGAGTGCTGGACATCAACGCCTCCCGCAAGGCCGCGAGGTTCGTGAGGTTCTGCGACGCGTTCAACATCCCGCTCGTCACCCTTGTGGACGTGCCGGGCTTCCTCTGCGGCACGCAGCAGGAATACGGGGCCATCATCTCCAACGGGGCGAAGCTCCTCTACGCCTACGGCGAGGCCACGGTGCCGAAAGTCACCGTCACCCTGCGCAAGAGCTACGGCGGAGCGCATATCGTGATGAGCTGCAAGCAGCTGAGGGGAGATGTCAACTACGCCTGGCCTTCCGCCAACTTCGCGGTGATGGGGGCCGAGGGGGCCGTAGGCATCATCTACGGCAAGGAGCTCAAGGCCGAGACCGACCCCGAGAAGCAGGCCGCGCTCGCCGAAGCCAAGAAGCAAGAATACAACGACCTCTTCTGCAACCCTTACCAGGCCGCACAGAGGGGATATATCGAAGACGTCATCGAGCCGCGCAACACCCGCTTCCGCGTGATACGGGCGCTCGAGGCCCTCAGCGGCAAGCGTCAGGAAATGCCTGCGAGAAAGCATGGAAACATACCTCTATAGCCTCCTCACGGCCGGCGCCGAAAGGATGGCGCAGACCGATCCGCACGGATGGACGCTCACCCTGATCAGCGTGAGCGTGGTGTTCATCGCGCTGCTGATACTCTTCGGTGTCTACAGCCTGTCCGGGGACATATTCTCCGGCAAGTTCAGGCGCAAGTCCGCCGCCAAGGCCACGGACGACGCACAGGCCGTCGCCGCCGCCATAGCTCTGGCACTGCGGGCGGAGTGCGCTCCGGACGAAGAGATTGCGGCCCTGGCGGCCCTCAGCCTCTATCTCGGCGAGAGCGTTCACGACGTCGAGCCGGGCGTCATCACCATCAGGAAGAACCCTGCTTCGGCCTGGGGCAATCCCGAGTTCAACTTCAGAAAATATATATGGAAATGAAAGAATATAAATTCAAGATCAACGGCAAGGAATATAGCGTAGCCGTCAACAGCGTGGAGGGTTCCAATGCCAGCGTCTCCGTCAACGGTGTCCTCTACGACGTGGAAATCGAAGGAGGCTCACCGGTCGCCGCCCGGCAGGCGGCGCCTGCCCCGCAGCCTGCAGCCCCGGCACAGACCGCCGCCCCTGCGGCAGCCCCCATAGCCGGCGGCACGGGCAAGGACATCGTCTCCCCTCTTCCGGGAGTCATCATCAGCGTTGACGTCAAGGAGGGCGCGGCGGTGAAGCGCGGGCAGAAGGTAGCCGTCATCGAGGCGATGAAGATGGAGAACGAGATTCTCGCGGACTGCGACGGCACCGTCACAGCCGTCCACGTCTCCAAGGGCGATTCCGTGCTGGAAGACGCTAAAATCGTGACGATAGGCTGATGGAGAATATCATTGACAGCCTGCAGCAGTTCTGGCAGTACACCGGCTTCGCCAACTGCACCTGGCAGCATCTGGTGATGATACTGATAGGCATCGTATTCATCACGCTCGGTATTGTCAAGAAATGGGAGCCGCTGCTGCTGGTGCCTATCGGTTTCGGTATGGTCGTCGGCAACATCCCGGTCTTCCCGGGGCTGCAGGTAAGCCTCTACGAACAGGGTTCGGTACTCAACATACTTTATCAGGGAGTGCGTCAAGGCTGGTATCCGCCGCTGATATTCCTCGGCATCGGAGCTATGACGGACTTCTCGGCGCTGATATCCCAGCCGCGCCTGATACTGATAGGGGCTGCGGCCCAGATGGGCATCTTCGGGGCCTATCTGCTCGCCCTCACTATGGGTTTCGCCCCCAACGAGGCGGGAGCGATAGGCATCATAGGCGGCGCTGACGGCCCTACGGCCATATTCCTCAGTTCCAAGCTCGCTCCGGAGCTGATGGGGGCCATCGCCGTGTCGGCATATTCCTATATGGCTCTCGTGCCGGTGATACAGAAGCCTATAATGCTGCTACTCACCACCAGGAAGGAGCGCCTCATCAGGATGAACAAGCCGCGCGTCGTGAGCCAGCGGGAGAAGATCATCTTCCCCATCGCCGGCTTCATCTGCACCGCATTCATCGTACCGTCCGGACTTCCTCTCCTCGGGATGCTCTTCTTCGGCAACCTGCTCAAGGAGAGCGGGGTCACCAAGAGGCTCGCCA
>CAVILJ010000025.1:0-28094 GCA_963643555.1 Acetatifactor sp.
CGCCGCTCCCGCGAGGGACGGTAGTATCATCGGTAACTCGGGCCGTTTGAGAGGTTCTCCGCCGGAAGACCTGGCGTATGCTTGTGGCAGAATGATTTTGGGATAGCTACACTATCTCACCTTTTTTAGGACAACGATGAACTCATTCGTCATAGTGCTAACCTTGTCGCCGGGTTTGTTTGTCGGAGAAGTTTTTGATGGCATTCTCTTATTGGGAATGCATCGTACGATTGTGGTCTTATGTTCAAAACCGCACTTCTCAAACATTTCTGCAGTAAAATAATCAAGTGGGATCTGAACACCTTTTACTGTTCTATTTCCTACGACATAACATACGATACCACCAATACGAACGGTTTTTGCAACATTTTGTATTGATAGCCAATAGTCGTTTAAGAATGCAATGACTTCGCAGTATCGTTTTTTATCCAATTCATAAATCTCGTCAAGAATACCACAAATAGAATCCGTTTGAAACAACTCCTGATTTGTTTTCCCCCCTCCCATTAACAAGGAATCGAGTTTGCCGGCATTTTCAAACCCGAACCATTCGTTTGCCCACCTTGAAAACTGTCCATAAGCGACGGTTGTACGACTATCACCATAAGGGGGAGAGGTCACCACCATATCAACAGAACCATCGCTAATCAAATCTTGAGGAATCCCGGTTGTGGAGTTGAATTCGCAGATTGTTGCTGTAGTATGGGACTGTAAAGCATTAAAACTTTTCAGACCTTTTAGATTCCGTTCTGCTTTTTGGGCGAAAATCTTGAATACATCAGGCTTGAATGTTTTGATACTCTCTTCTTTCATACGGAAGCGTTTGAATTCGCCATTACGCGTAAAAGATGTTTCCCGCACGGTTTCAGCAAGAACGAGGTTAAAAAAATCCGTATTCGAAGTAAGATGGTTGATTTCCTGTGAGAGGAATGATAATTTGTATAGAACTTCCTCTGTGTACCAAAAAGAGTAATTGGATATTCTATCGAAATTAGTGTCTAAAACTTTATCTGCGGAATAAAAAGCACAGCTAAAGCATATATCTTGTATTTGATTTGAAATCTCATCCTCGTCATAATGAGTGGTTTTCACTCTTGACATCATTCTGGCAAGCGGATTCAAGTCTGTGCCTATTGAGTTCACGCCAGCAACGGACGACTCAACTAAAGTTGTTCCGCTTCCCATATATGGATCAAATACAAGGTCAAAGCGTCCTTCCGGCTTATATTCATTTATTAGTGACCTACATACTTGAGGGATCATCATTGCGGGATATGCGTGATACCCGTGAGTGTACTCCTTTGTGTCTGCATCCCAGAAACTCCATCTGTCATCAAACACTCTATTATAGGTCTTCATTATAAACTATAGTCTACGACAAACAACTACGGATAATAAAACACTCTCATTTTGAGAGTGGGTAAAAGTAGTTCATTTTCTACATTTGTGCAACAAATTTACGCATTTTCTTATGAAAACGGATTATCAAAATGCCATTATTGACAAGATTAGGAAGTTACGCTTGGCAAACAGCATTAGTCAATATCGACTTGCTACTGCAGTTGGAATTAGTACAGGGCAGATTGGCAATATAGAGACTCCTGCACGACCTCATAAATATACATTGGAGCAGTTATCAATCATTTGCGATGAATTCGGAATAAGAATACAGGATTTGTTCCTTGATAATCCAGATAGTATAAATCAGGACGAACTGGTTAAACGACTAATTAATAGCATCATAGAATATGAAAAGTAACAAAGAAAGGCTTATTGAGATTTTCGAGAAAATCCACGATAGAGGGTGGGTTCAAAGCCGCCGCAGCAACAATACTGGAATCGGGAAGACATTTGAGGATTTGGCTGGCGTAGAAGAGAACAACAGTCAGGGTCCAGATTTTGAGGAATTCGAGATTAAAGCACATCGTGATGAAGCAAATTCTCCTATTACTTTATTCACATTGGCCCCGACCTTCCCTAAACAGGCCAATCGCTATCTGAAAGACAGATTTGGCGAGTTCTATCCGAATAATAATTCCTTAAAGAAATTGCATACATCAATGTTCGCAGATAGGAAGAATTCGTACAACGATAAATATGCATTTCAACTCATAAACGACAGAAAAGCAGAAGTGTTGAAGATAGGTGTATATGATCTATACACGGGGTTGCTGATTGATGATACGGTCGGCTACACTTACGAGAAATTAAGAGAGAAACTGTTCAAGAAATTAAATAACCTTTTCTCAGTAAGTGCTGAAAGGCGATTTAGAGATGGTGTAGAGGAATTCCGGTTTACAAATGCAATTATATACACGAAACCATCTTTTGAGCGTTTCCTTAATATCCTCGAAGAAGGGCGAGTCCAGTATGATATCAGAATAGGCAGTTACCAGTCTGGCGATAAATGCGGCCTGCCGCACGATCACGGCAGTGGTTTCAGAGTTCGAGAAGATTATATCTTAAAGCTTTATGTTTCAATGGAGTTTGTAAACTTGGAATAGCTTACGCGAATCTTTTCAGTCTCCCTCCCGATGCAAAGGTCAGGTTCTACTTGACCTTCGCATCACAGTACCAGCAGCGCATCACCCCATCGCCGCTCTCGCGGAAGCGGGGCTGGACCTGCTCGTTGTTGCAGATGCACTTGAGGTTGGAGCAGTGCAGCGTAGGGTCGATGACCGGCGCCTCTGCGGCGGGCATAGCGTGGGCGGGGTCGTCCTTCCACTCCAGCAGCTTGCATATCAGCGCCATCCTGACGAACTTGCCGTTCTCGACCTGACGGAAATACGCCGCCCTCGGGTCGGAGTCCACCTCGGTGAGGATCTCGTTGACCCTCGGCAGCGGATGCAGCACCGCCATACGCCGCTTCGCCAGAGCCATCCTCCTCGCGTCCAGCACGAAACTGTCCTTGACCCTGTCGAACTCGTCCTCATCCAGGAAGCGCTCCTTCTGCACCCTCGTCATATATAGCACATCGAGCTCCGGCAGCACCTCATCGAGGCTGCGCGTCTCCTTATACTCTATACCCATCCTGTCGCATACGTCGTGCTTGATGTAGTCCGGAAGCCGCAGCTCGTCCGGAGCGATCAGCACCACACGCACCCCGCTGTAGCGGGAGAGGGCCTTGATCAGGGAGTGTACCGTGCGTCCGAAGCGCAGGTCGCCGCAGAATCCGATGCAGATGCCGTCGATCGAGCCGAGTTCGCGCTTGATGGTGAGCAGGTCGGTCAGGGTCTGTGTCGGATGGCTGTGGCTGCCGTCCCCCGCATTGACGATCGGCACCCGGGAGACTTCGGCGGCGACGAGCGGCGCACCCTCCAGATGGTGGCGCATAGCGATGATGTCGGCGAAGCAGCCCACCACTCTGACCGTATCCTGCACCGTCTCGCCCTTGCTCACCGATGAATTTTTCGCGTCGGAGAAACCGAGCACATTGCCTCCGAGTTCCATCATCGCCGAGGTGAAGCTCAGCCGCGTGCGGGTGCTCGGCTCATAGAAGAGGGTGGCCAGCTTGCGGTGCGCCATCCTGTCCTGATACTTGCTGCGGTCCGCGATGATATCCTCCGCGAGCGCGATTATCCGGTCGGTCTCCTCGCGGCTGAGGTCCGTCGGGTCGATGAGGTGTTTCATAGGCTGTCTCTGAATCCGATGATTCTACTTTTCCATTCCGGAGCGATATAGCCTTCCTCCACCGCCACTTCCACGAGGGCGTCGAGGTTGCTGAGAGAGTGGTTGACGGTGCCCGCCGCGGCTATTTTCTCAAGCCCCCGGCGTATCCCGTAGGTGAATATGCTGGCTATGCCGAGCACCTCCGCCCCCTCCTCGCGGAGAGCCTGCACGACCTCTATGGCGCTTCCTCCAGTGGAGATGAGGTCCTCGATGACGACCACCTTCGTCCCCCTGTCCATACGGCCCTCGATGCGGTTGCCGCGCCCGTGGCTCTTGGCCTCGCTCCGGACATAGCCCATAGGGAGGCCCAGGATGGACGCGGTGATGGCCGCGTGCGCGATGCCTGCGGTCGACGTGCCCATAAGCATCTGACACTCCGGGTAGTGCTTCATCACTATCCCGGCGAGTCCGACTTCTATCTTCTGCCTCACCGACGGCGCGGAGAGGGTCAGACGGTTGTCGCAGTAGATAGGGCTCTTGATGCCGCTGGCCCAGGTGAACGGCTCCTCCGGACGGAGGAAAACTGCTCCGATGGAAAGGAGTTCCTTTGCTATTGTTCGCTCCATATATCTTATTGATTCAGAAATTCTTTCATGCACTTTTCGTAAGCCGCCACGGGGTCTGCCGCAGCGGTGATAGGACGGCCCACGACTATGTAGTCAGAGCCGATCTCCCGGGCGCGGGCAGGGGTGGTGATGCGCGACTGGTCGTCCTTGCTGTCCGTCGCGAAGCGCACCCCAGGGGTGACAGTGAGGAAGTTCTGACCGCAGGCGGCCTTGACCATCCCGGCTTCGAGAGGGGAGCAGACCACCCCGTCCAGCCCTGCGGCGCGGGCGTTGGAGGCATAGCGGACAATCACATCGCCCATAGGCGCGTCAATCATCAGCTCGCCGCGCATCCTCTCCTCGCTCGTGGAGGTGAGCTGGGTGACGGCAATCAGCAGCGGACGGCTGCCGTCCGGCCGGGTGAGGCCCTCCAGGGCGGCGCGCATCATATCCTCCGTGCCCGCCGCGTGCACGTTGCACATATCCACATCAAGCCCCGAAAGCACCTTGCAGGCCTTGCGGACCGTGTTGGGGATGTCGTGGAGCTTGAGATCCAGGAAAATCCTGTGTCCCCGGGCCCTGACGGCCCTGACTATATCCGGGCCCTCGCTGTAGAAGAGCTCCATACCTATCTTGACGAACGGTCTGCGCTCTCCGCTGAAGAGCTCCAGGAAGTCCATCGTCTCCCGCCTGCCGCTGAAGTCGCAGGCTATGATAACATCTTTTGGCATATATCGCTGATTTTATTGATTCCCAATTCTTCCATAAGTGCGGGCAGGGCATCGACTATCTCCGGGCAGACGAAAGGGTTGCGGAGATTTTCCGCCCCGACCTGGACGGCGGCGGCCCCGGCCATCATCATCTCCACCACATCCTCGGCGCTCGACACTCCGCCGCAGCCCATCACCGGGATGCCGCAGGCGCGGGAGACCTGATAGACCATCCGGAGAGCCAGAGGGAAGACCGCCCTGCCGGAGAATCCGCCCGTCCCCGCCGCCAGCACCGGACGGCGGCGGCGGATGTCTATCCTCATCCCCAGCAGGGTGTTGATGAGCGTGAGACCGTCCGCCCCGGCATCCTCGCAGGCGCGTGCAATCTCCACAATATCAGTCACGTTAGGGCTCAGTTTGACGAACACCGGCTTCTCGCACACGGCCTTGACCGCCGCAGTCACCTCCGCCGCTGCGCGGGCGCTCGTGCCGAAGGCCATCCCGCCGTTATGCACATTTGGGCAGGAGATATTGACTTCGATTATGTCTATCCCCGGGCAGGCGTCGGCCTTGGCGCAGGAGCGTACATATTCTTCTATGGAGAATCCGCTGATATTGGCGATGGCGACTCCATAATATACTTCCCGCAGGAGCGGAATCTTCTCGTCCACGAGAGCGTCGATGCCGGGGTTCTGCAGCCCCACTGAGTTGAGAACCCCGCCGCTGCATTCGGCGATGCGCGGGGTGGGATTGCCGAAGCGCTCCTCCTCCGTCGTGCCCTTGAGGCAGATGCCGCCGAGGCGGTTGAGGTCGAACGAGTCCGCCAACTCCAGCCCGAAGCCGAAGCAGCCGCTCGCCGGGATGACCGGGTTGTCCAGATGCACCCCGCAGAGATTGACCGAGAGATCCTTTACCATATTATATCCTCCTTTCTGAATACGGGTCCGTCCTTGCATATCCTCTTGACCCCGAGAGCCGTGCGGCAGGAGCAGCCGTAGCAGAATCCCGCGCCGCAGCCCATACGCTCTTCCAGGCTCGCCTCGCCGCCGCAGGCGAGAGAAGTGCAGACGGCCTGCATCATCTTCATCGGCCCGCAGGTGTAGAAGAAGTCATACTTCGGGGCGGCCTCGCGTATGGCGTCGGTGACGAATCCCTTGACCCCGACGCTGCCGTCCAGGGTGGCGATGACGGGTTCAACTCCCAGGGCGCGGTATTCTCCAAGGAGAACTATTTCGTCCTCCCGGTTGAAGCCCAGCACCGCGCTGACCCTCTTGCCGGCTGCGAGCAGCTCCTTGCAGAGCAGGTGGAGCGGCGCTGCTCCGAGGCCGCCTCCGACCAGCAGGGCGTCGCCGGCGCAGGAGTCGGGAGTGAAGCCGTGTCCCAGTCCGGTGAGGAGTTCCAGCGTCTCGCCCGGACGCATCCGGGACATCTGCAGCGTGCCCGCGCCCACCGTTTTATATATGAGGACGAGCCCGTCCGGAGTGCAGTCGCAGACGGAGATAGGCCTCCGGAGGTAGAACCCGTCCAGCGCTATGTCCACGAACTCTCCGCTCCTGACCGCAAGGGGGACGTCGGAGCTGAGATGAAGCCGGAAAGTGTCCCGTGCCACAGCATCGTTGCCCCTGATTGTGTAAAGTATTTTCTGCATAAACTAAAGTCTTTTCCCGGCCTCCGTCCGGGCTGGTCTCCAGTCGTGGATGATCCGCCCGTCCTTGAGCGTCAGCAGCACCCGTCCGCGCACCTTCCACCCGTCGAACGGGGTGGAACGTCCCTTCGAGAGGAAGCGGCTGCTGTCTATCGTATATTCGTCCCGCAGGTCAATCACGCAGATGTCGGCCCGCGCACCCTCCTCCAGCCTGCCTCCCCCGAGGCGGAAAATCCGGCGCGGCGAGGCGCAGAGCGCATTCGTCAGAGTCTCAAGCGGCAGCTTGCCTCCCAGCACGAGCGAAGTGTAGAGCACCGGGAAAGCCGTCTCCAGCCCCACGATGCCCATCGCGCTGCCCTCCAGCCCGCGCGACTTCTCCTCCGCGCTGTGCGGCGCGTGGTCGGTGGCTATCGCGTCTATCGTGCCGTCCCTCAGGCCCTCGATGAGCGCGTCGCGGTCTTCCCGGCTGCGCAGAGGCGGGTTCATCTTGAACCTTCCGTCCTCCCTCATATCGTCTTCGCAGAGGCAGAGATAGTGCGGCGCGGTCTCGCAGCTGACTCTCGCTCCACGGCGCTTGGCCTCGCGGACCAGCTCCACGCTCTCTGCGGTGGAGATGTGGCAGATATGGTAGCGGCAGCCGGTCCGCTCGCAGAGTTCCAGGTCCCGCTTTATCTGCCCCCACTCGCTCTCGGAGCAGATGCCCCTGTGGCCGTGGGCGGCGCAGTAGCGTCCGTCGTGGATGTAGCCCCCGCGCAGCAGGCCGTCGTCCTCGCAGTGGGCGGCGATGATGCAGTCCTCCCGGGCGGCCGAACTCATCGCGCGGAGCATCATATCGGCGCTCTGCACTCCGCTGCCGTCGTCGGAGAACGCCACGACCTTGTCCTTGAGCGAGGCAAAGTCCACGAGCTGCCCGCCTTGCCGGCCGAGGGTGATGGCGGCGTAGGGGAGCACCTCCACCACGGCGTCGCGCCGGATGATGCCGGTCTCGACGGCGAGATGCTCCGGAGTGTCCGGCACCGGGTCGAGGTTCGGCATCGCGCAGACGGTGGTGTAGCCGCCTGCGGCAGCCGCCATCGAGCCGCTGCGTATCGTTTCCTTATATGAATAACCCGGTTCGCGGAGGTGGATATGGATGTCGGCGAAGCCGTAGCTCACGAGGCATCCCTCCGTGTCGATTATATCAACATCGCTCCCGACCTGCAGCTTCTCTCCCTTTCTGCAGATGACCCCGTCCCGGATAAGAATGTCGGGACCGCTTCCCCTGAGCAAAATGTCCTGAACCATCGTCGTGTCTGACTGCACCGCAATCGTACAAAGATAGGCATAATTTCATTAAAAAACGGAAAATAGTTATCAACATCAAATTGTCAATAACTTGATTTGCAGACCCCGAAGCGATGTTGTAACTTTGTGGCTTCGTAGTTTCATTTTAGGGTCAGTAATTATGCGAGTCAGTATCATTATGGGGTCCAAGAGCGACTGGGAGGTGATGTCCGCCGCTTGCGAGACCCTCGACGAGTTCGGCGTGCCTTACGAGAAGAAGGTGATCAGCGCCCATCGCACTCCCCGGTTCTTCTGTGACTATATCTCCTCCGCCCGCGAGAGGGGGGTGGAGATAGTGATTGCGGGCGCCGGCGGGGCTGCGCATCTCCCGGGGATGGCGGCTGCTATGACCTCGCTCCCGGTGATAGGAGTCCCGATCAGGAGCGCCGCTCTGGGCGGGCTCGACTCGCTGCTGTCCATAGTGCAGATGCCTTCGGGTGTGCCGGTGGCGACGATGGCCATCAACGGGGCCCGCAACGCCGCCCTCTACGCCGTCTCGATACTCGCGCTGCGGGACGGGACTCTCCGCGAGGGGCTCGAAGAGTTCAGGCGGCAACAGGCCGACAAGGTACTTCAGGCAGAAATATAAGATATGGAAGCACATCGCATATATGTGGAGAAGCGATCGGAGTTCCGGGTGGAGGCGGAGAGCCTCAGAAGCGAATTCAACGAAAACCTCTCTCTCTCAATCCGTTCCCTCAGGCTGCTCAATGTCTACGACCTCTTCGGATTCACGGACGCTCTGCTGGAGAAGTGCCGCTACACCGTCTTCGGCGAGAGGGTGACCGACACGGTCAGCGACGCCTGCCCGCTGGAGGGACGCAAATATCTGGCGGTGGAATATATCCCCGGCCAGTTCGACCAGAGGGCCTCGTCGGCGGTGGACTGCGTGCACCTCATTGACCCGGCGGCTGACGTAAGGATAAGAAGCTCGCGCCTGCTCATCTTCGACGACGACCTTCCCGAGGAGGACCTCGCGACCGTGAGGCACTATTATATCAATGCGGTGGAGTCCCGCCCCAAAGACCTCTCGCGGCTGGAGTACAACGACAGGGCCGAGGTGAAGCCGCTCGCAAGGCTGGACGGCTTCACCCGGATGAAGCCGGAGGAGTATCCCGGCTTCTGCAGCGGATGGGGTCTCGCGATGAACTCCGACGACCTCGCCGAGGTGGTCAGATATTTCGCTGCCGAGCGCAGGGACCCTACTGAGACCGAGCTGCGCATCCTCGACACATACTGGAGCGACCACTGCCGCCACACCACCTTCACCACGGAGCTGGAGAACATAGGGGTGGAGGATTCGTTCATCCGTCCCGAGATTGAGGCCTCCGTCGCGGAGCTTGACTCCGTCCGCAGGGAGCTGGGGCGCGAGGGCGGGAGCCTCTGCCTGATGGAGCTGGCGACCATCGGCGCGAGGTATCTGCGCAGCAAGGGGCTGCTCGACGACCTGGAGCAGAGCGAGGAGAACAACGCCTGCAGCATCTATGTCACTGCGGAAGTGGACGGGGAGAAGGAGAAGTGGCTGCTGCAGTTCAAGAACGAGACCCACAACCACCCTACGGAGATAGAGCCGTTCGGCGGGGCGGCGACCTGCCTCGGCGGGGCCATCCGCGACCCTCTCTCGGGGCGGGCCTATGTCTATCAGGCGATGAGAGTGACGGGGGCGGGCGACATATGCCGGCCGGTCAGCGGGACGCTGACCGGTAAGCTTCCCCAGAAGCTTATCAGCCGCAAGGCGGCTGCCGGCTACTCCAGCTACGGCAACCAGATAGGCCTCGCCACGACGCACGTCCGGGAGATATACCACGAGGGCTATGTCGCCAAGAGGCTCGAAGTCGGAGCGGTCGTGGGGGCGGTCAAGGCAGCGAACGTCCGCCGCGAAAGCCCCGCGCCGGGCGACGTCATCCTGCTGCTGGGCGGGCGCACCGGACGCGACGGCATCGGAGGCGCGACCGGCTCCTCCAAGGAGCACAACGAGGCCTCCATCGAGACCTGCGGAAGCGAGGTCCAGAAGGGCAACGCCCCGGAGGAGCGCAAGCTCCAGCGGCTCTTCCGCCGGCCGGAAGTCACCCGCCTCATCAAGAAATCCAACGACTTCGGGGCCGGCGGAGTGAGCGTCGCCATAGGCGAGCTGGCCCCGGGACTCGACATCTACCTCGACCGCGTGAGGGTCAAATATAGCGGACTCAACTCCACCGAACTCGCCATCAGCGAGTCCCAGGAGCGGATGGCGGTGGTGATAGCAGCCTCCGACAGGGAGGAGTTCGAGAAGCTCTGCCGCAGCGAGAACGTCGAAGTGAGCTATGTCGCCGACGTCACGGACAGCGGCAGGATGAGGATGTACAACTCCGGCGGGAAGGTCGCCGACCTCAGCCGCGAGTTTATCGACAGCGCAGGCGCAAGGCACTACGCCTCCGCAAAGGTCGGCGCGGTGGAGGACAGAGACCCCTTCGCGCTGCATCCTGAGGGAGGCAGCCTCAGGGAGAAGATGCTCTCGCTGATGGATATGCCCAACGTCTCCTCGCAGAAGGGACTCGTCGAGATGTTTGATTCCACCATAGGCCGCTCCACCGTCCTTATGCCTTACGGAGGGGCGCTGCAGGCCACCGAGACCCAGGTCTCCGTGCAGAAGCTGCCCGCCGACGGCTACACCGACACCGCCTCGATGATGGCGTTCGGCTACAACCCCTTCATCTCCTCCTGGAGCCCTTACCACGGCGCGGCCTACTCTATGGTCGAGGCCTGCGCCAAGGTGGCGGCGGCCGGCGGGGACTATTCGAAGATGCGCTTCTCCTGCCAGGAGTACTTCGAGCGGATGACTTCCGACCCCCGCAGCTGGGGCAAGCCGCTCGCCGCGCTGCTGGGCTCGCTCCGTATGCAGCTCGCTTTCGGCCTCCCGTCCATCGGCGGCAAGGACTCGATGAGCGGCAGCTTCGGGCACATCAACGTCCCTCCGACCCTCATCTCCTTCGGCATCACCACCGTCGATGCCGGCGAGGTGATATCCCCTGAGTTCAAGTGGGGCGGCAACCATATCTACCTCTTCCGCCACACTCCTCGCGCCGACAGGATGCCTGACGTCGGGGGGCTGAAGGCCGCGTGGAGCTATATCCGGAGCAGGATAGTCTCCGGAGACATAGTCTCCGCCTGGGCGGTGGGATTCGGCGGAGTGGCCGAGGCTCTCGCCAAGATGTCATTCGGCAATATGTTCGGCGCGGACGTAAGGATATCCGAGGATGAACTCTTCCGCTGTGTCCCCGGCTCGATAGTGGTCGAGTCCGTCGCGGAGCTGGACTTCCCGGCGGCAGAGAGGCTGGGGACCGTCACCGACGGCGCCGACTGCACGCTGCGCATCAACGGGGTCGGCATAAGCATAGACTCCCTGATGGAGGCCAACTCGCGGCGCTACTCCAAGGTCTATCCGGTCACCGTGCCGGCATCCCACAAGGGTTTGATGTCCCTCAAATGTACCGCCCCCGCATATAGGCAGCCGTCCTACAGCGGCGGTCCGGTGGAGAGGCCGCTCGTCTATATCCCGGTCTTCCCCGGCACCAACTGCGACTACGACAGCGCCAAGGCGTTCCGCAGGGCCGGGGCAGAGGTCCGCTTCGGAGTCTTCCGCAACCTCACCCCGGACGATGTCCTGGACTCCATCGCCGAGATGAGCCGCGCCATCTCCGAGTGCCAGATACTGATGCTCTCGGGGGGGTTCTCCGCCGGCGACGAGCCTGACGGAAGCGGCAAGTTCATAGCCAATGTGCTGGAGAACAAAGAGATATCGGAGGCTATCGACGGCCTGCTTGAGCGCCGTGGACTGATCCTCGGCATCTGCAACGGCTTCCAGGCCCTCGTCAAGAGCGGACTGCTGCCCTACGGCAGGACCGGCCGGATCAGCCGGGACTCTCCGACCCTATTCCGCAACGACATCAACCGGCACATCTCCTGTATGGCCTCGACCCGCGTGAGCTCGACCCGTTCGCCCTGGCTCTCGGGCTTCAGCCTCGGAGACGTCCACACCATAGCGGTCAGCCACGGCGAGGGCAAGTTTGTCGTCGGGGAGGCGCTCGCGCGCGAACTCTTCGAGCAGGGCCAGGTGGCGTTCCAGTATGCCAACCCCATCACGGACGAGGTGACTATGCAGCCGCCGTACAACCCGAACGGCTCGCTCTACGCCATCGAGGGCATCATCAGCCGCGACGGCCTGATACTCGGCAAGATGGGCCACAGCGAGAGATACGAGCGCAATACCTTCCGCAACATCGACGAGGAGCTGGACCAGCCGCTCTTCCGCAACGCCGTCAAGTATTTCCGCAAGAAGCAAAGATAGATGACCAGAGGAGAACTCATATTCGACGGCAACGAGAAGCAGATCTTCGCGACGGAGGACCCGGACAGCGTGATCATCCGCTTCAACGATGTGGCCACGGCGTTCAACAACGTCAAGACCGCCGTCTTCCCGCGCAAGGGCATAGTCAACAACAGCATATCCTCCCTGCTCTTCGACCATCTGCAGCAGCGGGGGATACGCACCCACTTCATCTCCCGGCTCGGCGAGCGTGAGCAGCTCTGCCGCAGGTGCAGCCTCATCCCGCTGGAGCTGGTGGTGCGCAACCTCATAGCCGGCTCGCTCGCCGACAGGCTCGCCCTCGAAGAGGGTACCAGACCTGCGACGGTCATCTACGACCTCAATTACAACGACTCCTCCCTCGGCGATCCGCTGATCAACGACAGCCAGGCGGTGGCACTCAGCATAGTCAGCGAAGAAGAACTCGCGACCATCTACGGCATCGCCCGCAAGGTCAACGGCCTGCTGAGCGAACTCTTCTCCCGCGCCGGCATCACTCTCGTGGACCTCAAGCTGGAGTTCGGACGCGACTCCGGAGGGCGGATAATGCTGACCGACGAGATCAGCCCCGACACCTGCCGCTTCTGGGACGCGGCCACGGGGCGGCGGCTGGACAAGGACCGCTTCCGCCACGACCTCGGCAACATAATGCCCTCCTACGAGGAGGTCCTCAAGCGTTTAACAGCAATAAACCAATAAGATATGGCTAAATCATACGAAAACGCGGGCGTAAACCTCGAAGCCGGATACGAAGTTGTCCGCCGGATCAGACAGAGTGTCGCCTCCACCGCGAGGCCGGGCTCTATGGGGGGCATAGGCTCGTTCGGAGGTATGTTTGACCTCTCCTCCCTGGGCTTCAGGGAGCCGGTGCTGGTCAGCGGCACCGACGGGGTCGGCACCAAGCTAAAGATAGCGTTCGCCCTCGACAGGCACGACACCGTAGGCATCGACGCGGTGGCGATGTGCGTCAACGACGTGCTTGCCCAGGGCGCGGAGCCGCTGATATTCCTCGACTACGTGGCGCTGGGGCGCAACGAACCCTCCAAGGTCGAAGCCATCGTGGCCGGAGTGGCCGAAGGCTGCCGCCAGGCGGGCTGTGCGCTCGTCGGGGGCGAGACCGCCGAGATGCCGGGGATGTATGAGGGCGGAGAATACGACATCGCCGGATTCACCGCCGGAGCCGTGGAGAAGTCGGCCCTCATCGACGGGAGCAAGGTCAAGGTCGGGGATGTATTGGTCGGCATCGCCTCCAGCGGAGTGCACTCCAACGGCTTCAGCCTCGTGCGCAAGATAGTCTCCGACAGGGGATTGTCCTATACCGACGAGATTCCGGAGCTGGACGGACGCAGGCTCGGCGACGTGCTTCTCGCCCCGACCCGGATCTACGTGAAGCAGGTGCTGGAGGTGATCCGGGGCTGCGAGGTGCACGGCATCTGCCATATCACGGGCGGCGGCTTCGACGAGAACATCCCGCGCGTGCTGCGCGAGGGTCAGGGCCTCGAAATCCGGGAGGAGACCTGGGAGATACTCCCGATATTCCGCCTGCTGGAGAAATGGGGCGGCGTGCCGCACAGGGAGATGTTCAATATATTCAATATGGGCATAGGTATGGTCATAGTGCTGGACGGGTCCGAGGCCGACAGGGCCGTCTCCATCCTCGCTTCCCGGGGAGAGAAGGCTTCAGTGATAGGCAGGGTGACTGACTGCCCGGGCGTAAAGATAATATAGTATGAAGCACAGACTGGCAGTATTCGCGAGCGGAACGGGGTCCAACTTCGAGGCCATCGCCGACGCCTGCTCGGACGGGAGGCTCGATGCCGAAGTGGTGCTGATGGTGTGCGACAGACCTGAAGCCGCAGTGGTGGGCAAGGCCGCCGCCCGGGGGATAGAGAGTTTCGTGTTCTCCCCGAAGGACTACGCCTCCAAGGCCGATTATGAGCGGGAAATCCTCTTAATACTGAAGCGCAAAGGGGTCGAACTTGTATGCCTTGCCGGCTATATGCGCATCCTCTCCGACGTGCTGCTGGATGCATACGCGGGCCGCATCATCAACATCCACCCGTCCCTGCTGCCTTCGTTCCGGGGCGCGAATGCCGTGGAGCAGGCGGTCGCGTTCGGGGTCAAGGTCTACGGGGTCACCATCCACTATGTGACTTCCGAGCTCGACGGGGGCCGCATCATCGCACAGCGGGCCTTTGAATACGGGGGGGATGACCCGGGAGAGGTGCACCGCATCGGACAGAAGGTCGAGCACAGCCTGTATGTGGAAACCATAGCGAAACTGTTGAAAGAGATATGAACCATAAAAGAGCTTTAGTCAGCGTCAGCGACAAGACGGGACTCGTGCCGTTCGTGCAGGGGCTCGTCTCTCTCGGCTGGGAGGTCGTGGCCACGGGAGGCACGCGCAAACTGCTGGAAGACAGCGGAGTGGGGACAATCGACATAAGCGATGTCACCCTCTTCCCGGAGATACTCGACGGACGGGTAAAGACCCTGCATCCCAAGGTGCACGGGGGCATCCTCGCCCGGCGTGACCTCCCCGGTCATATTCGGACCCTCGCGGAGCAGGGGATAGAGACCATAGAGCTCGTCTGCGTCAACCTCTACCCTTTCCGCTGCACGGTCGAGCGCGAGGGAGTCACGATGGAGGAGGCCGTCGAGAACATCGACATCGGCGGCCCGTCTATGCTGCGTAGCGCCGCCAAGAACTGGCGCGACGTCACGGTGGTATGCGACCCCGCCGACTACTCTGCCGTGCTGGAAGAGCTTGAGGCTGAAGGCGGCACAAGCGATGCGACCCGGCTCCGGCTCTCCGCCAAGGCCTACACCCACACCGCCGAGTACGACATCCGCATCGCGGGCTATATGCGAGCTCAAGCCGGACTTCCGGAGAAGCTCTTCCTCGAATACGAAATAAAGCAGCCGCTCCGCTACGGGGAGAACCCACACCAGAGCGCCAAGTTCTATGCCGCTCCGGAGAAGTGCCCGTATTCTCTTGCCTTCGCCACCCAGATACAGGGCAAGGAGTTGTCCTACAACAATATACAGGATGCCAACGCGGCGCTTCTCGCCATCCGCGACTTCTCCGAACCGTGCTGCATCGCCCTCAAGCATATGAACCCCTGCGGCGCGGCGGTGGCCCCGAGCCTCCTGCAGGCCTGGCAGGCGGCATACGAGGCCGACAAGGTCAGCATCTACGGCGGCATAGTGGCGGTCAACCGCGAGCTCGACGCCGGGACTGCACGCGGGATGAAGCCGATATTCCTCGAGATCGTAATCGCTCCGTCCTACTCGGCGGAGGCGCTGGAGATACTCTCCGCCAAGAAGAATCTCCGTGTCCTCCAGGTCGATATGACCCCTGACCCGGCGCCGCAGATGCAGTATATCTCGGTCTGCGGCGGTATGCTCGCGCAGCAGGCCGACAAGGCTGTCGAGACTTTGAGCGAAGATATGTGCGTCACCGCCGCGAAGCCTACGGAGGCGCAGATGCGCGACCTCGACTTCGGCTGGAAGATAGTCAAGCACATCAAATCCAATGCGATAGCTGTGGTCCGCGACGGCCACACGGTGGGAGTCGGGGCGGGGCAGACCAACCGCGTGGGCTCTGCTGAGATAGCCCTCAAGCAGGCGCGTGATGCCGGATACACCGGGGGGCTCGTGCTCTCTTCCGACGGCTTCCTGCCTTTCGACGACACCGTCGCCCTCGCAGCGCAGTACGGGGTCAGCGCCATCGTGCAGCCGGGCGGCAGCATACGCGACGCCGACACCGTCGCCAAGGCGGACGAGTGCGGCATCGTGATGCTGATGACAGGAGTCAGACATTTCAAACATTAGCGATGAAAAAGGTTCTGGTAGTCGGCGGCGGAGGACGCTGCCACGCGATAGTGGACGCGTTGAGCCGCTCCCCGCAGGTGGGGGAGATCTTCTGCGCCCCGGGCAATGCCCTCATAGGGCGGCAGGCGCATAACCTCCCGATAGCCGACACCGATGTCGAGGCTCTTAGGGACTTCGCGCTCCGCAGCGGCATAGACCTCACGGTGGTGGGGCCCGAGGCTTCGCTCGCCGCGGGCATAGTGGACGCTTTCAGGGCCGCAGGGCTGAAGATTTTCGGCCACAGCAGGGCCGCGACCGAGATCGAGAGCAGCAAGGAGTTCGCCAAGCGCCTGATGCTCAAGTACGGAGTGCCGACCGCAGCCTACCGCTGCTTCACTGACTACGCCCAGGCCCTCGACTATGTGGCCGGGAGGCCTTTCCCGGCGGTCATCAAGTACGACGGGCTGGCGGCCGGCAAGGGGGTGGTCATCGCAGCCGACCTCGCGGAGGCGGAGCGGGCGCTTAGGAATATGCTGCTCGACGGCAGCTTCGGCGAGGGCAAGGTAGTGGTCGAGGACTATCTCAGCGGTCCGGAGTTTTCCTTTATGTGCTTCGTGGACGGGGAGCGGGTCTGTCCTATGCCTCTCGCCCAGGACCACAAGCGGGCCTTTGACGGCGACCGCGGGCCCAACACCGGAGGGATGGGGGCCTACACCGGACTGCCTTTCATCAGCGCGGAGGACCGCGAGGGAGCATATAAGGAGATCCTCTGCCGCACAGCGTCCGCGATGTGCTCCGAGGGCAGGCCGCTGAGCGGCGTACTCTACGGGGGACTGATGAAAACCCCGCAGGGCATCAAGGTCATAGAGTTCAACGCCCGCTTCGGCGACCCCGAGACCGAAGTCGTGCTGCCTCTGCTGGAGAGCGACATCTACGACGTGTTCGACGCGGTCGCATCCGCTCGCGATCCCGGGCCGCTGCGCTGGAAAGACAGCGTCACTATGGGCGTGGTGCTCGCCTCCAAGGGCTATCCGGGCCATTACGACAAGGGCGCGGCAATCGGGGGGACGGAAGAGCTGGAGGGCGTGAAACTCTACTCGATGGGCACCGCCATAAAGGACGGACAGCTCGTCACCGACGGGGGCCGGGTGCTGATGGTCGTGGGCGAAGGCCGCGACATCTCGGAGGCAAGGGAGAAAGTTTATTCCGGGATTGCCCGCATCAAGTGCGACAATCTCTTCTACCGCAACGATATAGCTTATCAGGCAATGGAATGTAAGAAAGCTTCAATCATCGACGGCAAGGCGGTTTCGCTCGCCGTCAAGGACAGGATCAGGGAGCAGATTCCGCTCCTCGAAGTCAAATATGGCCGCAAGCCTTCGCTCGCGGTCATCATAGTCGGCGACAACCCCGCAAGCCAGGTCTATGTGCGCAACAAGGTCAAGGCGGCGTCCTACGTCGGGATGAATTCCCGTCTCGTGACGATGCCGGAGAGCGTCAGCGAAGAGGTGCTTCTGGAGATGATCGACAGCCTCAACCGGGACGACTCCGTGGACGGCATACTCGTCCAGCTGCCCCTCCCGAGGCATATCGACGAGAAGAAGGTCATCTACGCCATCTCCCGCGAGAAGGACGTGGACGGCTTCCACATCCTCAACGTGGGTGCGCTCTGGACCGGCACGCCGTGCATCAAGCCCTGCACCCCGAAGGGGGTCATCGAGCTTATCAAAAGCACGGGAGTCGGCATCGGGGGCAAGACGGCCGTGGTCGTGGGCCGCAGCAACATAGTGGGCAAGCCGGTCGCGAAGCTCCTGCTCGACGAGAACGCCACCGTCGTCATCGCACATTCCCGCACCGCCGACCTTAAGGCCGTCACCCTGCTCGCTGACATCCTTGTGGTCGCAGTGGGCAGGGAGAATACCGTCACGGGCGATATGGTGAAGAGGGGAGCGGTCGTCATCGACGTCGGGATGAACCGCAGCGCCGACGGCAGGCTGGTCGGGGACGTGGACTTCGAGTCAGTCTCCCGCGTGGCCGGCCACATCACCCCTGTGCCGGGCGGAGCAGGTCCTATGACCATCGCGATGCTGATGGAGAACACGGTCGAATGTTTCCTTGACAGGATGAAGCGATAATGTCAGCAGAATACCGGTACACCCTACGCAAATTCCTCAGGGACTGGTCCCTCATCATCGGGATGATGGTGGGGGCGTCAGCCTATCTGACCTATGCCGCCCTTCCGGCCCTGCATCCCGCAGGGCCGTTTCTGGAGGCTTTCATCACCCATCTCCAGCCGCTGCTGATATTCACGATGCTCTTCCTGAGCTTCTGCAGGATTGAACCCCGGCAGATGCGCCTGCACTCCTGGATGCTCAGCGTCCTGGGGCTTCAGTGCGGGATTTTCATCTTCCTGATGCTGCTGCTGATATTATTCCCCGGACTGCCGTTCCGCATCGGGGTTGAGGCGTTCGCGCTCTGCGTCATCTGCCCCACCGCCACCGCCTGCGCCGTTGTCACCGGCAAGCTGGGCGGCAATATGGCCGGGGTCGTCACCTACACCGTGATGGTCAATCTCGCCGTGGCGGTACTGGTGCCGCTGATGCTGCCTCTGCTGCACCCGTCGCCGGAGTTCTCCTTCTTCTCGGCCTTCCTGAGGATACTCTCCAAAGTCTTCCCTCTGCTCATCCTGCCGGCGCTCTGCGCCTGGGCGGTGAGGGCCCTGCTGCCGCGCTTCCATAGCTGGCTGCAGTCTTTCCCCAACCTTTCGTTCTATATATGGTCCGTGTCGCTCAGCCTCGCCATCCTTATGAGCACCCGCGCCATAGTCCACAACGCTTCGGGCTTCTCCATCATCGCCCAGGTCTTCGCCGCCTCGATACTCGCCTGCGCCCTGCAGTTCTGGGCGGGCCGCCGGATAGGCAGGAGGCACGCCTGTCCCGTTTCCGCCGGCCAGGCCTTCGGACAGAAGAACACCGTCTTCGGGATGTGGATGGGCTACAGCTTCTTCACCCCCGTGACCTCCGTCGCGGAAGGGTTCTACAGCATCTGGCACAATTGCTACAACACCTGGCAGATGTACCGGAAGCGGGTGAATAAGAAATAATTTTTGTAAATTTGCACAATTGTAATCACAGCCCAATAATATGTCATTTGTAGAAGAAAGAATCGCAATGGAGGGCCTCACCTTCGACGATGTGCTTCTGATCCCGGCGTATTCGGAAGTTACGCCCCGGGAGGTCTGCCTCGGCAGCCGCTTCTCGCGCCGCATCCCTCTGAACATCCCGATAGTGTCCGCGGCAATGGACACGGTAACGGAAGCGCCGATGGCCATCGCAATAGCAAGAGAAGGTGGCATCGGCGTTATTCATAAGAATATGGGCATAGCGGCGCAGGCCGCGCAGGTGCGCCGGGTGAAGCGCGCCGAGAACGGGATGATCAACGACCCCGTCACGATAGACCAGGACCAGACGGTAGGCGACGCTCTCCGTCTGATGCACGACAACCACATCGGAGGCATCCCGGTCACCGGCCGCGGAGGACGGCTGGTCGGCATCGTCACCAACCGCGACGTGCGCTTCATCACCGATACCTCGGCTTCCATCAGGGACGTGATGACCTCGGAGAACCTCGTGACTATCCCGGCGAGCAACACCGACCGCGAATATGTCCGCACGGTGCTCCAGCGCTACAAGGTGGAGAAGCTCCCGGTGGTGGACAAGGACGGGCGGATCGTGGGCCTCATTACCTACAAGGACCTCATCAAGGAGAGGATGCATCCTCAGGCCTGCAAGGACTCCCGGGGGCGGCTCCGGGTCGCCGCAGGGGTGGGCATCACGGCGGATTCGCTCGACAGGGTGGCCGCGCTGGCCGCCGAGAGCGTGGACGCGGTGGTGTTGGACTCCGCCCACGGCCACAGCCGCAACGTGATTGAACTGCTGAAGAAGATAAAGGCCGCATATCCCGAGCTGGATGTGGTGGTGGGCAATGTCGCCACCGAGAAGGGCGCAAGGGCTCTGGTCGAGGCCGGGGCCGACGGAGTGAAGGTCGGGATAGGACCGGGCTCCATCTGCACCACCCGCATAGTCGCCGGAGTGGGCGTGCCGCAGCTCAGCGCCATCTACGGCGCATATACGGCCATCAAGGGGAGCGGAGCGACCCTCATCGCCGACGGAGGCCTCCGCTACTCCGGAGACGTGGTCAAGGCGCTCGCCGCCGGAGGCGACTGCGTGATGTGCGGCTCGATGTTCGCCGGCACCGAGGAGTCGCCGGGCGAGACCATCATCTACAACGGGCGCAAGTTCAAGGCATACCGTGGGATGGGTTCTATCGACGCGATGGCCGCCGGCTCCCGCGACCGCTACTTCCAGGAGGGTACGACCGACCTTAGCAAGCTCGTGCCGGAGGGCATCGTGGGCCGCGTGCCGTACAAGGGCACTCTCGCCGAGACGGTCTATCAGCTGGTCGGCGGACTGCGCTCCGGGATGGGCTACTGCGGCGCACGGGACCTTGAGGCTCTCAAGAGCGCCCGCTTCGCCCGCGTGACCGCAAGCGGTATGGCCGAGAGCCACCCGCACGACGTGACCATCACCAAGGAAACCCCTAACTACTCGAGAGGTGAATAAGATACTGATTCTCGACTTCGGCTCGCAGTACACCCAGCTCATAGCCCGCAGGGTGCGCGAGATAGGAGTCTATTGCGAAATATGGCCGTTCGACAGGATACCTGCCGATCTGAGCGGGGTGCGGGGGGTGATACTCTCCGGCAGCCCGGCCTCGGTGCGGGACGCTGACGCTCCGCAGCCCGACCTGAGCACCATCAGGGGCAGGATGCCTATGCTCGGCATCTGCTACGGCGCACAGTGGCTCGCGCAGAACGGCGGCGGCGAGGTGGCCGCGGCAGGCTCGCGCGAATACGGGCGCGCCACCCTCTGCGTCACCGGGCCGGAAGACCCTCTGTTCAAGGCTGTCCGCAGCGGGTCCACGGTCTGGATGTCGCACGGCGACACCATCACCCGCCTCCCGGAAGGCACGGAGGTCATCGGCTCCACGGAGAGCGTCGAGAACGCCGCCTTCCGCTTCGTCTCGGAGGAAGTCTGGGGCATACAGTTCCACCCGGAAGTACATCACAGCGAGTGCGGTACCGAGATACTGCGCAATTTCGTGCTGGGCATCTGCGGCTGCGCGGGCGACTGGACGGCGGAGAACTTCGTGGAGTCCACCGTCGCCTCGCTCCGGGAGCAGCTCGGAGACGACGAGGTGATACTCGGTCTGTCCGGCGGAGTGGACTCCAGCGTGGCGGCCCTGCTGCTGCACCGCGCGATAGGCCGCAGGCTGCACTGCATATTCGTGGACTCGGGTCTGCTCCGCAAGGACGAGTTCGACGAGGTGCTCCGCTCCTACGAGGGGATGGGGCTGAACGTCAAGGGAGTACGCGCTGCGGGACGCTTCCTCGGCGACCTTGCGGGAGTGACCGAGCCGGAGCGCAAGCGCAAGATAATAGGCCGCGACTTCGTCGAGGTCTTCAATGCCGAAGCCAAGTCCATCACCGGCGCGCGCTGGCTTGCCCAAGGGACGATATATCCGGACGTGATCGAGTCTTCCTCCGTCAAGGGTCCTTCCGCGACCATTAAGAGCCACCACAATGTGGGCGGACTCCCTAAGGAGATGAACCTCAAGGTGGTGGAGCCGCTCCGCCTGCTCTTCAAGGATGAGGTCCGCAGGGTTGGCAAGGCGCTGGGACTCGATCCGAAGATACTCGGAAGGCATCCGTTCCCCGGCCCGGGCCTCGGTATACGCATACTCGGGGAGGTGACCCCGGAGAAGGTCGCCATCCTCCAGGAGGCCGACGCGATCTATATCGGCAAGCTCCGCGAGTACGGCCTCTACGACAGCATCTGGCAGGCCTGTACCATACTGCTTCCGGTCCGCAGCGTGGGCGTGATGGGTGACGAACGCACCTACGAGAGCACCGTGGCCCTGAGGGCCGTGACTTCAGTGGACGGGATGACCGCCGACTGGGTGCATCTGCCTTACGACTTCCTCGCCGACGTCTCCAACGAGATCATACGCAAGGTGCGGGGCATCAACCGCGTGGTCTACGACATCTCCTCCAAACCGCCCGCAACGATAGAGTGGGAATAGAAATCATCATCCGCACAGGAAGAAATAGTTATCCCCTCTCCAGGCAGTCCAGCCGGTAGTCGGCGACTATCTTGTCGATGATCGCGGCGACTATCCCGAACGCCTTGGAGTCGGGAGTATAGACGGCGGGGATTGCGAAACTTACGCGTCCCTGCCGTCTGAGCTTCCGGGCGGCGGCTTTCTTGCGCTCGTCGGCAGGGTCATAGACGGCTATTGAGTGCCCCCCGAACATCCCCACTATCTTCATACACGGCACGTCCGTGTCGCCGTCGCCGAAGTAGAGCATATGCGTGAACGGGATGCGCTTCTTGTCGTCGGCGATGGAGGCGTTGACGAGCTTGTTGTCGCGGGCGCTGAAGATGCCCTTGTTTATCTTGAACAGATACTGCGTCTTGCCGGTGTAGTCCACCGCTATGCCCGGCCAGACCGCCTCGCCGCGCTCGTCATAGATGAAGCTGCCGGCGAAGATGTGCTTGAATTCCCCCGCAATCGGGCTGCCCTCGATGATCTCGCGGAGGCCGGAGGAGTTGATGTAGTGCTCCACGACCGCGCCCCTGCCGCGTCCGTATTCGTTGACGGCGGCGAACCACCCCCGCACCCCGTCGAAGAGGCGGATGTCCTTGCCGAAGCTGCGGAAGTCCTCCCGACGCAGCCCTATGCCCTTGCTGCGGGCCTCGTCGAACATCAGCTTCATATAGGCGAGCACGTTGGACGCGTCCTGCCCGACGGCGATGCTGTCGCTCATCCGCCAGAACTCCTCGGCGGTCTTGCCGACGGCCTGGATGAAGCCGAATTCCTGCATATTGCCGGGGGAGAGCGTCCCGTCAAAATCGTAGATCAGTGCGATTATAGGTTTCTTTTTCATATGCAATTCACCACAGATTGCTCCGTTTCACCACAAATATCGCAAATATTCACCACATTACAATAATATCGCTTGCCTATGGGGCGGCGCGGGGGTAGATTTGCACATAAATCTAAATCAAGCGAAACAATGGAACATTATCTTTCTCATCTCGAGAAAACCCTCAAGGCGGCCTGGAACCAGCCGGCTCTCTGCAACTACAAGGGAGAGTCGTTCACCAGCGCCGACCTCGTGAAGCAGATCACCAAGTTCGGAATGATGTTCAAGGCATCCGGCATCAAGAAGGGGGACAAGATAGCCCTCTGCGCCAAGAACACCGCCCGCTGGGCCGTAACGTATATTTCAGTCAATGCCTACGAGACCGTGATAGTCCCGATCCTGGCCGACTTCCACCCGGACAGCGTCGCCCATCTGACCGACCACTCCGACAGCGTGCTGCTTTTCACCGACCAGGAGATCTGGGACAAGCTTGACGTCTCCGTGATGCCGAAGCTCAAGGGTGCCGTCAACGTGGACGACTTCTCCCTGCTCTACGCACCGGACAAGAAATTCAAGGCTGCGTTCGAGGGGATGGACAAGGCTTTCGAGGAGAAGTACCCGGAGGGCCTCAAGCCGTCCGACTTCAGCTTCCCTGTGGACAACTTCGACGACCTTGCCGTCATCAACTATACTTCCGGCACCACCAGCGCCCCGAAGGGCGTGATGCTGACCTACCGCAACCTCAGCGCCTCCATCGGCTACGGGCTCAAGCACGTGCTCGTCTATCCGGAGGACTCCATCGTGTCGATGCTCCCTATGGCGCACGTCTACGGTATGGTCTATGAGATGCTCTACCCGCTCTGCGGCGGCGCGACCGTCTATTTCCTCGGCAAGACCCCGGCCCCGTCGCTGCTGCTCAAGGCTATGCACGACGTCCAGCCGTATCTGGTCTGCACCGTGCCGCTCGTGATGGAGAAGATCTACAAGTCCAAGCTCAAGCCGGTGCTCGGCAAGTGGTATATGAAGGCCCTCTGCGCCATCCCGGGGATCAACAAGGTGATATTCAACAAGGTCCGCTCCTCCCTCGACGAGGCGTTCGGCGGCAAGGTGCGCTCCTACATTATGGGCGGCGCCGCCCTCAACCCGGAGGTGGAGAAGTGCTTCAGGCGCATCGGCCTGCACTACACGGTGGGCTACGGTATGACCGAGGCGGCCCCGCTGCTCGCCTATGAGGACTGGTCACGCTATGTCCAGGGCTCCTGCGGCAAGATCATCGACTGCATCGAGGCCCGCATCGACTCCGACGACCCTCAGCACATCGCCGGCGAGATCCAGGCCAAGGGCGCCAATGTCACCATCGGCTACTACAAGAACGAGGAGGCCAACAAGGCCGCGTTTACCGACGACGGCTATCTGCGCACCGGCGACCTCGGCATCATCGACAAGGACCGCAACTGCTTCATCAAGGGCCGCAGCAAGAGTATGATCCTCTCCGCCAACGGGCAGAACATCTACCCTGAGGAGCTTGAGGCCATCATCAACAATCAGGACTATGTGGCAGAGTCGGTGGTAGTGGACCGCTCCGGCAAGCTCGTGGCCCTCGTATATCTCGACAAGGACGCCATCAAGGCCGCCAGGCTCGACGAGGAGGCCGTATCCGACATCCCGGAGAAGCTCCGCATCACCGCCAACCGCCAGCTCCCTGCATACAGCCAGATAGCCAAGGTCGAGGTGGTGATGGTGCCGTTCGAGAAGACCCCGAAGATGAGCATCAAGCGCTTCCTCTACAAGTAGACTCTCTGCCGGTGACAATTTGTCACTGGAACGCTATTTGATTTTTGTTGTACCGGTCGCACGGAGGACGTGCGGCCGGTTTTTGACAATATAAGACTGAAAGATATGGCTACAGATTCATTGAAAGGCAAAATCGGCGTCACCACCGAGAATATTTTCCCCGTCATCAAGCAGTTCCTCTACTCCGACCGCGAGATCTTCCTGCGCGAGATAGTCGCCAACGCGGTGGACGCCACCCAGAAGCTCAGGGCGCTCGCTTCGAGCGGCGACTTCAAGGGCGAGCCGGGGGAGCTTAAGGTCCGCGTGGAGCTGGACGAGAAGGAGAAGGTGCTCAAGGTCTCCGACAGCGGCATCGGTATGACCGCCGAGGAGGTCGACAGGTACATCAACCAGATAGCGTTCTCCTCCGCCGGGGAGTTCCTCGACAAGTACAAGGACCAGATCGGCTCCATCATAGGCCACTTCGGACTCGGATTCTATTCCGCCTTTATGGTCGCGAAGAAGGTCAGCATCGACTCCCTGAGCTGGAAGGACGGCTCGAAGGCGGTCGCCTGGTCCTGCGACGGTTCGCCGGAGTTCACGATGGGCGAGGGCGGGCGCACGGAGCGCGGCACCACCATCACCCTGTGGCTCGACGACGACGCTTCCGAATATGCCTCCAAGGGCCGCATCAGCCAGCTGCTCGGCAAATACTGCAAGTTTATGCCGGTGCCGGTGGTCTTCGGCAAGAAGACCGAGTGGAAGGACGGCAAGAGCGTCGAGACCGGCGAGGACAATGTCATCAACAGCATAGAGCCGATATGGACCAAGACCCCGTCCGAGCTCAAGGATGAGGACTACCTCAAGTTCTACCGCGAGCTCTATCCGACGGAGGAGGACCCGATGTTCTGGATCCACCTCAACGTGGACTACCCCTTCACCCTCACCGGTGTGCTTTACTTCCCGAAGATCAAGGAGCGTATGGCCATCGACCGCAACAAGATCCAGCTCTACTGCAACCAGATGTTCGTCACCGAGCACGTGGACAATATCGTGCCTGACTTCCTGACCCTGCTGCACGGCGTGATAGACTCGCCGGATATCCCGCTCAACGTCAGCCGAAGCTACCTGCAGAGCGACTCCAATGTCAAGAAGATCAGCACCTACATCACCAAGAAGGTCGCCGACCGGCTGGAGGAGATATTCAAGGAGCAGCGGGAGCAGTACGAGCAGAAGTGGGACAATATCAAGCTCTTCATCGAGTACGGTATGCTGAGCGACGAGAAGTTCTGCAGCCGCGCCCTCGACTTCGCCCTGCTCAAGAACACCGACGGCAAGTACTTCTCGCTCAGGGACTACCGCACGGCCATCGAGCCGGCCCAGACCGACAAGGACAAGAACGTGGTCTATCTCTATGCCACGAAGCCGGACGAGCAGTACAGCTACATCGAGGCCGCGAAGAATATGGGCTATGACGTTCTCCTGATGGACTGCGAGCTGGACAGCCATTTCGTTAATCTGCTGGAGAGCAAGGTCGAGCACAGCCGCTTCGCCCGTGTGGACAGCGACTCCGCGGGCAATCTCATCCCGAAGGAGGATAAGCCGAAGCCGGAGCTGAGCGAGGAGGACAAGAAGACTCTTGACTCACTCTTCAAGGGGGCGCTGCCGGAGGGCAACGAGTATATGGTGGAGGCGCAGAATCTCGGGGAGAACGCTTCCCCGGTGCTGATCACTCGCAACGAATTTATGCGGCGCTACCGCGAGATGAGCGCCCTGGGCGGCGGGATGAATTTCTACGGCACGATGCCGGAGTCCTACAATATCATCGTGAATATGGAGAGTCCGCTCATCGCGAAGATATGGGAGGAGAAGAAGGATTGCGAGCTGCTGCATCAGGTGGTGGATCTCGCGCTGCTCGGCAACGGGATGCTCAAGGGCAAGGCCCTCGCGGACTTCATCGCCCGCAGCGGGAAGCTGCTGGAGAAGTAGCCGCCTCAGGCCGGGTATGACGTAGAGGGAGGGTCAGTCGAGGCGAGCGGGGCGTACCCCGGAACACTCTTGTCGCGTGTGCGGATGTCTTTTGTCCCACGTCGGCTCATCTGCAAGCCCTGCGGACTAATCCGTGCGGATGTCGCGGACGCAGCGGTAGACATAGTTTGCGCCGGCGTCTTGAAGCGTAATATTTCCTCCGGCATAGATGTAACCATATTTGGATTGTTTCTGGCTGCCGTCAGTTCCAAGTGCCCAATAGGTTCGGGACACCATAGGGGAGGAGATCACGTCATAATACTTCAGCATCGCCAGTTCTGCCTGGTTCGGCAGCCTGTAGCCTGCCGGACAGTATGGGTTGTTCTCTCCGGCGTTGACAGCTGTAGTGACAGCCGTGTTGACTGTCTTGAATGTAGGAGAGCCGCTCGCGGTTGTGGCCTTGCTTGCAGGCAGGACTGCGAATCTTTTATATAGACGGTTGATTTCCGAAGTATTTGAGTGGTAGTCGAGTTCGCGGGAGGTGTAGTAGCGGAGGGCGGCGGCATTGAGATGCGTGGCGTTGAATGTCACCACGGCATCAGTCCCCGAACCCTCGGTGCTTGTCTCGACATAGTCGTCAGGTTTAAAGGAAGTGTCGTTCAAGTCAGATGAAGTCGGATTCGAAAGCCCGAGATTTCTTACGCAGCGGACGCTGAATGTTTTGAAATTCGCAGAATAACCGCTCTGTCCTTTATATGGGATACTACCCCATTCAATAGAGCCCGTTATGTTTCCCGTTGAGATTCCTTCTTCTCCCCAAATAACGGTTGGTTCGGAATTGCTGCTGCTATATTTCGTACTGGAGATTACGTGCTGTCTCCAGACATTAGGGTCAGATTCTGCCAGCTCTTTCGCGCTGCGGTAGTAGACGCGGGAATGGTGGTCGATCACGCCGCCTCCGATATAAAGTCCGACAAGCTGTCGTATGGATGCGGTGTACCAGCGGATTTCCTCGGGGTCTATCTTGCCGTCGCCGTTGTTGTCGCGATTACGTGCCATACAGATATGTCGTAGATCCTTGTATTTTGGCTGCATCTGAGGGACATCGTTCTTGGTCTCATAGTCGAGATATGTCCCCCAGCTGCTTGTTCCGCTCGTGTTGATCCCCCACTCCTTGACGGAATTGTACATCCCGTTGAAAGCGTCAGTGTTGTTGCCGGAGCCGTCGTATGTACCTGAAGTGGCATTGTACGTCGTCACCACATCGGTGAACTCATCTATATACTCCAGCCCCCAGGCGGTCTGGAGCGATGTGTGG
>CAVILJ010000026.1:0-25856 GCA_963643555.1 Acetatifactor sp.
TTTTAGTCAGCCCCTGTTAGCTTTCTTAACCCCCGCAGACTACCGTCTGCGACCCCTATCAGGGGTATTTCGCAAGTACCGCCACCAAACTATTTCGCCTGTCTGCGGGCCGGCGTCATACGGGACAGGGTGGCGGTCATATTGTCGTAGTCGGAGGGGTTCAGCCACTCGGAGCGGCGGGAGAGATATTCGTCGGTGAAGATTGTGCGGTAGCCCTTGGTCAGAGTACCCGGAAGCGTGCACCAGATGAAGCGGAGCTCGGGTTCGAGCATAGATTTGATGCCCGAAGCCGGCTCGTATGTAAATCTCAGCGTGACTGCGAGGCCGAGTCTGGTGTTGCGTGCACTCATATTGGAGATGGCGTTTCCGGTCGAGTAGATGACCGGTACTCCCTTGATGTGCGCAGTGTCCTGCACGATATGGGGGTGCGAGCCCACTATCGCGTCGACCCCTTCGTCCACGAGCCACTCCGCCCACTCCTGCTGCCGCCTGCTGTGTTCCGGCTCGTATTCGACTCCCCAGTGCGGCATCGCCACAATGAAATCCGCGCCTCTGCCCTTTGCCCTGTCCACTGCGGCCTTGACTTCGCTCTTGTGCATCAGATTGACCCTCGGCCACGCGTCAGAAGGCTTCAGGGGGTTGTTGGTCCCGTATGTGAAGTTGACGATGGCGATCCGTATCCCTTTGACGGTGAGCATCAGAGGGTAGTCCGCGATGAGTCTCAGGGAGTCGGCTGCGGCTCCGCAGTGCCGCACTCCGAGGCTGTCATAGACGCCGAGAGTCCGGGTGAGTCCTTTCCTGCCCCGGTCGAGGATGTGGTTGTTGGCGGTGAGGAACACATCCACTCCGCACGAGTCCCTGACATATTCGGCGTATGAGTCAGGAGTGGAGAATGCCGGGTAGCCGGTGTATGGCGGCCCGCCCAGCGAGAATTCCATATTCGCCACCGCCACATCCGCCTTGCGGAGCGCGGGAGCAATCTCCCGCAGGAACTCCCTGTGGTCGTAGTCCAGCTGCCTGCTGTGCATCATCACATCGCCTATCACCAGGACACTGACCGTATCGGGGCCGTGGCCCAAAGGTCTCGGGAACGGTATCTCATAGCGGATGGACTGAGCCGGGACATTCAGGGACAATGCTGCGAGAAGTGCGAGCGTAGCGGAAATCTTCTTCATACGGGGGGCAAATATAATTTAAAATTCATAAATTTGCGGTTTATGAAGAAATTGTCAGTAATAGTGCTGCTTGCAGCTTCGCTGCTGCTTCTGGGGGGATGCGACCTGTTCCGCAAGATGGCGGGGCGTCCCACTTCGGCGGAGATTGAGGCCAAGCGGGCATTCATAGCAAGCGAGCAGTCGGGGCATCTCGGACGGCTCGACTCGCTCAAGCTGATGCAGACGCAGATATCCGACTCACTCGAGATTCTGGACTCCATCAGGGCGATGAAGAGTTCCATCGTGGAGGCGCGACAGCTTCCCGAGTCTGTCAGGCGCTCGCTCCCGTCGCGCTATTATGTGATTGTGGGCACCTTCGGCAAAGCTGACAATGCCGAGCGATGCGCTTCCCGCGCCGAGCAGGCCGGCTACTTGCCGACACTGATCAGATACCGCAACGGCTTCACCGCCGTCGGGGTCTGCCCGACCGACGCTCTGCCGGAGGCGTTCGCTTCGCTCCGCTCCATCAGGACCGGAGGTTTCTGTGCCGACGCCTGGATACTCGACAACAGCCGCAGGTGACGATGAGACGTTATCTTCCGATATTGCTGATGCTGCTTCTGTGTCCGCTCCGCTCGGCCGCCCAGTTCGCGGGCGGGACTCCGCGCGAGCTCGATGACAGCGAGGTGGTCTCCGGGATGAAGGAGCAGATTTCGTATCTCTCTTCCGCTGCGCTTGAGGGCCGCAAGGCCGGCTCCGAAGGCGAAAGGGAAGCGGCTGAATATATTGCGCAGCAGCTGGCTTCATATGGAGTGGACCTGATGTCCGGAAGCGCGGACGCCCTCTTCGGCATACGGCAGGAGAGCGGTGACACCCTGCGCTCCCGCAATGTGATAGGTTTTATCCCGGGATACGACAAGTCGCTGAAAGACCACTATATAGTGATAGGGGCCCGGCTCGACAACCTCGGCACGGCCACTGTCAATGTCAACGGGGAGAAGCGCGAAAAGATATTCTACGGCGCCAACGGCAACGCCTCCGGTCTCGCGATGCTCCTTCAGCTCGCCCGCAAGCTCAGCACCAACCGCGTGCTGCTGCGCCGCAGCGTGATCTTCGCCGCGTTCGGATCGTCCCTCAATATGGATGCCGGCGCGTGGTATTTCCTCAACCGTTCATTCTCCGATGTCCCCAATATCGATGCGATGATCAATCTCGATATGCTCGGGACTGCTTCCGGCGGATTCTACGCCTACACCGCCTCCAACGAGGCGCTCAACCGTCTGCTGGAGAAGATGTCGGTCTCGCTGCAGCCGATACTCCCGAAACTGGTCTCGCTGGAGCCCGTAAACTCCTGCCACAGAAGTTTCTACGACAAGGAAATCCCCGCCGTGCTCTTCACGACCGGGATGTATCCGGAATATAACACCGAGCGCGACACCGCTTCCATCATCGAATATGAGGATATGGAGAGGGAGCTCGAATATATCTACAACTTCACCCTCCAGCTCGTCAACGGCGAGAGGCTTCCGTTCCGCAGGACGGACGAGAGCCTCAAGCGCTACACCGACGACAAGGATGTCTATGCCTGGTCGGACTGCGATGTGAAGCCGCTTTTCCTCGGTTCTCCCGACCCGTCGACCTTTATGTCCAGATGGGTCTATGTCTATCTGCGTTACCCTCGGGAAGCGGTGGAGGCCGGAGTGCAGGGGAGGGTCCTGGTGGACTTCATCATCGACAAGAAGGGTCGGGTGACGGATGTCAAGGTCATCAGAGGGGTCAGCGAATCGCTTGACGCCGAGGCGATAAGGGTGATAAGCGCGTCGCCGGACTGGAAGAGCGCAAGGGTTCACGGGCAGAAGGTGAAGTGCGAGATGTCGCTGTATGTGGAATTCAGGCTCGAAAAGAGAAAGTGACGACAATATAGTATGGATTACGATTTCAAATCAATCGAAAGCAAATGGCAGGCCCGCTGGGCGGCCGAAAAGGAGTTCAAGGTGACGGAGGACAAGTCCAGACCGAAGTGCTATGTGCTGGATATGTTTCCCTATCCGTCCGGGGCCGGTCTGCACGTGGGGCATCCTCTCGGCTATATAGCCAGCGACATATATTCCCGCTACAAACGCCTCAAGGGCTACAACGTGCTGCATCCTATGGGCTACGACGCGTTCGGACTTCCGGCGGAGCAGTATGCCATCCAGACAGGACAGCATCCGGAAGTGACCACCGCGCAGAATATCGCCCGCTACCGCAGCCAGCTGGACCGCATAGGTTTCTCCTACGACTGGGACAGGGAGGTGCGCACCTGCGACCCCGACTACTACAAGTGGACGCAGTGGGCGTTCCTCAAGATGTTCGACAGCTGGTACGACCCCGCTCTGGACAAGGCCCGTCCGGTCTCGGAGCTCATCGCCAAGTTCGAGACTTCCGGCTATGAGGATGTCACCCCGCAGCGCTGGGCGGCTGCTTCCGACAAGGAGAAGTCCGACATCCTTATGCGATACAGGATTGCCTATCAGGGGGAGACTTCCGTCAACTGGTGCGAGGGCCTGGGGACGGTGCTCGCCAACGACGAGGTCAAGGACGGCCTCAGCGTCAGGGGCGGCTACCCGGTGGAGCAGAAGAAGATGACCCAGTGGCAGCTCAGGGTCTCCGCATACGCCCGCAGGCTGCTGGATTCGCTCGACAGTCTCGACTGGACCGACTCCCTCAAGGAGATGCAGCGCAACTGGATCGGACGCTCCGAGGGCACCGAGATGGTCTTCGACACCGTCTGCGGGGAGCGCCATCTGCCTGTCACCGTCTTCACCACCAGGGCCGACACCATCTTCGGGGTCACCTTTATGGTGCTCGCCCCCGAGAGCGAACTTGTGCAGGAACTCACCGCTCCGGAGCGCCGCAAAGAGGTGGAGGAATACCTTGCCTATGTCAAGAAAAAGACCGAGCGGGAGAGACTCGCCGAGACCAGGAGCGTCACCGGCGTATTCAGCGGCTCCTACGGTGTCAATCCGCTCACGGGCGACAAGATTCCGATCTGGATTGCGGAATATGTGCTTGCCGGCTACGGCACGGGAGCGATTATGGCGGTGCCCGCCCACGACAGCAGGGACTACGCCTTCGCCAAGAAGTTCGGCCTCCCGATCATCCCGCTCATCGAGGGCTGCGACGTCTCCGAAGAGAGTTTCGACGCCAAGGACGGAGTGATGTGCAACTCGGGCTTCCTCAACGGGATGAGCGTCAAGCAGGCCATCGAGGCCGCCAAGGACTATGTCGAGGCTCACGGGCTTGGCCGCCGCAAGACCAACTGGCGGCTGCGCGACGCGATATTCTCCCGCCAGAGATACTGGGGCGAACCCTTCCCGATCTACTACAAGGACGGCATACCGACCCCGCTTCCGGAGTCCGAGCTGCCGCTGAGGCTCCCCGAGATATCTTCGTTCAAGCCTTCCTCCGACGGAGAGCCGCCACTGGCGAGGGCGAAGGACTGGACCTACAGGGGATATCCTTTGGAGAAGAGCACGATGCCGGGATTTGCGGGCTCCAGCGCATACTATCTCCGCTATATGGACCCGCACGACGACAAGGCACTGGTGAGCCGCGAAGCCGATGAATACTGGCGCAGCGTGGACCTCTATGTGGGCGGGACCGAACACGCCACGGGCCACCTCATCTACTCGCGCTTCTGGAACAAGTTCCTCTACGATCTCGGCTATGTCTGCGAGGACGAGCCGTTCCGCAAGCTGATCAACCAGGGTATGATCCAGGGCCGCTCAAGCTTCGTCTACCGCATCGTGGGCACCAACGAATTCGTCTCCTGCGGCCTCAAGGACAGCTACGAGACCACCGAGATCCACGTCGACGTCAACATCGTCCACAACGACCGTCTCGACATAGAGGCCTTCCGCAGGTGGAGGCCGGAGTTCGCCGACGCGGAGTTCATCCTCGAGGACGGGGAGTACATCTGCGGATATGCCGTGGAGAAGATGAGCAAGTCGATGTACAACGTGGTCAATCCGGACGATATCTGCAATACCTACGGCGCTGACACACTGAGGCTTTACGAGATGTTCCTCGGGCCCGTAGAGCAGAGCAAGCCTTGGGACACGAAGGGTATCGACGGGGTCAACCGTTTCCTCCGGAAGTTCTGGAGGCTCTTCTATGACCGCGACCGCTGGCTCGTTACCGACGACAATCCGAGTCCGGCGGAGCTCAAGGTGCTCCATAAGCTCATCGCCAAGGAGCAGGAGGATATAGAGAACTTCTCCTACAACACTACCGTCAGCGCGTTTATGATAGCCGTCAACGAGCTGACCGCTCTGAAGTGCGGCAAGCGCGGGATTCTGGAGAGCCTCGTCGTGATGCTCTCCCCATTCTGCCCGCACATCAGCGAGGAGCTCTGGCACGCTCTGGGGCATAAGTCGAGCGTCGGTCGCGCCGCGTTCCCTGAATATGTGGCCGCATACGCCGCCGAGGACAACGTCACCTATCCGGTGCAGTTCAACGGCAAGATGCGCTTCACCGTGGATATGCCGAAGAGCGCCGGCCCCGCCGAAGTCGAGGCCAAGGTGCGCGGGCTGGAGCAGACCGCAAAATGGGCAGCCGGGATGAACATAGCGAAGGTCATCGTGGTGCCGGGAAGAATCATCAACATAGTCCTTAAATAAAACTGAATATGGGTAAAATCAACGTAAGGAAGCTGATTTGGGAGTACCTCGTCCTCACGCTGGCCTGCTTCATCTTCTCTGTCTGCTGGGAGTGCTTTATGATCCCGAACAGTATGTCCGCCGGCGGAATGATGGGACTCTGCACCATCATCCAGTACGCCACCGGAGGCGTGATACCGGCTCAGTATTCGTATGTCGCCATCAATGCCGCGCTCATCATCATCGCCGTGCTGGCTATGGGCATAGGCTTCGGCTTCAAGACGATATACTGCATACTGATGTCCACGGTCGCGATGGAGGTAATGTCCAAGCTGACTTTTCTGCACTGCGTTCCGGGCAACTTCTTCTTCATTCAGGAGACGGTGCTGATTCCTATCGTCGCCGGCGTGTTCGAGGCTGTCGGCATAGGCCTCGTGCTGCGCTACGGCGGCAGCACCGGAGGTACCGACATCGTGGCGCTTATGGTCAACAAATACTGGCCGGTGTCGCTGAGCGTGGCGTTCCTCGTGGCCGACCTCGTCATCTGCTCGCTGCTGCTCCTCCTCCCGGAGAAGAACTTCTCCGATATGTGCTACGGACTTGAGGAGGTTGTGGTGTTCTCGATGATGATAGATACCGTAGTCGGCGGCAAGCGCTCCTCCTACCAGCTTATGGTGTTCTCCGAGAGATACGCGGAGATTGCTGACCATATCATCCACAATATGGACCGTGGAGTGACCGTGCTCAAGGCCCAGGGGTGGTATACCAAGCAGGACAGGAACGTGCTTTATATACTTATCAATCAGAAAGAACTGCCTTCGCTGACCAAGGTCATCAAGGAGACCGACCCGAGGGCGTTTATGTCTATTTCTCCGACCAATAACGTCTACGGAGAAGGCTTTGAGGAGATTAAGACAGGCGTTAAGATCAAGAAAAAGGACAAGTAGGATATGTCTTTGATAAACAGAACATTCTGGACCGGTCTCAAGGAGTATTTCCTCATCACCGTGGGGCTGGTGGCCTACACCGTGGGCTGGACGCTCTTCCTTGTGCCCAACAACCTCATCGGCGGCGGAGTCACCGGTATCTCTTCCATCATACAGTATGCGACCGGCCTCAGGATAGGTTACAGCTACTTCACGATCAATATCGTGCTGCTGGTCATCTCGCTCTTCATTCTGGGCAAGGGCTTCGGCTTCAAGACGGTCTATGCCATCATCGTGGCGTCGGCCCTGCTCAACATACTTCAGACGGTGATTCCCCGGGACATCATAGAGATTCTCGCGCTCGGCAACGGCAAACTGATGTGCACGATAATGGGCGGGATGATGTCCGGATTCGGCATAGGGATGACGATGACCCAGGGCGGGAGTACCGGGGGCACGGATATCATAGCGCTGATGGTCAACAAGTACCGCAACGTCTCCCCGGGCCGTATGATATTGATGATGGACGTGGTCATCATCCTCTCCTCCATCGTCGTGCCGTCCTATATGCCTGACGGCTCGCCTATGCCCTGGGCCGACAAGATCACGACCATAGTCTATGGTTTCATCCTCGTGCTGACCAACGGAGTGGTGGTGGACCTGTATCTGTCCGGCTCGCGCCAGTCGGTGCAGGTCTTCGTGCTCTCCGACAAATATGCGGAAATCGCCGACGCGGTGGTCAAGGACCTCCACCGCGGAGTGACTGTGCTGGACGGCAAGGGCTGGTACACCAAGCACAGCGTGCAGGTGCTGATGGTGATCACCCGCAAGACGGACCTCAATATGCTTCTCAAGTATATAAATATGATCGACCGCGACGCCTTCATCTCCGTCTCCTCGGCGACCGGAGTCTACGGCAAGGGCTTCGATGCCATAAAAACTAATAAAAAAGAGAAATTAATACATTGAAACATAAATTTTCTTGCATAACCCTGCTTTGACACCGGTCAAGGCAGGGGTTTTTCTTTTATCTTAGGGGAAAGACTAATCGCTCTATGAAAATTTATTTCCATTCACTGCACTTCTGGGTCCGGATGGTCTCTCTGCTGTGCATCCTGTCTCCTGTGATTCTGACCAGACTTAGGACCGGACGTCCGCCTATGCCCGAGGTGCTGCTCTTCTCGCTGCTGTCGGCCTCGACCGTGATGATAATGCTGCCGATCGCTGAAGAGAACGTTCTCTTCTCCCTGCTGTTCGCCCTGCTTGAGCTGGCGGACTCGGTTTGTTTTGCCATAATCGGTTCCCCGGGGCCGCTCTTCGTCTTCGTCTGTCTGCTGCTTGTCCTGATCCATCAGATCCTGAGGCTCTCCTTCAGGCACGCGGTGCTGCGGACGCTCTTCAAGCCGCAGGCGGTGTGGTATGCGCTGGAGTCGCATCTGCGGCTGATATTCTCATTTGTGCTGGGACTGCTTGCGCTCTCCTCTGTCGCAGCCTCCGGACAGCCGCTCACCCTATATCTGCTCGCCGCAGTCCTGCTGCTGATGTATCTGCTGCTCTATTACCGCTCCCTGACCGGGCGCTGCCTGCTGCTGAGCCGCCGCAGGGAAATGATGGTGAAGAGGATGATAGGCAATATGGAAGACACTTCCTCGCAGGCTCTCGCAGGGGAGGACAGGGAGGAGATCGAGCGGTCGCGGAATCTGTTCGAGAAAATAACCAGGATAATGACGATGCACCGTCCCTATCTCGACCCGGACTACACCCTGCAGGACCTGTCCGACAGCACCTATATCAACAAGACCTATGTGTCGAAGACCATCAACACTATGTCGGGCAGGAACTTCCGCCAGTTCGTCAACGGCTATCGCGTGCAGTATGCCGTGGAACTCCTCGAAGACAATCCGCGGATGACCGTCACCGAGCTTGCGGAGAAGTCCGGCTTCAACTCTAGCGTCACGTTCTCTATGGCGTTCAAGCTCAATATGGGCGAGACTCCGGGCGAATATGCGATCAGGCTTCGTGCAGGGCTTGTGCAACCCCTTTCCAGCCGTCGGGCACAGGAGCTTCCAGCCGAATCTCCGTCTTGCGGACAGGGTGGATGAACTGCACCTCGTGGGATTGCAGGCAGATGCCTCCGTCGGGGTTGGAGCGCGGTGCGCCGTATTTGAGGTCGCCCTTGATCGGCCAGCCTGCGGCGCTCAGCTGGCAGCGGATCTGGTGATGCCTGCCGGTGAGCAGTTCGACTTCCACCAGATGGTATCTGTCAGTGCTGAACAGGTAGCGGTAGTTGAGCCTGGCGAGCTTGGCGTCTCCATACGCGGACGGCTTCGGGGCCGAGCCGGGCGCTACCACATAGCTCTTGTTCTGCTTCTCGTTGCGGGAGAGCCAGCCGCAGAGCTGCCCCCGTGGCGGCTCGGGTTTCGCGCAGCAGAGGGCCAGATAGCGCTTGTGTATCCCGCCCTCGCGGAACATCGCGGCGAGCCTTTCCAGCGCCTTGGAAGTCTTGGCGAGGATGCAGATGCCGCAGACCGGGCGGTCGAGCCTGTGCGGCACTCCCAGGAAGACCTGCCCCGGCTTGGAGTCCCTCTGCGCGAGGTACGCCTTGTACGCCTCCGCGAGACATTCGTCTCCGGTCCGGTCGCCCTGGGTGATCTCCCCGGACTTCTTGTCGACCACCAGGAGGTGGTTGTCCTCGTAGAGTATCCTCTTGCCGAAGTCCGCAAACTCGGCTTCTGTCAGCTGCCTGTAAACCATAGCGCAAAGATAGCCTTTTCGGCGCAATAGTCAGAGCTTTCTACGGAATTCTCCCGGGGGCATACCGAAACGCTGCTTGAACGCGGTGCTGAAGTAGTGGGTGTCGTTGAAGCCGCTCATATACGCGATTTCGGAGAGGGAGTGTTCGCCCGCGCGTATCAGCTCCACGGCCCTCTTGAAGCGTATTTCCCTGATGATTGCGGCGGGGGAGCTGTCCAGCAGCACCTTTGTCTTCTCGAAGAGGCGGGAGCGGCTCACGTTCATCGCGGACGCGAGTGCCGGCACGTCCAGCGCCGGATCCTCAATTCGGGAGCGGATGTATTCCACCATTTCCTTCACGAACACCCGGTCCGCGCCGTGCAGCGTGCCGTAGTACGGCTCTTCGCGCCGGCGCTTCTGACAGCTGCGCCAGATGAAGAATCCTCCCACAGCCGCAGCTATGCCTAGATAAATGCAGATTGCCCACCAGGATGCCCAGGAAGGAGGATGGACCGTGAATTCAACCGTGACCTCGTTGTCCGTTTCCGCTCCGTTGGAGTTGGTGGATATGACGGACAGACTGTGATGTCCGACTTTCTGAGGGGAGAGGGTGACGCTGCGGCTGTTGCCTATGTTGACCCATTCCCCGCCGTCCAGACGGTAGTAATAGACTATCTGCTTGGGGTCCGTCATATCCATCGCCTGAAACTCGACCGTAATGCTGTCCCCCACGCCCGGAGACGGATTCCGCAGCTTGAGCCTTATCTCGGGAGAGAAACTGCTGTTGGAGATTTCTGCCGGGTCGAAGTAGAGGATGCCGCCGCTGGTGTTGAAATATATTTTCCCGTCGGAGGCGAGCAGCCCCGGACCTTCGTTGAAGCGGACCTTGTGGCCGAGCCTCTCGTAGGAGAATCCCTCTATGCTGCCGCTGCGGGGGCTGTATCTGTTGAGGCCCGCGTCGGTGGATATCCAGAGATTGCCGGTGCCGTCCTGAACCGAGGCGAGCGTGAAGGGCGAGAGCAGCGCGTCGCGTCCGCCGATCTGCTCGTCAGGGAAGCGGTAGAAGCCGCCTCCGTAGGTGCAGGCATAGACTTCGCCGCGCTTCCCTATGCTGATATGCTGCACATCCCTCACGTTGGACGCGTGGAGGTCGCCGCTGTTCAGCAGGTAGTGGGTGAAGTTCATATTCTCGGGGCTGGAGCCGCCATCTTCGCAGACGAACATCCCGAGCGTCCCGCAGGCGTAGATTTTCCCCTCGGAGTCGTGGGTGACGAAGCGGAGGCGGTTTTGGCTCTCCGTCGGGAAGTGCAGCAGATTCTTCTTGCTGATGAATCGGCGCTCCTCACCGTCCGGGTCGAGATAGGACAGTCCGTCGTCGAAGCTGGCAATCCACAGCCTTCCTCGGGAGTCGATGTCAAGATTGAAGATTTCAGACCCGTTGAGGCCGTAGTACGAGTCCTTGTCCGGGCGGTATCGCGTGATGGAATAGCACGGACTGTCGGAGCGTTCCTGCCCGGGCTTCTCCCTGAGTTCGATGAGGCCGTCGTGCCTCGTGCCCATATAGACGGTTCCTTCGGGGGCCTGCACCATAGAGTATACGCTTCCAAGGACAGCACCCTTGCGCCTGAGCACTCTCCCGTCTTCGGAGATGTCGCCCAGATGGTTGAGGGAGCTGTCGTATATATGTACTCTCCCGTCCTTGGTGCCGGCCCAGATGTTGCCGTCGCGGTCCTCCATCAGAGAGCGGACGCTGTTCTCCGGGACCACGCTGCCCGCCGACGCTCCGGCGGGTATCTTGAGGTAGAAGCGGTCGCCGGTGAACACGGTCTTCATCAGCCCGTACCAGTTGGTGCCGACCCAGAGTATGCCCTGACGGTCGCAGAACACGGCCGTGGCCCTGTTCTCGCTGTTCCAGGGCTGCTGCACGGAGGGGTCGTAGAACGGAACTAGCCTGCGCTCCGCCGGGTCGTACCAGTCGAGTCCTCCGGTAGTGGAGCTGACCCAGATGTTGCCTGCGCGGTCGGAGGCCGTGTGGATGACACCGCCTGCCGGAAATGATGTGGAACGTAGAGAAGCCAGAACTCCACCATCCGCGCCGACGACGAAGGACTCCATCCCTGAAGTACTTATAAGCAGCTCGCCCCGAGAGGGGATGGCGGTGATGCCGTTGATATCTGCGTCCGTAGGGAGAGAGTGGCATTCCGCCCCGCCGTCCGAGCAGCGGTAGAGCCGTCCTCCTCCGGAGCCGAAATATATGTCCGGACCCAGCTCCTCAGCGCAGAACACTTCCGCTGCAACAGGGGAAATGCCGTTCTTGAACGCTCCCTTGTTGCAGAGCAGGTACTTGTCCCCGCCGCTCCCGAAGAAGATGTCGCGTACTTCTGCCCCGTCCGGCACCGGAAGCTCGGAGACGGAATAGTCGCCGCCTTGCCCTGGAGCGACATCGAGGACTCTGCTGTCGGCCGTAACTACATAGAGGTGCGGACTCCGGTATCTGAATGATAGCGGGACGGCATTGCCGAGCCCTATCTGCGCGAACTCGCCGGTCCCGCAGTCGAAGCGGTAGAGGCAGTCGTCATAGGTAGCGGTCAGAATGTCTCCTTCGGCTCCGGCGAAGAGATTGATGAATCGGTTGGTAAGCCTGTCTGGCGGGAGCGCGTAGCGGGTGAAGTCGTAGCCGTCGAAGCGTAGCAGACCGTCCCAAGTCGCGAGCCAGATGTAACCCTCACTGTCCTGGGTAATCTGGTGCACCGTCTTAAGCGCCTGGTTGCTTTCGCTGCCGTACCAGGTGAAATAGTGGCTCGGCTGCGCCCCGAGACTGATGGCGAGCGAAAATGACGCGGTGATGGCTAAGAGACCTCTCATAGTACAAAAGTAAACAAAAATATGGGCATATGGACGAAATCAAACAAAAATCGTAGTATATCAGATAGATTTAACCATAATGGTCTTTAATTTTGCAGGCATTCAAAAACAAACTGATAACTAATGCGGGAGCAATTAATAAAAAATTTTACCATTAACTTTTAACCAATTTTAAGATGTTTTCTAAAAAATCAATCCTGACGCTCGCTTGCCTGTTCTGCACGGCGTTTCTTGCCTCGGCACAGCAGTCGATAAGCGGAAAGGTCACTGACATCAGCGGTGAGCCTGTAATCGGTGCGGGAGTGGTGGTCGAGAACACGCGCAACGGTGTGGTTACGGAACTCGACGGCTCTTTCAGCATCAATGTTCCGCAGAAAGGAGTGAAGCTCGTCATCTCCGCGCTCGGCTATCTGACTCAGACGGTCACCGCCGGAGACTCTCCCCTCAACATCGTCCTCAAGACCGACAACGCTATGCTTGAGGACGCGGTCGTGATCGGTTACGGCACGGTCAAGAGACGCGACCTCACGGGCGCCGTGTCGTCGGTCAAAGGCGCTGACCTCGCCGCCAATCCGGTAGCGAACGTGTCTCAAGCTCTACAGGGCAAACTCTCCGGTGTCAACGTGGTCTCTGAAGACGGTCGCCCGGGCGCATCGGTATCCGTGCGCGTGCGCGGAGGCGGCTCCATCACCCAGTCCAACGAGCCTCTCTACATCGTTGACGGTTTCCCTGTCGGCAACATCAATGATATCCCCGCATCCGAAATCGAGTCCATCGACGTACTGAAGGACGCATCTTCTACCGCCATCTACGGTGCCAGAGGTGCTAACGGCGTCATCCTCGTTACCACCAAGGGCGCCAAGGCCGGCAGGGTCAAGGTGAGCTACGACGGCTATGTCCAGGTGAAGAACGTCGCCAAGACTTATGATAATATGTCCGCCCAGGAGTATCTTCTCTACAACTGGGGCTACGCCACCTCCAGAGGAGAGGCCAACGGCGACGGCTTCGCGAAGTACTTCGGACTCGGCAGCAGCTACGGCAACCATTATAAGGACTATGCTTCGGTGGCGACCCACGACTACACCCGTGACCTTCTCCGTACCGCCCTCTCCCATAGCCATACGGTCAACGTCAGCGGCGGCAGCGAGACGACAAAGGTCAACTTCACCGTCGGCTATGTCGGCGATGAGGGCATCAGGATCAACTCCGACTACAAGCGCTTCAACACTGCGTTCAAGCTCAGCCAGAAGCTCGCGAAGCGGCTCACCCTCGACCTCGACGCCCGCTATGTCGAGTCCGGCACCAACGGCAGCAACGGCATTACCAGCGGCCGAGGCTCCACCCTCTCAAGCGCATATTTCTACCGTCCTATCGACAATCCTCTCGGAGGCGTCGACTATTCCGACGTGACTTCAGCGTTCAGCTTCGGTATCGAGAACATCGACCCTGACCACAATCCGCTCAAACTCGTCGAGGACATCACCAGCAGGGGCCTCAGCCGCTCGCTCAGAGCCTCCGCGGCCCTCTCCTGGGAAATCATCGACGGCCTCATCGCACGCAGCGAGGTGACGATGAACCGCAGTTCCTCGAAGAGCAGCTACTACGAGAACGGTTATACCAACAAGGAGAAGAGGGCCACTCTCAGCAGAGGCCTCGGAGAAGGCTTCAGGTCTCTTACCACTCTCAACTATAACGTGAAGTTCGGCGACAAGCACAATCTCGGCCTTCTTGCTGGCAACGAGGTCATCAGCAGCAGTTCCGAGAGTTCTTCACTCTCCGGCAACGGCTACCCTGACTCCTACGGCTACGACACCGCGATGGGCCTCATCCAGATGGCGACAGGTAAGTTCTCCGCCACCAACACTATAGGAGTGCCGTCCCACACCCTGTCATTCTTCGGAAGGGCCAATTACAGTTTCCTTGACAGATATCTTCTTACTGTCACGTTCCGCGCCGACGGTTCCAGCAAGTTCGCCCCGAACAACCGCTGGGGTTACTTTCCCGCAGCCGCCGCGGCGTGGCGTGTCATAGACGAGCCGTTTATGGAGAGCGCCGGAGGGTGGCTTTCCAATCTCAAGCTCCGTCTATCCTACGGTACTTCCGGCTCCGACAACATCAGCTCCAACCTCTGGAGGGAGACCTGGTCAACTATGCCGCTCAGCCAGAACACCATCCCTATCGGCGGTGAGTTCATCGCTTTCTATGCTCCGGACGGACTTCTCGCCAATCCTGACCTGAAGTGGGAGACCACAGTTTCCCGCAACCTCGGTATCGACTACGGCTTCCTCTACGGCCGCGTCAACGGTGCGGTGGAGTTCTACTGGAATACCACCAAGGACCTCCTGATGGCTGTGCCTGTGGACAACACCACCGGCTACTCCTATCAGTACCAGAACTTCGGACGCACCTCCAACAAGGGTGTCGAACTTTCAGTCAATGCGGTGCTCGTGGAGAACAGCGACTGGCACGTGGATGTCAACCTGCTCTACAACTACAACCGCAATAACCTCGACGAACTTGCCAACGCCGACCAGTATCAGTACTCATCCTACTGGTCATCGTCCGCCACGACCCCGACCAACGACTATATGCTCGCGGTGGGCCGTCCTATCGGCCTCGTCCGCGGATATGTCAGCGACGGCTGGTATACCACCGCCGACTTCAACTACGATTCCGCCACCGGCGTCTATACCCTAAAGGACGGCATCCCTGACATCACCAAAGCCGTGACCGCCACGCAGAATCATCCGTTCAAGATTCCTGAGGGACAGACTGCGTTTCCGGGCTGCGCCAAGTTCAAGGACGTGGACGGCAACGGAGTGGTCAACCTTGACGACGTGACCGAAATCGCGGAGCTTATGCCGCGGCACACCGGCGGCTTCAGCATCAACGCGCGCTGGCGTAACTGGGACCTCTCCGGCAATTTCAACTATGTCATCGGCGGAAAGGTGTACAACGTGGCCGCGATGATCGAGCAGAGCAGCGGTGAGTTCAACGGCATAGGCCGTCAGAGGCACGCGTTTATGGCAAATGAATACAAGGTCTACAACATCAGCGATGCCGGCGACCTCTACGCGGTTACTGACCCGGCCGAACTCGACCGTCTCAACGCCGGAGCGCAGTATCCGGTATCCTACCACCAGAGCGGTATCGCCGAGTCCCGCTGGCTTGAGGACGGTTCATACCTGCGTCTACAGAACCTCACGCTCGGATATACCCTGCCTAACAGCGTTTCCCGCAAGGTAGGCATCGAGCGCCTGCGCTTCTACCTCACCGCAGGCAACCTCTTCTGCCTCACCGGGTATTCCGGACTCGACCCTGAGGTCAACACCTACACCTCCGGAAGAGTCGACTTCGCCGGCAGCCTCAACTGCCTCCCTACGATGAATATGGACTACGGCGCTTATCCGCGCTCCCGTTCGTTCACCCTTGGTGCTAACGTTACATTTTAATCATTGACACTCAATATGAAAAGAACAGCATATATCGCGCTCAGCGCAATTGCGGGACTGACTCTCGCGGGGTGCGGCAATTTCCTCGAGACCAACTCCCCGAGCGTAGTCGATGCGGACTTCGTATTCTCCAACGGAGATTCAGCTAAGGCCGCCCTATACTACGGCTACAAGACCTGGCAGAGCAACCGTTCCATCCACTCCGTCGGCTGGTTCTGGACGCCGGTATGGGGCTCCGACATCGAGGATTGCCAGGATATCTGGAGCGACGGCGACGGCGGCCAGCAGGAAAAGGCATTCTATCCTGCGGGCACCGAGAACTACAATATCGAGGCCGGGCAGGGACAGGAGGTCTTCGGCAACTGCTACAAGACCATCGCCATCTGCAACTCCCTGATTGCCAATTTTGAGGCTCTTGAGAACTTCGACGAGATAATGTCCGGCGAGCCCAATGCCCTCTCGGACATCTACGGACAGGCATTCGCCCTCCGCGCAACCCAATACTACGAGCTCTGCCGCTGGTACGGCGATGTGCCGTACGCCACCAAGGCCGGCGAGAAGGCCAGCGGCCTAACCTCGCGCTTCGCCATCTACGACAAGGAAATCGCGGCTCTCCGCAAGGTGGAGCCTATGATGTTCCGTCCGGGCGAGAACGGCGCAAGGGCCGACGTGATGAACAGGACCTATGTCCAGGGACTCATCGCCCGCCTCTGCCTCTATGACGGAGGTTATGCCACCCGCCGCACCGACCTCGGGGACGACTTCTATGTCGACGGCGAGGGCAAGAAGATCGCTTTTGAGGACTGGAGCGTCGAGAAGCAGGGCGCAATCTACGGGCGCAGAAGTGACTGGAGAAATATTTTCGAGATTGCCAAAGAGTATCTCCTGTCCCTCTACCAGAACTCGGGTTCGGTTGTGCTGCATACCACCGATCCCCGCGCCAACGATGGCAGCCGCGTCTACAACAACCCGTTCCAGTACGCATTCCAGCAGCTTCACCAGTGCGACAATGTGTCCCTTGCAGACGAGTCCATTTATGAAATCGCCTACGCGCACGCCAATGCCTCCGGCGGCTCCGACCGTCCGGGCTATATCGGCAGGCCTTCGTCCGGCGGCAACAATGGTGCGCCTTGCATCGCCTGCGGTCAGGACAGGGTTCAGGCCTGGTTCTACTACAGCGGCTACGACAACTCCGATATGCGCCGCGACGCCTCCATCTGCGTGACCGGCAGTACAGGCAAGGGTACCGAACTGATGCAGTCGTTCAACCGCAGCGCCTGGGGCGCCGGCTGCGGTCCGGGTACCAATAAGTGGGACTGGAACAGGATGACCAAGCCTGTCACATCCAGCTATGGTATGGCCGGTATCAACGCCTCCATTATGCGAATCTCCGATGCCTATCTGATGCTTGCGGAGGTCTATGCCGCCCTCGGTGACGACGCCAACGCCAGGAAGTACCTCGCCATCGTGCACAACCGCGCGTTCGACGGCAACACCGATCCTAACTTCGAGTCCTACATCGCCAAGTGCGGCAGTGTCTACGACGCGGTCATCTACGAGAGGGCTCTCGAGTTCGTGGGCGAGGGAATGCGCCGACACGACCTCATCCGCACAGGCAAGCTCCCTAAAGCCTGCGTCGACGACCGCAAGCTTATGACCGCCGTGGTGGACGGGGTCCACGAGAACGGCTACTACCGCTTCGACAACGGCAACGAGCTTCCCGCCTATGTATGGACAAAGATGGTCAACGCCAAGGAGAAGTACGGCTACAGGCTCACCGCCCAGTGCACCGACGAGTCCGACCCTGTTCTCTTCCCGGGCTGGAGGGGCCAGCACGACGACTGGGGTTCAATCCAGTCCGCATTCGCCGGGGTCACGGAGACCAACGTCGCCATCAAGGGGCTTTTTAAGTATATCGAGCCGGATTCCGCAGAGGCAAAGGCGCTCGAGGCTGAAGGCTACGAGAAGACCAATTGGGCGGTGGATATGTATCAGTACAGGGATTCCTACGCCACTAAGCTGCTCTGCGGCTACTCAGATGAGGACTATGCGGCTAAGAACCCTCCTATCTATCTGCTTCCGAACAGATACAATGACCTCCAGAATTCCGGAATTACCAACGGCTACGGATTCAGACAGAAATAATGCTCAGTTCAAGATAATTGTTGTTTCGGGGGTGACGTGCATCACGCCGCCCCCTTTTTAAAGATGGAAAAAGTTGTTTTTATTCTGTTTTCTCTCCTGCTTTGCTCCTGTAGGGGAGGTAATGTGGTCAAGCTGGTGAGTCAGGACGGCGGCGGGGACTATACCACCGTGCAGGCCGCGTTCGACGATGTGCCGGAGGACTTCAGAGGCGGGAGATGGATCATCAGGGTGCGGCCCGGACGGTACTATGAGAAACTCATTCTCCGCTCCGGCAAGGACCGTGTCACCCTGATAGGCGAGGACCCTGCGACCACAGTGCTATACTACGACGACTATGCCGGCAGCGGCACGCCTCAGCCCAAGCAGAGCACCGTGATTGAAGCGGACGACTTCACCGCCGTGAACATCACCTTCCTGAATCCCCACCAGAACATACGCGAGAAGCCGGGCGAGAATTCGCACTCCCAGGCTACGGCGCTCTCCGTCACCGGCGACAGGGTCGCGTTCTACAACTGCAGGATGGTGGGCAACCAGGACACCTTCTGGGGCAGGGGAGAGGGCCGCATCTATGTGCGCAAGTGCTATATCGAGGGCAACGTGGACTTCATATACGGCAACTCCAATATGGTGTTCGACGAGTGCGAGATATTCTCCAACCAGCACGAGAGCTACATCACGGCAGCCAGCACATATCCCTATTCCAAGTTCGGACTTACATTCCTCGACTGTACCCTCACGGCAAAGGAGCCGGGGCAGCCGGACCACGACGGCGTGCCGTTCGAGTATTTCTACCTTGGCCGCCCGTGGCACAATACTCCCAAAGTGGCGTTCATCAGGTGCTATGAACCCGCCACGGTACACCCTGACGGGTGGACTTTTATGAATCCGGAGGCGGTGCCTGCATTCAGGGAATATAAATGCACCGGTCCCGGAGCCGCGCCGGAGAGGCTCGGGCAGAGGAAGATGGGTGGCCTGCAGCTCAGCGACACCGAGGCTGCGGAGTACACCGTACGCAAGATTTTCGCCAAGTCGGTCAGCCCGTACTACAAATCCGATTGGCTTCCGGCGAAAAACTATAAACCATAAAGCGGATAATGCAAGTTTTTCGCTCAAGAATGACTAAATTCGCTGACAAACAATAACCGATCATAGATGAAACGAAGCCTTACCCTGATTGCGCTTGCGGCGACGGCGCTGCTGGCCGCGATGCCGCTCTCCGCGCAGAGAAACAGACTGTGGTACGACAAGCCCGCTGAGTATTGGGAGGAGGCCCTCCCGATAGGCAACGGGCGCATCGCCGCAATGGTCTACGGCGGAGCCGAAAAAGAGGAGATACAGCTCAACGAAGAGACCATCTCCGCAGGCCGTCCGTACAACAACTACAACCCCGAGGGTCCCAAGTACCTCCAACAGGTGCGCGAGCTCATCTGGGCGGGAAAGTCCAAGGAGGCCCAGGCCATAGCCGACAAGAAGCTGCTCTCCCCGGTGGGGCAGGAGCTTCAGTACCAGACCGCCGGCTCGCTCAGGATCGAGTTTCCGGACCACTCCGGATATACGGACTACTACCGCGAACTCGACATCGACAACGCCTTGACCCTCACCCGCTACAAGGTGGGGGAGGTGGAATATGTGCAGGAGGCGTTCGCCTCGCTGACCGACCAGCTGCTCGTCATCCGCATCAGCTCCTCGAAGAAGGCCGCGCTCAACTGCAGCCTTTCGCTCAGCACCCCTATGCCCGAGCCTGTGGTCTCCGCCAGGGGAAAGACCATCAGGATGGAGGGCGCTTCCGGCGACGGCAAGGTGATAAAGGGCGGAGCGCTCCGCTACTGCACCGACGTCAAAGCGGTCAACAAGGGCGGCAAGATCGTCCCGGAGGGAGAGAGCCTCAAGGTGGAGAATGCCAGCGAGCTGCTCATCTATGTGTCTATGGCGACCAACTTCGTCAACTATAGGGATCTCTCCGCCGATGCGGTGAAGCGCTGCGAGAGCTATATGAAGAACTCCTCCCGTAAATACGACAAGGCCCGCGCAGCCCACATAGCCGCCTACAAGGCGCAGTACGACAGGGTGAAGTTCGAACTCGCGTCCGACTACGACGGGGACGAGAAGACCACCGTCTACCGCACCGTGGCGATACCCTGGACTTCAGACAACCAGCTCGTCACCCTCTATTTCAACTACGGCAGATATCTGCTGATCTGCTCTTCGCAGCCGGGATGCCAGCCTGCCAACCTGCAGGGCAAGTGGAACCAGAAGGTCTCGCCTCCTTGGAGCTGCAACTATACCACCAACATCAACGCCGAGATGAACTACTGGCCTGCGGAGGTCACCAACCTCGCCGAGCTGCACGAGCCGTTCATCCGGATGGTGAAGGAACTCTCCGAGAGCGGACGGGAGACCGCGCGGCTGCAGTACGGCTGCCGAGGCTGGGTGCTGCACCACAACACCGACCTCTGGCGCTGCACGGGCGCTCTGGACTACTCCTACTGCGGGCTCTGGCCGACCGGCGGCGCCTGGGTCTGCCAGCACCTCTGGGACCGCTACCTCTACAGCGGCGACAGGGACTACCTTGCCGAGGTCTACCCTGTTATGAAGGGGGCGGCGGAGTTCTTCGTCGACTTCCTCGTGGAGGACCCGAACACCGGCTATATGGTGGTTGTGCCATCCAACTCGCCGGAGAACAGGCCTAAGTCGCAGAGCGGCAACCTCCAGTCCGGGGTCACCATCGACAACCAGCTGCTCACCGACCTCTTCTCCAATATCGAGAGGGCGTCCGCAGTCCTCGGCGTCGACCGCGAGTTCAGCGACACCCTGCGCACCCTTCGGGGACGGCTCACCCCTATGCAGGTGGGCCGCTACGGGCAGCTTCAGGAGTGGGCGCAGGACTGGGACGACCCTGGCGACCACCATCGGCACATCTCCCATCTCTGGGGATTCTTCCCGGGATACCAGATATCGCCATACCGCACCCCGGTTCTCTTCGATGCGGTGCGCAATACGCTCATCCAGCGCACCGATGCCTCCACAGGCTGGTCTATGGGCTGGAAAGTATGCTGCTGGGCCCGTATGCTCGACGGCAACCACGCGCTGAAGATGATAAAGGACCAGCTCAACCACGTGGACCCTTCGGTGCAGAAAGGTCAGGGCGGCGGCACCTATCCTAATCTCTTCGACGCGCATCCGCCTTTCCAGATCGACGGCAACTTCGGCTGCACGGCAGGCATCGCCGAGATGCTCCTCCAGAGCCACGACGGGGCCGTGCATCTTCTGCCTGCGCTACCTGACGCGTGGAAGAAAGGCTCGGTGAAGGGACTGAGGGCACGCGGCGGCTTCGTGGTCGAGGACCTCGAGTGGGACGACAACACCATACGGAAGGCGGTCATCCGCTCCACCGTCGGCGGCAATCTCCGCATCCGCTCCTACGCCAAGCTGCAGGGGGAGGGTCTCGTGGAAGTCAAGGACGGCAGAGAGAATCCCAACCCGCTCTTCGCTCCGCAGGAGATACTCCGCCCTGTCGTCAGCCCTCAGGCGAGGCTTCACGGGCCTGATGTTCCGTCCGGATACCTCTACGATGTTGAGACCGTGCCGGGACAGGAGGTCACGGTGACACTCTCGCCGTCCAATCCGGGGATAGCCGCCGACATCGTGGTGGCAAAGGACGGCAGCGGGGACTTCACCACTCTTCAGGCGGCAATCAACGCCGCCCCGGAGTGCTCGTCGCAGCGCTTCGTCATCTATATCAGGAACGGAGTCTATGATGAGGAGAAACTCATCATCCCTGAGGGCAGGACCAATATATCGTTCGTGGGAGAGAGCCGCGAGGGGGCGATTATAAGCTACCATATGCACGACGGCAACAGCCCGCTGACGGGCAACAAACTCCCGGCAGACGCGTGGGAGAAGTGGAGCGGCAACGCGATGCTCGTCCGCACTTCAGCCACCCTTACTGTGCTCGGCGAGGGCTGCATCTTCGAGAACCTCACGATACGCAACACCGCCGGCCCTGTGGGCCAGGCGCTTGCCGTCACCGTCTGCGCCGACCGCACCACGTTCCGCAATTGCATACTCTCCAGCTATCAGGACACCATATATCTGTGGACCTCCGGCAAGCGCAGCTATTTCGAGAACTGCCTCGTCATAGGCCGCACCGACTACATATACGGCGGTGCGATAGCGTTCTTCGAGAACTGCGAGATCCGCAGCTGGGGAGGCGGCTGGATTACCGCCCCGTCCACCCCGAAGGAGCAGGCCTACGGCTTCGTATTCAACCGCTGCCGCTTCACTTACAGCGACGGCAGTCCGCGCGACGGGGACGACGGGCGCAGCATCGCTATCGGCAGGCCTTGGCACAACTTCCCGAAGGTGGCCATCCTCAACAGCGACTACTGTGACGAGATGGACCCTCTCGGCTGGCCTACGACGTGGCGTATGGACTATGCGTCAAGCAGCCCTGACCTCCATCTCTACGAGTACGGCAACCGCGGACTCCGCGCCGATATGAGCACCCGCGCCAAATGGGCCGGGCTGCGTGAGCTCGGTGCCGAAGAGGCCGCTGACTACACCGCGGACAGGGTGTTCGGCATCGACCCGAGGTACTGGTAGTATTCAGAAGCGGTAGCCGACCCCCACTTTGCCCCCCTGATAGAGGAGGCCTGCGGAGAGTTCGGCGAAGCCGTAGAACCTGTGCCCGAACGTGACTCCTATCGGGGCCAGCTGGAAGGCGAACAGCAATTCAGTGCCGGAGCAGTCGTAGGAATATACCGCCGCTCCGGCTTCGGCTTTGCCGTAGAGGGTCACTTTCTCCCTGGTGAGATAGTTCATCGTCACTTGAGGCATAACGGAGACGACGTGCAGCGTGTGGGATTTCATCTCGCCGCCCTTGCTTGAGCTGTAGCCCTGCCAGCTGATGTCGACTCCCGCCGACATCCATCGGTTGACTTTGTAGGAGATGTCCAGCGAGAGGTCTCCGGTGGCTATCCCGGAGTCCTGATTGCTCTTGTCTTTGGACTCTTCATCCGAGAGGTGATTGAGGGAAGCGATCCCGTAGAGCAGTACGTTCACGAACGGTACCGTACCCCATCCCGCACGGATGTCGAGGCGGTAGTCCGGAACGTATTTGGCGGCTTCCTGTCCCGATGCGGACAGCGGCAATGCGCACAGAAGTGCGGCGGACAATAAAACAAACAGTCGCATAGGCATCAGAATATGTGTGCGGGTGAAGGGACTCGAACCCATACGCACGAGGCACCGGATCCTAAGTCCGGCTTGGCTACCGATTACAACACACCCGCAGATGGATCCTACCGGCAAAGATAGCAATAATTTTTCATCAAAAAAGACCGGCCTCGAAAAGGTCGGTCTGATGTCTATCTATAGGTGTAAGAAAAGACTACTGCTCGTCTTCGAGACGGAGATGCTGCACATAGATGGCCTTCATCTTGGCCACGCGGCGCTTCTCGGAAGGCTTCTCGAAGTTCTTGCGTGAACGGAGCTCGCGGATCGCGCCCGTCTTCTCGAACTTCCTCTTGAATTTCTTAAGAGCCCTTTCGATGTTCTCTCCTTCCTTTACCGGTACGATAATCATTTCTTTAAATCACCCCCTTTTTCTTTTTGCGGTCGCAAAGGTAATGAATTATTTCAATAATGCAATAAATTCTTGGACTCCTTCGGTCGCGACTTTGCGTATGTGGGTGATCCTAGAGTCGAGGAGCCTCATCCCGGCGGGATCCACGATGTAGATCGGAGTGCCGGGGGAGGCATAGCGGTAGAGCCCCGCTGCGGGATAGACCTGCAGCGAGGTTCCCACTATGAGCAGGATGTCTGCCCGGGACACGATGTCGATGGCTCTCTCCATCTTCGGAACGGCTTCCCCGAAGAATACGATGTGCGGCCTGTATTGCGCTCCGTTCGGGGCCTTGTCCCCGAGATGCACGGCCTCGTAGCCTATGTCCACCACATATTTCTCCGAGTAAGCGTCCTCCTCATTGCAGCTGTTCTCCGGCCTTATCTTGGTGAGTTCGCCGTGCAGATGCACGATATGCGTGGAGCCTGCCCTCTCGTGCAGATTGTCCACGTTCTGGGTTACTATGTCCACCGTGTGTCCGGCCTCCAGAGCCGCCAGCAGCCTGTGGGCCTCGTTGGGCCTGCTGTTCTGCAGCTCGGCGCGGCGCAGATTGTAGAATTCCAGCACTTTGCCCGGATTGCGGCTCCAGCCCTCCACGGAGGCCACCTCCATCGGGTCGACCCCGTTCCAGAGTCCGCCGTTGTCGCGGTAGGTCTGCAGCCCGCTTTCCGCGCTGACCCCGGCTCCGGTCAGCACGGCTATCCTCTTCCTGCCGTTCATATCTTCATCCCGAAATAGCAGCGGCGCACCCAGTACTCGAACAGCGGATCGATCATCTGCGGCTTCCCGCTCTCGTCGAAATATATTATCTCCTTTTTGCAGAGCGCGTCCTTGAGCCTGCGCACGTTGGCCGAGGAGTTCAGCCCGTATTCTTCTATGACTTCGGCGCTTGTGAACTTGCTGTATCCGTCCAGGATCGCCTTGAGCAGGCTGATCTGGAACGTGGTCAGGTCCTCCATCGCCGCTCTGAACCTCGGCTCGTGGATGGAGATGATGGCTTCGAGGGCGGCGTTGAGCACCGGCTCCATTATATATCCCTTGGTCAGCGAGTCGCAGATTGCGGAGAAGTGGTTGATGTAGCAGATGTTGTTGCGGAAGAGTCCGCAGACCCCGAGCAGCAGGTCGCGGTCGATGACCTTGCCGCTGGAGAGCAGTCCGCGGATGACGTGCTCGATGATCTCCTTGGTGTCGATGTCGGCGAGCTTCACCCTCTCCGCCTGACGGAAGAAGAACTTCCTGGTCCCGAATATCTCGTGCATAGCATTGATCTTGGAGCCGATGAAGATATATCCCGCAGCCGCCCTCATCTCCTCCCTCAGCTCCCGGAACACCTCCTCCATCAGTCTGCACGCCCCCTCGCCGTCCTCGGTGAGCATTATGTTCTGGAACTCGTCGATCACCGCGTAGAGCCTGCGCCCGCGCTTGAGGGCGCAGCGGTACGGCAGGGTCAGCACCGCCTTGAGGTCTTCGCGGTCCATCTCCCAGTTGAGCGAGAGTACCTCCCCGCAGGCGGCGAACCTCTCAGAGTCGAAGATGAAGTGCGTCCCCGGGAGCAGCTCCCCGACTATGGAGGCGTAGCTCTCCGGGCTTCCGTAGGCCGCGCGGAGCACTTCCGTGCCGAGCCTGAGGGCCATATCGCGAAGCGTCCTGACGTTCATCAGGCTGATGTTCGCGCTGGCGAAGTCCTGCCCGGAAGACCTCATATTGTAGAAGCTCTGCTGCACCAGCGAGGTCTTGCCGGTCTTGGGGGCCTCGTAGATGACTATGTTCTCGCCCTGGCCCAGCAGATTGGCGATGGCCCTCGCCTCGGCCTTCCGGCCTATGTTGTTCTTGCCGGTGACGTATTTGCTGTAGATGAAAGGTGCATCCATATAACAGAAGTGTTTGGACACAAAATTAATAAAATAATTTGTGGTTAAGATAAATTTCCCTAAATTTGCAGCCCATTATTTATGGCCGTCGAGCTACAGCATAAGAGCCGCCGCAGAAGGCGACCGCTTGCGGTCCGAACTTTTAAACAAGTTTCAAATGTACGCAATCGTAGACATTGCAGGCCAGCAGTTCAAGGTTGAAGCTGGAAATGAAATCTTTGTGCAGAGGCTCTCCGATGCCAAAGGTGCTGATGTGGAGTTCAGGAAGGTCCTCCTCCTCGCGGGAGAGGAAGGCGTGAAGGTCGGAGCTCCTTATGTCGAGGGTGCAGTGGTCAAGGCTACCGTGCTCGACGACGACGCAAAGGCTGACAAGGTTCTTGTATTCAAGAAAATCCGCCGCAAGGGCTTCCAGAAGCTCAACGGTCACCGTCAGAAACTCACCAAGAT
>CAVILJ010000027.1:0-25062 GCA_963643555.1 Acetatifactor sp.
GAGTCGCAGCCGGTCTTCTTGACGAAGTCGATGACCTCCTCAGGCTTGGTGTAGTGTGACTCCTCGGAGGCCACCTCCTCCTCAACTCCGGCCAGTACGCCGAGTTCGGCCTCGACGGTCACGTCATACTTGTGGGCGTACTTCACGACCTTCCTGGTGAGGGCCACGTTCTCGTCGTAAGGGAGAGAGGAGCCGTCGATCATCACTGAAGAGAAGCCGAAGTCCACGCAGCTCTTGCAGAGCTCATAGCTGTCGCCGTGGTCGAGATGGAGCACGATCTGAGGCTTTTTCCACCCGAGCTCCTTGGCGTACTCCACCGCCCCCTGCGCCATATAGCGGAGGAGAGTCTGGTTGGCGTAGTTGCGCGCGCCCTTGGACACCTGGAGGATCACCGGAGACTTGGTCTCGGCGGAGGCCTGGATGATGGCCTGGAGCTGCTCCATATTGTTGAAGTTGAAAGCAGGTACGGCGTAGCCGCCCTTTACGGCCTTGGCGAACATCTCGCGGGTGTTCACAAGTCCAAGTTCCTTATAAGAAACCTTCATAAGACAATTAAATTATATTAACAGTAACCAGTTTTTCAAAAATCGCGTAAATTTAGTTATTTTTGTGCAAACAAACACAAAATGACGGGGAAAGTCCTCATATTTTCAGCGCCTTCCGGTGCAGGAAAGAGCACGGTGGTCGGCCACCTGCTCGGGCTGCATCCCGAGTTCGAATTCTCCATATCGGCCACCTCGCGTCCCCCGCGCGGGACGGAGCGCGACGGAGTGGAATACCGCTTCATCTCGGCGGACAGGTTCCGCGAGCTCATCGCCGCCGATGCCTTCGTGGAATATGAGGAAGTCTATCACGACCGCTTCTACGGCACGCTGAAGAGCGAGGTCGAGCGCATCTGGTCCAAGGGCCACGTGATAGTCTTCGACGTGGACGTCAAGGGCGGAGTCAGCCTCAAGCGCTATTTTGGCGACGCGGCGCTCTCCATCCTGATCCTTCCTCCCAGTCCGGAAGAGCTGGAGCGCAGACTGCGCGGGCGCGGCACCGACAGCGAGGAGTCCATACGCGAGCGGCTCGCCAAGGCCGGCTCTGAAATAGGCTTCGCGCGGGGCAAGTTCGACCGCGAGATAGTCAACGACCGCCTCCAGGACACTTTCGCCGAGGCGGAGTCCATCGTAAACGGCTTCCTATGCGGATAGCCGTCTATTCCGGTTCTTTCGACCCCCTGCACATCGGACATCAGGCCATAATGGAATACCTGACCAATGTCCGGGACTTCGACTGGGTGTATCTGGTCATCTCCCCGCAGAACCCGTTAAAGGCCCCGGAGAAGGCGCTCAGCGCTGAGCAGCGCTACCGTGCCGCGGTCGAGGCCGTGCTGCGGCATCCCGAACTGCACGTCTGGGTGGACGACATCGAGCTCCGTATGCCCGCCCCGCACTATACCATCAAGACCCTCGACGCCCTCAAGAAGCGCGAGCCGGAGAACGACTTCACCCTCGTGATCGGGGCCGACAATCTGGAGAACATCCACAAATGGCGGGACGCGCCGCGGCTTCTGAGCGAATACGGGGTCACGGTCTATCCCCGCAAGGGCTACGACGTGCACAAGATCAGGCAGCTGCTGCTCGAAGAGTGCAGGCACTTCCCCGCCCCCTATGTGCTGGACTTCTGGACGACGCCGGACATCGTAAGTCTGGAGCAGCTCGACCGACTCTACAACATCCGCATCATCGACGCGCCGATAGTGGACATCTCCTCCACTGAGATACGCGAGAGGGAGGAGGAAGGAGAGGATATGTCAGAATATTTAATGTAAGCATATGACCAATAGAACCATCCTTGCACTGCTGCCCCTCGCGATCCTGGCAGCATCGTGCTGTAATTCAGCGGAGTATTTCCCTGCAAAGGGAGCGAAGAACGTCAACCCCGACACCCATCTGGTGCTGAGTTTCAAGGAAGCCCCGCTCATCGGAGAGGCGGGGTTCGTCCGCATCTGGGACGCCGAGAGCGGCGAGTGCGTAGACAGTCTCGACCTCAGCATCCCCGCCGGCCTCACCGAGAGCCGGACCTACGCGCCTGACTGCGACTACACCAAGGTCCCTTACGACTACAGCCGCGACTTTGTCGCCACCAACCGCAACACCGTCCCGGGCACCCCGTCCGGCACGGCTGAGCCTACCCCGCGCGATATGCAGCTGACCATCATCGGCGGCTTCACCGACGGCTTCCGCTTCCACCCGATCATCGTCCGGGGCAACACCGCCACCATCTACCCGCACAACAATATGCTGGAGTACGGCCACAGCTACTATGTCACCATCGACGAGGGAGTGCTGGTCTGCGAGGGCTTCAATGGCGTGAAGAAAGGGCGGTGGAGCTTCTCCACCAAGGCTTCCGGACCGGCGGACCCGAGACATCTGACCGTGGCCTGCGACGGCGGCGCCGACTTCAACACGGTGCAGGGGGCGCTCGACGCGGTGCCTGACTTCTGCGCCGACACCACTCTCATCGAGATAGGGGCAGGCGACTACGAGGAGATAGTCTATGCCCGCAACAAGAGCAATGTCATCATCCGCGGAGCCGGGATGGACAACACCAAGGTCCACTATGCCAACAACGAGGTATTCAACCCTCATCCGCTGACCGTCAAGACCAACGAGTGGCCGGGGACTTTCCCGTCCCGCCGCGCCGCCTTTATGCTTGACAACTGCAGCGACATCACCGTCGAGGACATCACCATCGCGACCGACCTCACCGGTCAGGCTGAGGGCCTGCTGCTCAACGGGGAGCGGATCGCCCTCTACAACACCCGCATCATAGGCTCGGGCGACGCGCTCCAGGCCAACGGAACCATCTATATGCAGGAGTGCGAACTCATCGGCGACGGCGACACCATACTCGGGCGCGGGAGCCTCTTCGCCTACCGCAGCCGCTTCTACAACCACGGCGGCCCGTTCTCCTGGGTGCGCAATGTGGACCCGGCGCACGGCGACGTCTTCGTGGAGTGCCACTTCGAGGGGCTTCCGGACAGGCCGGCGGACTTCGGACGCACGCATACCAACCACGGCACAGGCTACCCCGACGCGGAGTTCGTGGTCATCAACTGCAGCACGCGCCACTTCAACCCTCGGGGATGGAGCAGCATCGGCTGCAAGAGCGCAAGGATGTACGAATTCCAGACGCGCGACGCCGACAGCGGGAAGCTCGTCGACGTCTCCGGCAGGCACGAGTGGTCACGCCAGCTCGACCCGGTCAAGGACGCGAAGCTCGTCGCCCTCTACAGCGACCCCGCCTTCGTCCTCGCCGGCTGGAAGCCTCAGATTCGCTAGCTATCCATCGACAATTCCCCCCCCCTACAGCTCGAGGGTGAGCTTGTGGCGGCCGGGGGAGTAAGGGAGGAACTCGGAGCGTCCGGAAGCGGAGTTGCGGACGGTGATGTCGTACTCGGCGTCGCGGAACTTGCGCACGATGCGGTATTCCCGGATGGAGGCGGGCAGGCACGGCTTGATGAGCAGGCCGTCGAACTGCGGCCTCAGCCCGAGCAGGTATTCCGACACGGCGTTCCAGTTCCAGGCGGCGGTACCCGTGAGCCAGCTGTTCTTGCCCTCTCCCGGACGGGCGGCATCCTTGCCGGCAATCATCTGGCAATAGACATAAGGCTCCACCTTGTGCAGCCGCTGGTCTCTGATGAACGCCGGGGCGATGCAGGTCCAGTGCCTCCAGGCATCCTCGGAGCGGCCCGCGAGCGCCTCGGCGATGACTATCCAGGCGTTGTTGTGGCAGAACACGCCGGCGTTCTCCTTATACCCTTCGGGATATGAGGAGATCTCTCCATATTCGGGATAATAGCGGCTGTAGGCGGGATTGTTGAGCACTATGCCGTGAGAACATTCGAGATGCTTCTTGACGGAGTCCAGAGCCTTGTCGCAGAGCCCCTCGGACGCGCCGATGCGGGCCATCGAGCACCAGCCCTGGCTCTCGATGAATATGCGACCCTCGCCGCACTCCGACGAGCCGACCTTACGCCCGAAGAAGTCGTAGGCCCTGAGGAACCACTCCCCGTCCCAGCCGGAGCGGCGCACTGCGTCAGACATCTTCGCCGCAGCCTCGCGCACTCCGGCGGAAGGCTTCCCGAGACGGTCGAGCAGCGCAGAGTACCTCTCCGCCGCGACGACGAACAGCCCCGCGATCATCAGCGACTCCGCCTTGCCGCCTTCGCTGCGGTTCGCTGCGGTCTGGAAGGACTCGTCAGGGTTGTCGGAGAAGCAGTTGAGGTTGAGGCAGTCGTTCCAGTCGGCACGCCCGATGAGCGGAAGTCCGTGCGGGCCGAGACGCGACAGAGTGTAGCTGATGCAGAGGTCAAGGTGCTCCAGAAGCGGCCTCGCGCTGCCTGGAGCGTTGTCGAACTCCACCGGCTCGTCGAGTATCGAGAAGTCGCCGGTCTCGCGCAGATAGGCGTCCACTCCGAGCGGCAGCCAGAGCGGGTCGTCGTTGAATCCGCCTCCGATGCCGTCGTTGCCGCGCTTGGTGAGCGGCTGATACTGATGGTAGCAGCCTCCGTCGGGGAGCTGGGTCGCGGCGATGTCGAGTATCCTCTGACGGCTGCGCTCAGGTATCTGGTGCACTATCCCCAGCAGGTCCTGGGCCGAGTCGCGGAAACCCATCCCGCGTCCGATGCCGCTCTCGAAGTAGCTGGCGCTCCGGCTCATAAGGAAGGTCACCATACACTGGTACTGACTCCAGACATTGACGCTCCTGTCCAGCTCCGGCACTCCGGACGAGAGGCGGAAACGCCCGACCAGACCGCTCCAATATCCGCAAAGGTCAGCGAAAGCCTTGTCCACGGCCTCGGGAGTGGCGAATGCCGCCATCATTCTGCGGGCGGAGTCCTTGCGTATGATGCCCGAGCCGGAGTTGAAGTCAGGCGCAGGAGCGTCGGTGAATTTGCTCTCCCGGGGGTTCTCCCCGTAGCCGAGCACGAAGACCAGCTCGCGCTTCTCCCCGGCCTCGAGAGTGGTATCCAGACGGTGCGAGGCCACCGGACTCCAGCCGTGCGCCACCGAAGAGGAAGAAACCCCGGAGAGCACATTCTGCGGAGCGTCGAAGCCGTTGTACATCCCTATGAAGCTCTCCCTGTCGGTGTCGAAGCCGTCTACCGGTGCGTTGACCCCGTAGAAAGCGTAGTGGTCGCGCCGCTCGCGGTACTCGGTCTTGTGGTAGATCACGCTCCCCTCGACCTCCACCTCGCCGGTGGAGAGATTGCGCTGGAAGTTCTCCATATCGGTCCCGGCATTCCAGAGGCACCATTCCACGAACGACCAGAGCCTGAACGATTTGCGGCAGTCGCTCCGGTTCTCCAGAGTCAGTTTCTGCACTTCGCACGCATAGCCGCGCGGCACAAAGAAGAGTCCGTCCACCCTCAGGCCGTTCTTCTCCCCGCAGATGCGGGTGTAGCCCAGGCCGTGCCGGCACTCGTAGAAGTCGAGCGGAGTCCTGCACGGCTTCCAGCCCGGACTCCATACCGTGCCCCCGTCATTGATATAGAAATACCTGCCCCCGTCGTCCATCGGCACAGAGTTGTAGCGGTAGCGCGTCAGGCGGCGGAACTTCGCGTCGCGGAAGAAAGCGTAGCCTCCGGCGGTGGCGGAGATGAGGGAGAAGAATTCCTCGGTGCCGAGGTAATTGATCCAGGGCCAAGGAGTAGCAGGGTCCGTGATCACGAATTCGCGGGCCGCGTCGTCGAAATGTCCGTAAGTCATCAGTTGAAAAGCACGAAAAGGAGTTCGAGGACAAGCAGGGCGGCAAGGACTATGAGCACATAGCGCATAACCCCAGGCAGCCCTTTCCATACGCCTCGGGCGGGGTCCCCGTCGCTTCTGGCCGTCTGCGAAGCGTCGTCGGAGACGACGGCCCCCTCCCTCTTGACTGAGAGTTCGCTCTGTATCAGGGCCATCTTCCTGCGGGTCAGAGGATAGAAGAACACTATCACCACTGCGAGGGCCGCGACTGCGGCCGGAATCCAGCTCATCAGGAGCTTGAGTCCGTAGACCGCACCCTCCGTCTGCACCGCACCGGCCGCAGTGTTGTAGTCGAACGCCTTGAGCAGCCACATCACCACGAAGCCGCCGAAAGCGCCGCCGAACTTCTGGGCCATCGAGGCCGAGGAGAATATCAGTCCGGTGGAGGCCGTGCCGTCACGGTTCTCGGCAAAGTCGCTCACGTCGGCGTACATACTCCACACCAGAGGCGAAATCACTCCCGTGAATATGCTGATCACCACCTGGAGCAGCAGCATCCAGAAGTAGCCGCTCTGGGTCACAGGGATATAGAAGAATATGACGCTCAATACGATAAGGGAGACGAAGGAGAACATATACGTACTCTTCTTGCCGAGACGCTCCGCGAGCGGGACCGCCAGCGCCACGCCGATCATATTGCACACCTCGCCGATGGAAAGGAAGAGTCCGGCGTAGAAGAGGAAGCTCAGCGGGCCGAGGCTCAGATGCGCGTCCGCGCCGATGACATCGTTGAAGAAATACGCCACAGTGCTGCCCCGGACCGTGTTGAAGAGGTTGGAGCAGAGCGCCGCGCCGATCAGTATCCACCACGGAGCATTGCGCAGCAGGGACTTGAGGTCGCTGCCCACGGACACCTTGCTCACGGTGTGCAGCTTCTCGCGGGTCATCCTGAAGCAGAGCAGGAAGAGTACGAGGCAGAATGCCGCAATCACGATCATCGCGTTCTGCCAGCCCGCCGGCGCGTCGTAGCCTCCAAGAGCCTTGCAGAGCGGCTCCCAGCAGAAGAGGGCGATGAAGCTGCCGCCGTATGCGAAGAACATACGGAACGAGCTCAGCACCGTCTTGGTGTCGGAGTTGTCCGTCATCACGCCCAGCATCGCTCCGTAAGGCACGTTGATGCCGGTATAGACGGTCATCATCAGGATGTAGGTGACATAGGCCCAGACGAGCTTGACGGTAGGCGAAGCGACCGGAGTGGAGAAAAGATAGACTCCGCTCAGCGCAAACGGCACCGCCATCAGCAGCAGATACGGGCGGTACTTGCCCCACTTCGTGTCCGTCCTGTCGGCGAGCACCCCCATCATCGGGTCGCTGACCGCGTCCCATACCCGCGTCACCACCAGCAGCAGCGCCACCTGGTCGAGCGTGAGTCCGAAAATGTTGCTGTAGAAGAACGGGAGGTAGTAGGAGAATATCTTCCAGAACATCGAGGAAGCCATATCCCCGAAGCCGTATCCCACCTTCTCGCCGAAACTCGTCCTGATACCTGCTGCCATATTATTCCCTTATGAGTTTGAGATTACTGTCTATCAATTCGTTGAGTCTGCGCACGGAAGCACCGGTCGTGAGGCCGTCCGGGCGCGTGCCGAGGCAATAGTCCACGAGACGGTCGACCGTAGAGCTCGCGACGTGCAGCCTTGTGTCGCAGGAAGCGTAGTAGATATACACCTTGCCGTCAGGGTCGGCGATCCAGCCGTTGGAGAAAAGCACGTTCATCACGTCGCCCACATATTCCTCCCCCTCCGGGGCCATAAAGTATCCGGCAGGCTCCGCAATCACCCGGCTCGGGTCATCGAGGGCGGTCATATACATATAGAGGACATAGCGCAGGCCGGAAGCGCAACCGCGCACGCCGTGCGCGAGGTGCAGCCAGCCCTTTGGAGTCCTGATCGGAGCGGGGCCCTCGCCGTTCTTCTGCTCCTTGACGGTGTGGTAGTGGCGGAAATTGATGATCTTCTCCTCCCGGACTTCGGCGCGGGTGATGTCGTCAATCAGCGCCCAGCCTATGCCGCCGCCGCTGCCCGCGTCGATAAATCCGTCCTGCGGGCGGGTGTAGAGGGCATATTTGCCGTCCACGAACTCCGGATGCAGCACCACGTTGCGCTGCTGCGAACCCGACACGAGGTCGGGAAGCCTCTCCCAGTCGATGAAGTCCTTTGTCCTTGCTATACCTGCGCAGGCCACAGCCGAAGAGAGGTCTCCGTCCCTCGCGTCGGGGTCTTTACGCTCCACACAGAAGATGCCGTACACCCAGCCGTCCTCGTGTGCGGTCAGGCGCATATCGTAGACATTGGTGGCAGGCTCTCCGTACTCCGGCATAGTCACAGGACGGTCCCAAAAGCGGAAATTGTCAACCCCGTCCGGACTCTCCGCCACGGCGAAGAACGACTTGCGGTCAGCTCCCTCCACGCGGGCGACCAACAGGTACTTCCCTCCCCACTTGATCGCTCCGGCGTTGAACGCGGCGTGGATGCCGAAGCGCTCCTCGAGATAGGGGTTCGTCTCCGGATTGAGGTCGTAGCGCCAGAAAAGCGGGGCGTGGGCGCCGGTAAGCACCGGGTGGGCATATCTCTCATAGACTCCGTTCACATAGACGGGCGTGTTCTTCCTCTCGACAAGTTGCCTGTGCTCCTCCCGGAGGAGAGCGATCCTTTCGTTGAAATCCATATCTTATTCGTTGTCAGTCAGAAATATAGTCCTCTCGTTCGCGCAGAATGCCCTGAAGTCCTCCGCATCTGCGGAACCCTCGAACGGAGCATAGTAGTGCTGCGGCTTGTCGGAGGCGTTGCGCCAGGTGAGCAGGTAGCACAGGGGCGCAGCTTCCAGGGCGTCGAGCAGAGTCCCTGTCCACCACTTCGGGTCCGGGGTGGACTCGAAGCCGGTCTCGCAGAAGGCGAGCAGCTTGCCCCTCCCGGCAGCGAGACGCGTGAGCAGCGCCATATCTTTCTGCAGCACCTCGCGGAAATAGGCGTTGGCCTGCGCTATCCCCTCGTCCCCCAGACTCTTGAGAGAGTCGGAGAGGAAGTCGTAGTGGTCCACTCCGATGATGTCCACATATTCGTCGCCCGGATAGCGGCTGAGGAAACTCTCCTCCGTAAGGTTGGAGTTCGGGGAATATGCCCAGAGGATGTTCCTCAGCCCGCGCTCCTTGCAGAAATAATCGTGGGTGAGGATGTAGAGGGCGCGATACTCCTCTTCGCTGCAGCAGCTTGACCCCCACCAGAACCAGCCGCCCAGGTGCTCGTGCCAAGGGCGGAAGATGACCGGCACAGGATTGCCGGACGCGTCCTTGAGGGACTCGATGAAGTCAGCCGCACGGCCGAGCCAAGTACGGAATTTGTCATAATTCTCCCCGCCCTCGAGTATGGACTTCACCGCAGTGTCGGAACTGTAGTCCCAGGAGTCGCCGCCGGTCTGCGGGTTGCGCGGATGCCAGGAGAGGGTGACTGCGCCCCCGCGCCCGAAGTGGGTGACGGCGGCCCTGCGTATCAGCGCGAACGGCACCTCATCAAGATTGGACTCGTCGCCGAGCTCAATCCCGCCGAGGTCGAAGCCGACTCCGGCAGGATATTGCCCGCAGACGGCCTTGACGTCGGACCGCTCAAGCGGATCGCCCGCTATGTCCTCGACCTTCCAGGAGTGGCCGTAGACGAGGTCATCCTGATGGAAATAGAGGAACTGCCCCCTGTCGGCGGCATCCCGGAGGCGGACGCGGAGCGCCTCGGCGGAGTTGTCGGGCTGCGCGGTGCAGCAGCAGAGCGACGCCGCGGAGCCGAGTATCAGGATAGGTTTTAGAATTGTATTCATATCAGTATCAATTTGGTGCATTGTCATAGACAGACTTGAGGGTGTAGGACTTCGACTCGGTGAAGACAGCCTTCTTCATAGCCCCCACCACAGTCTCCCCCACACCGATGTAGCCGCCGGTGGCGTGGTCGATGAAGCCGTTGGCCTCACGGCCCGTCCCCTTTGCGCCGTTGTCCCAGACGAACGGGGCGATACCGTAGTTCTTGCAGGCCTTGTAGACGAACTCGAAATAGTACTTCTGGAAGAGAGTCTGCCTCTGCGTGTCGCGGCTGGAGCAGCCGGTCTCGCCGAGATATACCGGAATGCCCTTGTCGATATATGCCGCCTTGAGGGCGGCGAGCACCTCCACTATCTCCTTCTCGCCGGCGGGGGCGGGATTGTTCTTGGCAGTGTGTCCCCACTCGTCGTACTTGTTCTCAAGAGTATAGTCGGAAGGGTCGTAGCAGTGCACGGCGACCAGCAGCCTGTCTGTGGCGCTGTCCTTCGGGAGGACGAGATTGTCGATCGTCATCTGCGGGTTGGCGCAGTAGCCCGGGATGCCGAGGTAGCGTATGGAGTTGCCCCCGCCCGTCTCGCGGACAGTGTCCACGAAGGCCTGCACCCATTTGTTGATGACCCCGTACTGCACTCCGCCGTCAGTCCGGTTGCCTCCCCAGCCCCAGCTGCCGTCGTGGAGCTCGTTGAACGCCTCGAATATGAGGTAGTCGCCCTCGTCCCTCAGCCGGGTCGCGATCTGCTTCCAGACGGCCTTGAACTCGGCGGTAATCTCATCGCAGCGCGCTGAGGAGGAGGCTGCTTCCTTGATGCTGAGCCAGTATTTGCTGTCGGCCCCGTCGTGGTGGATGTTGACTATGGCGTTGAGCCCGGCCTCCCGGGCATAACCCAGCACCTCGACCACCCTGTCCATATAGGCTTCCTCTATCTTGTAGTCCGGAGCGCCGCCGATGTGGCCCATCCATGTCACGGGGATGCGGACGGAGGTGAAGCCCTTGGCTTTCAGAGCCTTGAATGTCTGCTGTGTGGCCTTGGCATTGCCCCAGGCGGTCTCCTCCGCGACGCCGTTGTTGTGCGCGTCCAGCTGGTTGCCGAGATTCCATCCGAGGCCCAGTCTGGTGGCCATCTGCCAGGCGGCGTTGTCGCCCGGAGTAATCTCTCGGAGGAAGTCCTCCGGCTCGGGTTCGGCCTTGCCGGGCTGAGTGACGGAGACGGTCGCGGAGAGAGTCCCGCTCGTAAGGGTGATGGTAGCGCTGCGCTCCGAGGATGTCCCGTTGGCCTCCACCTCGACCGGGTAGGAAATCTTGTAGTCCTTGTATGTCCCGTCGGTGATCTTGACCCAACTCCTGTCTGAAACGGCCACCGGCCTTGCCGGAGAAGTAACATTGAGCGTGAATTTATCCCCGCCCTGGGCCGCTGCGTATTCCGCAGGAGTGACGCTCAGGGCATCAGGGGCGTCCGGAGTGTCCGGGGTCGCGGTGCCGCCCCCGCAGGATATGGCAAGCAGCAAGGCCGTGAGAACGGTGGCCGTCAGCGGCATATATCTTACGGGACTATTCATATTTGATATCTTTCCTGTTGATTGTCAGTCGGTTCTTAAGTATGGCGGTCCACTCGGAGACGGAGTTGTTCCAGCCGTATGTGCCGTCGGCGTTGCGGCTGTAGAGCACGGGCTTGCCGTCCTCGAAGTTGCACCAGTTCATATAGTAGAGCCACGGAGCGTCGGCCCCGAAGCAGCCGGGGAGGTCCGGAAGATTGCCGAACTCGCTGAGGGCGACCATCTTGGCCCCCCTGACGGAGTTGTTGACATAACGGAAGAAGCGGCTGAGATCCGTATCTTTCCCCTCGTAGAGGTCGGCCCCGACGATGTCCACATATTCGTCGCCCGGATACCACTCGCGGGCCTCCGCCGGATCATCGGAGAGGATGCCGTGGTGCATTGTCTGCACTGTCCACACCCAGATGAGGTTATGGAGTCCGTAAGTGGTCTGGAGTCTGTCGCGAAGATGCCGCCAGAGCCTTACGCAGGCGGACGCGCCGTCATAGCCCCACCAGAACCACGCCCCCCAGCCGTAGTCGCCCGCCGCCTCGTGCATAGGGCGGAAGAGCACGGGAATCCCCGCGTCCTGCAGGAGTTGGAGGTATCCGGCGATTTTGGCTATCTGCGCCTCCATCACCTCGTTCTGCCAGGTCCCCTCCCGGAGGGCGTTCTCTACTCCGAAAGTCCTGTTCTTATAGGAATATTTGTTGAGGTCTGTCTGCCCCTCGCTGTCAGGGACTGTCCAGTGCCAGCCTATCTGGATGATGTTGCCCGCCTCCCGGGCACTCCGGACCGGAGTGATGTCGCCGTAGTCGGGGCAGCCTTCCCAGGACTTGGCGGGCCAGTCGAGGAAGAGGTAGTCGAAACCCACGATGCCGGGGTAGATGCCGGTGAGGCTGGAGATATTGTCGGTGTAGCTTGTCTCCCAGGCCGTGCCGCCCATCGCGCCGCTGATGCTCTTGGAGCCGTAGATGCTGAGCAGATAGGCATAGAGACTCTTCGCCGCAGGGGTGGCGTCAGGGTCCGTGAGCGAAGCTGAAGGCTTGCGCCCGTAGTCGGGTTCGTCCGCCTTGATGGAGAAAGTGACGCTCACCGCTCCGGCGGGGTTGTCCTTAAATCCGCTGACCACTCCGTCGGGTATCGTCACAGTGTAGGACTCTCCCTTGCGGAGGCCGGAGACGCTGACGGTCACGTCGGCGTTGTAGGCGACGACTTTGTCGACGGTGGCGGAGTTGCTGACGCTCACCTCGCTCTGGCGGGCGAGCGGTATCTTGACGTTGCAGTCGTAGGTGAACACCACATCGAGGCTGCTCCCTACGAGACCGGAAGTCCCGTCGGCGGGAGTGATGCCGATCAGCTCCGGGGACTTCGCCGCAGGAGTGTCCGAGGGCTTCTCCCCGCAGGACCAGGCCAGGGCGCAGACGGCGAGCGCCGCAATTATTATGCTTCTGTTCTTCATTTACTCGGTGCCGGCAGGACCGGCGCAATCAGATCCCGGAGGAAGTTTCACCCTCCTCCGGAATAAAGAGTTTAGATAAAGCTTATCTTCGTGACTGTCACGAGTTTGCCTTGCACGATGATGGCATTCCCCCACCAGGCTTTGGTCGTGAACTTGCTATAGATGCCGCTGTTGGCCTCGAAGCTGATATAGCCGTTGCCCACAGCCTGAGGAGAGTTCTCCGCATTGAACTGGTTGGCGGCATCGCCCGGCATATTGAGGTCCGGACCGAGACTGTTCCAGTGTCCATCGAAGAGCTGAATCTGCCAGTTCTCCGCATCGGTGGTGGTGAAATAGATCCGTATCTCGCTGCCCTGCGTCAGGCCGGCATTGACCCAGTCGTCCTCCCCTCCGAGGGAGAGGTTGTTCTCGTAGTTGTCGCCCGTGTACTCGGAGCCTTCCCAGACCACCGTCTCGGTGGCGCCGTATTGGATGAGGCTGACGCCGGTGATGATGACTCCTTCGCCCTGGCACTGGTATGCGCCGCCCCAGCCGGTGTCCTGGTTCGTGAGTTTGGCGAGGATGTCCGCAGTCACGTTGAACGCGAAGTAGCCGGAAGAAGTGTCGAAGTTGTCAGTGTTCACTGTGCTTCCGCCGTCAAGCTCCGCGATGGAGAGTTCGTCCCAGTGGCCTGCCAGATTCTTGAACTGCCACCAGTCGTTGTAGGCGGTGAAGTAGACCCTGATGACGTCGCCCTCGGCGATGCCCGCGTCCTGGAAAGCGTTAGGCGCTCCGAGATATGGAGAGTTGCCCCAGCCGGAGAGGTCTTCGCTGCCCTGCCAGATAAAGGTCTCGGTGTAGGAAGCGGTGATCTCGAACGGCACAGGCCAGATGAGGCTCTCGCCGCTGACGAGGGTCAGACCGAGGCGATACACTCCAGGACCCACCTCATCAGGGATTTCGAATGACATCGCGTCGTCAGAGCGGCTGGCATAGTTAAGGACTTTCTTGTCCTTGACGGTGATGGACTCTATCTTCAGGAGATTGCTTCCGGTGATGGAGATGAGCTTTCCGAGGCTGAACGGAGGATTGTCGAAGACTATGGACACGGACTCATCGTAGCTGACTGCGACGGTTTCCGAAGCCGACTCGTAGCCGTTGGCGGCGACTGCGGTGAGAGGTCCGTCATAGGCCTCCCTCGGGATGCCGACGAGGAGCTTCTCCGCAGACTCGAGGAGGAACTCGCAGGCTACGAATCCCTGCACCGCATCACCTATCTTCACTTCTGTCACGAGGTCAAGGTCGATGCCGCTGACCTCCACCGTGTCCTTGCCGGCCACGACCGCGTTGGCGCTGACGGCGCTGACCACAGGCTTCACGACCTCGATGGCGTCGGTCCAGGCCTGCTTGCCGGAGTCGAGCGTCAGGGTGACGGACCCGTCCTTGGCGGTGGCCGGTATCTCGGCGTAGAGCTTGCCCTCATTGAGGTAGAATGAAGCCTCGGCACCGGTGAACTCAAGCTTGCTCACGAGGTCGAGGTCGCTTCCGCCGATCTCCACTTCGGAGCCGGCCTTGTAGCGTCCGTCCTCCGCGAGGGACTTTATCTCGAGGTCAGCGACGCTGACTGTCTCTATCTCGCCCGCGATGAACTCCTTGCCGGCATACGACACGAGCACTATCTCGCCGTCGGTGGCGGAGGCAGGCAGTGCGAAGACGATGGATGTCGCATCCTCGCTGTAGAAGAACTCGACGTCGGACGCGCCCTCAAGATTGACCTCGGCGATCATATCGAGGTGTTCGCCCTCGACGGTGACCTCATCGCCCGCCTTATAGGTCGCCTTCCCGGCCTTGACCACGGTAGGGTCGCCTACGCTGAGTTCGGTCGCGGAATAGACGATGTTGGGGATGGTGGTCGGGTCCACGGTCTCGTCGACGTCGCCGATGCGGAGAAGTCCGGTGACGGCCTCAGGCGGGAGCACCACCTTAAGCTCGTGGCGGGACTGGCTCTCGAATTCGGTCACGACTATGTCTCCTCCGAAGAAGACCTCGCGGACTATATTGAGGTACTCGCCCTTGATGGTGATGACATCGCCCGAGAGAGCCTCCGCAGGAGAGAAGGAGTCAATCTCCATCGCCTCCGTGAAGGTCATCGCAGTGAGCGAACTGTAGACGTTGCCGGCCTTGTCGACTACGCTTACCGTACCCGGCTCAGGCCCTTCGAGAGGGATTTTGACGGTGATTTCGGCCTGTCTGCCGGACTTCACCACGGTGTAGTCGGTGACGGTGACGCCGCCCCCGAGACGGACTTCGGAGATGTCCTGGAGATTGCTTCCGTAGATGTGGAACTCGCCGCCGCGCATCGCCGGATTAGGGGCGAACGACGCGAACGTCACTCCGTCGCCGAACTGGTCGGTGCTGAGCACCTCCTTGCGGCAGCCCGAGAGGGCCGCGAGGGAGATGAGAAGAGCTGCAAGAGCTGAATATTTAAGTATATTTTTCATATTCTGTCCTCCTTATGTTATTTGCAAGGCACCACGCGGATGTTGTCGATCTGGACAAGAGGCGTACAAGGCGTACCCTCGCCGTCCGGGCTGCCCTCGGCAAAGAAGATTTCGAAGCCCGCGAAAGAATCGGCGGAGAGGACTCCTGAAGCCTTGGTCCCGGTCCAGTACCATACGAACTCGGTGCTGATAGGGAACGATACGGTGATCCACTTGCCGCCGGTGTCGAACGAGCCGGTAGCCTGCCAAGGCCTGTACATCACGCGAGGAAGAGAAATCGTCTCATCGTGGAAGTAGGTGTTGTTGGCCGTTCCGAGGGTACACATCTTCAGACTCGCGAAGTAGATCTGCATAGGGCAGCCGGTCCAAGGATGGTCTGACGGGATGCGCATCTCGAACTTGAGAGCCATATTCGCGAAGTTCGTGAAGTCCACGACCTTGGTGAGGTCGATACCGTCCGGATCCTCATAGGTCTCAGGGGTGTTCCAGTTGCCCGGCCAGTACTCGAAGTGGTAGCCGGTGTCGTTCCAGTCGGTGCCGTCGCACTTGAAGACGGTGCCCTCGTCGTAGAGCTGCAGATAGTTGCCGTCGATGGAGTTCTCGTCGCTCCGGATGGTCTGGCTGTGCCAGCCGTGGTTGCCTCGCGCGTCGTCGAAGGAGAAGAGCACGTTGCGGCTGTCCTTGTACTCGAAGAGGGACTGCGCCGTGCCGGAGTCGGTCGTGACCTTGATCTTGCCCGGCTGTGCGCCCTCAGGCACCACCACGTCGAACGAGCTGATGCTGATGTTGGAGATCTCCTTTGCCTCCGCTCCCGGGAACTCGACGGTCATAGGCAGGGCGAAGTAGCTTCCCGTGATCGTCACGGTCTCGCCAGGCTCGGCCCACTCGAATGACATCGCGCTGATTTTCGGCGCAGGGAGGAGCACCTTGAAGTCGTAGGCGACGACGGTGCTGTCCCTTGTGATGAGGTACATCTTGTCGGTGGCCTCCCCCGGCAGGTTCTTAGGCACTGCCGCGATGAGGGTGTTGTCCGTGATGTAGCTGGTGTTGAGTATGGCCTTCTGGTCGTTGAAGTAGAGGTCGTGGACACTCCTGAGGTTGTCGCCGACTATGCAGATGACCTGCTCAAGGCTCGCCTGCGTGATGGCCACGTCACTGTCGGCAGGCCGCACGAAATGGACCGTAGGGACTCCGGAAGCCTGCACGAAGCGGTCCGGATAGTCGATTCTGTCGCAGGAAGCGAGGCTGCCGGACAGAACGGCCGAAATGAGCAAAGCTCCTATAATGGTTCTTGATTTCATTTCCTGACTTGATTAGAAGTTGTATTTGTACATTTCACGCACGTCCACGCTCACGCCTGCCACATCCGAGCCGACGTTAGGGTTGAGCACGACGTCCTCGACAGGGAACGGCAGGGTGAACATCGAAGCCTTGACATCGACGAGTTCCTCGTCGCCCTTGTAGTTGATCGTGGAGTTGTCCCACGGATTCGCGCCCGGCCCCACATACTCTCCGGTCTCGGTCCTCACATAGTTGGAGTATGCTGCTTCGAGTCCGTCGTAGCCCGAACGCCTCTGTGCCTTGAGCTCGGCGATGCAGGCGTCCACATCGTAGTATGAGCGGCGCACGAAGTCGTACCAGCGGTCTCCCTCGAGAGCAAGTTCGAGGCGGCGCTCCTTCCAGACGTCATCGAAAGTGACGGAGGAGAGAAGCTCCGCGCCCGCGCGCTCGCGGACCTTGTTGACATAGGTGAGCGCATTTGCGGCGTCGCCCGTCAGCACGCAGGCCTCGGCATAGACGAGATAGATGTCGCTGAGCCTGAGGATATGGGTCGGGAGCTGGTTGCGCATATTTGAAGCGCCTACTCCGAGAGCCGCCAGATGGTCGCTGCCATTGCCGTAGAGATGCTTGCAGTAGTTGGCGCCTGAGGCGCAGGCCCAGCTGCCGTTGGTGCTGTTAGGAGAATAGCTCGAATCGTAGAAGAAACGGTAGAAGTCGAATCCGCCCTTGTCGGCCCAGTAATAGCTGTACTGGTCGCCGAACATCATCATAGTCGCGGCGCGGCGGCTGTCTTTCTCGTTTGACTTCCGGGTCTCAGGCTCATCGGAAGCGGAAACTCCGAAAGCGTCCTGAAGATCCACGCTCGGACCCTTCCAGTCGCCCCAGAGGTCGCCGAACTCGTCGAAGCCCGTCAGACCCACGTCGCACTGGATGGAGTTCTGGGCGGTCCAGTATCCCTGGTCGCAGTTCCAGAGCCAGGAGAAGAGGCATTCGCCGGTCTGCTGGAAGACTTTCGGCGAGAGGCGGAAGACGTCGGAATAGACAGGGGTGAGTGTCCTGCCCGAGTTGTCGATGACATCCTTCGCATAGTCGCGGGCCTTCGCAAGGTCATTATTGTCGAGAGTTCCGCTCACGCCGGCCCTTGTGAGGTAAACCTTGGAGAGGAGCGCCTCGGCGGCGTAGTAGTCGATGCGATTGTAGACCCCGATGTAAGGATTCTTCGGGAGGAGCTTCATAGCCTCCTCGAGGGTCATTATGACATACTCATAGACGTCGGCCTTCGCGACCTTCTGGACCTGGTTGTAGTCGCCCTGCTTGATGGACTCGGTGTTGTCGTGGATGATAGGCACGTCGCCGAAAGTCCTGACGAGCATAAAGTAGGCCATAGCCTTCCAGGCGAGGGCCTCGCCTATGCACTGGTTCTTCTTGGACTGCGACGGACCCTCGGACTTGAGAATATTGTTGATCACCGTGTTGCAGTGCGCGTTGACGGCCCAGAGGGAGTAGGCCATATTCTTGAGGTCTCCGTCGGTGCCGTTGACGGTGAGGGTGTTGTATGCGTTGTTGGACTGATATACATTGCCGCACATCGTCTCGGAGCCGTAGATGTAGTAGCGGATGATGTCGTACCACGGAGAGTTGTACAGATAGTTCACGCCCTGTTCGCACTGCGTGTCATTGGCGTAGTACTGTTCGGTGGTATAGCTGTCCTCCGAAGGGCGGTTGAGGAAGTCGGAGCAGCTTACGGCCCCGAGGCTCAACGCGGCTATGGCGATATATTTGAGAACTTGTTTCATTGTCTTTTCCTCCATTTCAGAATGTGATGTTAAGACCGAATGAGCAGGTCATAGGCGAAGGATAACGTCCGTTGTCCACGCCGAAGGTCAGACCTGTGGAATCCTGCGTGCTCGCACCGACCTCCGGGTCATATCCGGTGTAGCGGGTGAAAGTGTAGAGGTTCTGGATGTTGGCATATACCCTGATGTTCTCGATCTTCACCTTGCTAAGCAGAGACTTAGGGAAAGTGTAGCCGAGGGTTATGTTCTTGATGCGGATGTAGCTTCCGTCCTCGATGTAGCGGTCGCTGAGGCGGTCGTTGTCGTTAGGGTCGGAGACGGTAGGACGAGGGACTTTGGTGCCCGGGTTGGAGACGGTGACATTGGTGATGTCGTCATACCAGGAGCCGCTCGAGTAGGTCTTCGCCGCGTCGATAGGGACGAGCCTGGCGTGCTCGAGCACCGAAGCGTGCTGGTTGACCCAGGCGCTGTTCATATGGTTGAGACCGTTGAAGCCCTGACCCATCATATTGTAGTTGAGCACCTTGTTGCCGTAGGAGCCGTTGATGAAGATGCTGAGGTCCAGGTTCTTGTAGCGGAAGCTGTTGGTCCAGCCGAAAGTGAACTTAGGGAGCGGAGAGCCGATGTTGGTCTTGTCCTTCTCGTTGATGACTCCGTCGTTGTTGATGTCCTTGAACTTGAGGTCGCCCACCCATACGGTGGTGTTGCGGTTGAAGACTCCGTCGGAAGGATATTTCTCCGCCTTAGGAGAGTTCATTATGTCCTCGAGAGAGGTGTAGACCCCCTCCACCTGATAGCCGTAGAATCCGTAGAGCGACTCGCCCACCTCGGTGACGCTGACGATGTCGGACCACTGGCCGTAGCCGACCAGCTGCGCGTTGGCGGTGCCGTCGAGGGAGACGAGCTTGTTGCGGTTGAACGAAATCTGGAAGTTGCTGTCCCAGCCGAAGTTGCTGAGGTTGATCGGGTGGGTGTCGAGGGTAATCTCAAGACCCCTGTTCTCGATGGTGCCGTAGTTGCCCTTAGGAGCGGCGAGAGCGGAAGAACCGTTGCCGTGGGTTCCCATATATGCAGGGAGGGTAAGGGACATAAGCATATCGGAAGACACTTTCTTATAGAGGTCGACGGTGAGGTTGACCGCGCTCTGGAGGAAGCTCAGGTCGAGGCCGATATTGGTCTGCACCTGCTTCTCCCAGTGGATGCCGGTGTTGGGGATGTTGGACGGACGCTGGCTGTCGCCCAGGGCCGAAGGCATCTTGCTCATCCCTGACTCCCAGGCTCCGGAGCCGATGTTGGCGTTGCCGGTCTGTCCCCAGCCGATGCGCAGCTTGCCGCTGTTCATCGCGAGGTCCTCCTTGAGGAAGGAGAGGAACTTCTCGTTGGTGAACTTCCAGCTGCCGGCGAAAGAGTGGAATCCCGCCCAGCGGTTGTCCGGTCCGAAGTTGGAAGAACCGTCGTAGCGGTAGGTGTAGGTGGCGAGATAACGGTCGTCGTAGTTGTAGGTCTCACGGGTGAAGAACGAGGCCATCGCCGAAGAGCCGAATCCGGAATTCACGCTCGGGGTGCCGGTGGCGAGCTTGAGGTTGTGGATCTCGTCGGACGGAAGACCGGTGTTGGTGCCGCTGAGGTAGTCCCAGCTGGACTCCCAGGACTCCTGGCCGACCATCGCCGTGACGCTGTGCTTGCCCCACTGGTTGGAGTAGGTGAGGTAGTTCTTGAGCTGCCAGAACGTAGAGTTGTTCTTCTGCCAGCTCATCGAGTTGGAGTTGCGCGTCCAGCCGCCGAGGTTGACCATAGGCTTGTAGGTGCGGGCGTCGGAGTTGCTGACGTCAAATCCGACCTCCGACCTCCACACGAGGTGCTTGACCGGAGTGAGTTCGGCGTAGATGTTGCCGGTGAGCTTCTGCCTCTTGAGCTTATAGGAGTCGAGCATCGCGAGAGCCACCGGGTTGGCGCTGGTGTATCCTTCGCGCACGGTGGTGGAATAGTTGCCGTCGATGTCGTAGACAGGGATGTCAGGCAGCGAGGTGAGGGAGTAGAAGATGACGCCCTCGGAACCGTCGGCGAGCTTGATGTCGTCGTTGGTGTTGGCGAAGGTGGCGTTGACTCCGAGCTTGAACCACTCCTTGAGCTGCGCGTCAAGGTTGGTGCGCACCGAGAAGCGGTCGAAGTTGGAACCAATCAGGGTGCCTTCCTGGTTCATATAGGAGCCTGACACATAGTACTGCACCTTATCCGTACCGCCCTGCGCGCTGACCTGGTGCTGGTGCTGGATGGCGGTGCGGAATATCTCGTCCTGCCAGTTGGTGCCCTTGCCGAGCAGTGAAGGGTCGGCATAGTAGGCGTTGGCGGAGAATTCTCCGATCTCCACCATACTGTTGTAGAATTCGGCGAACTGGCGAAGGTTCATCATATCGATGCGGCTGGTCTGGCGGCTTACCGCGAGCATACCGTCGTAGGAGAACTTGGCTTCGCCCGCCTTGCCCCGCTTGGTGGTGATGAGCACGACGCCGTTGGCGCCCTGCGCACCGTAGATGGCGGTGGCGGAGGCGTCCTTGAGAATCTCCATACTCACGATGTCGTTAGGGTTGATGGTGGCCAGAGGCGAGATGGTGGACACCTTGCCGTTGCCCAGGCCGCCGAGACCGAAGTCGCTGCCGGAGTTGCCGCCTCCCTGGACGATCACGCCGTCAATCACATAGAGAGGCTCCGCATTGGCGTTGACGGTAGCCTGTCCGCGGACGCGGATGGAAGACGAAGAGCCCGGCGCACCGGAAGTCTGCACCGCAGACACGCCGGCCGCACGCCCCTGCAGGGACTGGTCGAGGTTGGTTATGACAGAACCCTTGAGATCCGACTCTTTCATAGAGACTGAAGCTCCTGAAAGGTCGCTCTTCTTCATAGTACCATAGCCGACCACCACGACCTCGTCGAGGAACTCCGTGTCTTCGGCGAGGACGACATCCACTGTCGTCCGGCCTGCGACGGCGACCTCCTTGGTCGTGTAGCCTATGGAGGAGAACACAAGTACCGCGCCGTCCCCCACTTTGATGGAATAATTACCGTCCAGATCCGAGACGGTGCCGTTGTTCGTGCCTTTCTCCTGGATGCTGGCCCCTATGACGCCGAGACCGGACTGGTCCGTGATCACTCCGGACACCGTCCTGGTCTGGGCATTGAGAGTCAGCGCGCTTCCGAGGAAGAACAGCAGAATGCCGGTCAATAGCTTACTTCTCATTGCTACTCAATTTAAATGATGAATATAGGTTAATGTTATTGATTGTTGGTTTCTTCCATAAGCCGGGTGTACTCCCGGATGAGCGAGACGGTGCTGCGGTCGCCCAGGTACACTCCGTTGAGCCCCTGGGCCTCCTGGGAAGGGTCGCCGCAGAGGTCGTCGCCCTCCTGCCAGGTCTCGTGGGTCTGGCGGGCCAGGCCGCTCCACGCCCAGAAGTTGCAGCCGGCGAGATTGCCTCCCCCGCGTGCGGAGCGGAGCACCTCGTCGAATATGAGCCTGTAATATGCGTCACGCCCGGTGACGGGGGCCGTGTTCCTCCAGTCCTTGCCGTCGCGCGGGTATCCGAACTCCTCGATGGTCACCGGTTTGCCGAGCTCTGACGCCATCTCCAGATGCCTGCGGATATATTCCACCGTCCTTTCGGCGACGAGGCCCGGATTGCCGCTCTCCTCCGCCTCCGCGATCCAGCTCCAGTTGAACGGCCAGATGTGCACGGTGACGAAGTCTATGTCCGGGCAGTCGTTGAGGCGGCGGCAGAGCCCGTAGTCCCCGTCGTTGCAGCCTATCGCGCCCTCGTTGCCGGTGCAGATGAGGTGGTGGGGGTCTATCGAGCGGATGAGGGCCGCAGTCCTGTGTATATAGTAGACGAAGGCGTCGACCTTGGCGGAGTCAGTGGAGAACGGGCGCGGCTCGTTGCATATCTGCCAGGCGAAGACCGCCCGGCTGTCCTTGTAGCGGCTCACCATAGCCCTGACGTGCTCGTGGAAGAGGGCCACCGCCGCGTCGTTGCCGGCGAACTCGGCCATCGCGCACATATACGGCCAGTAGCCGTCCACCGCCGGAAGCGGCTGATATCCCGCGCCGGCATCCGTCAGATAGGACCGGTAGCCGCTCGGACTCCACTCCCAGGCGTTGTTGAGGAAGAGCACGGCGCTCATCCCCCTGCGCTCCAGCTCCGGGAGCAATATGTCCAGCCCCTCGAAGTTGCGCTCCGTGGCGCATACCCTGACGTTCTCCAGGCCGAGAGCCTTGAGGGAGTCGAGTTCGCTGCGCAGACGCACGGGGTCGCTCACCGCTATGTCGCCGAGATACCAGGCGTTGGTGCCGATGAAGTAGTAAGGCTTAGCTCCGTCCATAATGCGGGATCCGCTCACGCTGAATCGGGATACGGAACTCTGCGCCGGTCCGCAGGACGCTGCGACCAGAGTGCAGGCAAGAATTGTCAAAATCAGATCTTTTGGTCTCAAGTGCTATTAATTTGGTTACGCCGCAAAATTACGCACTGAGAGAAAGCAAAACAAATACTATTTTGCTAAATTCTGCAAAGATTCTGCTATATGATGACTTTTTTCTTCCTGTACATCTGGCGGAACTCGTGAGGGGAGACCCCCTTGCGGCCCTTGAAGACTCGGTTGAAGTTGGAGAGGTTGTTGAATCCGCAGGCGTAGCAGATCTCCGAGATGTTGGCCGAGGTATCCACGAGCGCTCTCGCGGCGTTGCCCAAGCGTATGTCTATCAAGTAGGAAGAGAGTGTCCTGCCGGTCCTCTGGCGGAAGAAGCGGCTGAACGAGCTGGGACTCATCCCGACCAGTCCGGCCATATCCGCGAGGCTGAGATCCTCGACATAGTGCCGGTTGATATAGTCCTTGACTTTCATCACCCTGCGGCTCTCGCTGTCGCGAGGGGAGCGGGCGAACGAACTGCTGGCGAGCTCTCGCGAGTCACATTTGGAAAGCGCATAAAGCATTGAAAGACAATGCACGAACTGTACGAAGCCGTCAGTCTCCGCCGCGAGGGTGTCGATATGGGAGTAGATGCTCATCATAGCAGGGACCCCGAAGGCGAGGCCGTGGCTGGCGCGCTCGAACATCTTGCGGATGGAGGCGAACTGGTTGCGGTCGAGCAGCGTGGAGCCAAAGAGCTCGGGCGAGAACTGTATGGTTATCTCTCTGATGTCCGGAGAGTTGCAGCTCCCCTGCTCCCAGACGTGCTCAAGGTTCTCCCCCGCGATCAGCACGAGGTCGAAGTCCCCTATCGTCTCCACGCTGTCTCCCACGATGCGGCGCACGCCCGGGGCGTTCTGGATGAAGTTGAGTTCGTATTCTCGGTGACGGTGAAGCGGATAGGTAAATTCTTTCTTGTGCCTCTCGACTATGTAGAAGCAGTCTTTCTGGGCGAGTTCGGAGATTTCGGAGAGCGCGTCGGACATAATTATAATGCTTATCGGAAACAAATATAATACTTTTTTGACATATTTTTCTCAAAAACCGCAGAAATGCTGCTTTTGTGATGAAATCCGATAACTTTGTGAGCGTTATGTACACTGAAGACTTTCTGACCGAGCTGGAGGGCGACATCCTCCCTTACTGGATATCCAAGATGCAGGACCCGCGCGGCGGCTGGTACGGCCGCATCGACGGCAGGGGTGTCCTTGACGCCGCCGCAGACAAGGGCGCAATACTCAACTCCCGGATACTCTGGACTTTCTCCTCCGCCTACCGCCTGCTCGGCAAGAGCGGCTACAAGGCTGCGGCGGACAGGGCCTACCGCGAGATCCGCGACCGCTTCATCGACCGCGAGGAGGGCGGGATGTACTGGAGTCTCGACGCGGAAGGCCGCCCGAAAGACTGCCACAAGCAGTTCTACGCCATAGCCTTCGGCATCTACGGCCTCGCCGAGTACTACCGCGCCACCGCCTGCGGGGAGGCTCTGGAGCTCGCGGTCGGGCTCTTCGACTGCATCGAGAGCCACAGCTATGACCCGACGGGCAACGGATACGCCGAGGCTGCGGCCCGCGACTGGAGTCCCATAGAGGACGTGCGCCTCTCGGAGAAGGACCAGAACGACTCCCGCACGATGAACACGCATCTGCATATCCTAGAAGCCTACACCGGCCTCTACCGGGTATGGAAGGACGGCAGGCTGCGGGCGGCGCTCACAAATCTGATCGGCATCTTCACCGCGAAGATAGTGCGCCCGGACGGGCATCTGGGCCTATTTTTCGGCGACGACTGGGCCCCGCACTCCACCGCCGTCTCATACGGCCACGACATCGAGACCTCCTGGCTGCTCGCCGAAGCGGCGGAAGTGCTCGGGGACGTGGAGGTCGCCCGCGAGTGCGAGGACGTCTGCCACAGGGTCGCCTGCGCCGCGATGGAGGGCTTCACCCCGGAGGGCGGGATGATCTACGAGTACGACCCCGCGAGCGGAATGCGCGACGGCGACCGGCACTGGTGGGTGCAGGCGGAGACCGTGGCCGGATGCCACCACCGCTACCTCAAGACGGGCGACCTGCGCTGGGAGGAGGCCGCGGAGGCCTGCTGGAAGTTCACAAAGGAGCATCTGCTCGCCCCGGACGGAGAATGGTACTGGAGCATCCGGGAGGACGGCAGCACCAACACCGACGACGACCGCGCCGGCTTCTGGAAATGTCCGTACCACAACGGCCGTATGTGTATGGAATTGCTCTCCCCCGCACGCTGATAGGCGCCCGGCTTGCAGTGGCTGACTAAAAAGTCCCGCAGGGACCGCGACGTAGGAGCGAAATACCCCTAGTAGGGGTCGCAGACGGCAGTCTGCGGGGGTTAAGAAGCCTAAAAAGTGGCTGACTAAAAAGTCCCGCAGGGACCGCGACGTAGGAGCGAAATACCCCTAGTAGGGGTCGCAGAC
>CAVILJ010000028.1:0-23522 GCA_963643555.1 Acetatifactor sp.
TTCGGCCCTACGGGCCTCAAAAAACCGTGTTTCGCACTTGCGAAACTTAAGTTCAATAACTTAGGCGGAAGCCGCCCCGTGCCGCCCCCTATGGGGGTGACTAACCTGCGACTTCTGTCCTGCGAACAAATTTAGGAATATTGGACCGCCCTCCCCCAAGGGGTGAATATAAGTTTTCAACAAAGTTATCAACAATCCCCCGGCCCGGCGCCGTAAGCGGAATACGGGGATTTTTGCTAACTTCGCGCCGGTTTTCACAACGACTTCTCACCCCGGGGGCAATGGCAGCGTCACGCAAGGACATACTTCTCGGCAGACTCCGCAGCGGCGAGCCGATGAGCGGAAAGGAGCAGTTCACGCTGACCCTGCTCCTCTCCCTGCCGGCCATACTCGCGCAGCTCTCGATGTGCCTGATGAGCTATATCGACGCCTCGATGGTGGGGAGGCTCGGCTCCGCCCAGGCGGCCGCCGTCGGACTGGTCAGCACCTCGACCTGGATACTCGGCGGATTCTGCTACGCCAACAACTCCGGCTTCAGCGTGCAGATCGCCCACCGCTGCGGCGCACGCGACTTCGAGGGGGCCAAGCGCATTTTCCGCAAGGGGCTGTCCACCGCCCTGACGCTCAGCGTATTGATTGCCGTCCTGGGATTCTCCATCGGAGACGCTCTCCCGACCTGGCTGGGCGGCTCGGAGGAAATTCTGGAGGATGCTGCAGCGTATTTCAAGATCTATGCTTTCCTGCTGCCGGGGCTTCAGCTCGCGGTGTTCTGCGAGGCCTCGCTCATCGCCAGCGGCAACCTCAAGGTCCCCAGCATCACAAGTATGGTGATGTGCCTGCTGGACATCGGGTTCAACTATATATTCATCTATATGCTGGGGCTCGGGGTCAAGGGGGCGGCGATAGGCACCGGACTCGCCACCATCTGCGCCGGAGTGTTCCTGCTCATATATATATTCACCGCCTCGCCGGAGCTCAAACTCTCCGGACGGAGGGCCCGCATAGGCCGGGAGGAGAGCAGGGAGATCTACAGCCGCGCCCTGGACATCACCTGGCCGCTATGGCTGCAGAACCTCGTGACGAGGGGGGCATATATCGCGGCCACCGTGATAGTCGCGCCGCTCGGCACCGTGGCCATCGCCGCCAACTCGTTCGCCATCATCGCGGAGGGCTTCTGCTACCTGCCGGGATACGGGATGCAGGACGCGGCGACAACCCTCGTGGGGCAAAGCCTTGGCGCGGGACGCAGGGATATGGCCCGCAGCTTCGCCAAGGTCACGATATCCACCGGGGCTTCGATGATGACGCTGCTCGCCGTTTTTATGGCCTGGTTCGCCCCGGAGATTATGCGGCTTATGAGCACCGACCCGGAGGTTGTCTCGCTGGGCGCGTCGTGCCTGAGGATCGAGGCGTGCGCGGAACTCCTCTACGGGGTCAGCATAGTCGCCTACGGCTGCTGCGTCGGGGCCGGCGACACTCTCGTCCCGTCTGCCATCAACCTGCTCAGTATGTGGGTAATACGCCTCGGGCTCGCGCTGATGCTGATCCCTCGGCTCGGACTGACGGGCTACTGGATAGCTATGGCTGCTGAGCTCAGCATCAAGGGCTTGATCTTCGCGTTCCGAATCCGGGGCGAGCGCTGGATGAGGACACGGCTGGTCGCCGGGGAGCAGAAAGAGCTTTGCCGTTCCGAATAATATCATTAAATTTACAAACCGGTATTTCGATATTACTTTTATAATGAAAAAACTTGACGTTGTGCTCGGGCTCCAGTGGGGCGACGAGGGGAAAGGTAAGGTCGTGGATGTCCTTACCCCTGACTACAAAGTGATCGCCCGCTTCCAGGGCGGTCCTAATGCCGGCCATTCGCTGAAGTTCGACGGCGACGGCTTCGTGCTGCATACCGTACCGTCCGGGATATTCCGCGAGGGCTCGGTCAACATCATAGGCAACGGAGTCGTCATAGACCCCGTCATCCTGATGGAGGAGATCCGCGCCATCGAGCAGAAGGCCGGCGATGTCAGCACGAAACTGCTCATCTCCAAGAGGGCCCAGCTCATCCTGCCTACGCACAGGGCTCTCGACGCGGCGAGCGAAGCCGCCAAAGGCAAGAGCAAGATAGGCTCCACGCTCAAGGGCATAGGTCCGGCCTATATGGACAAGACGGGGCGCAACGGACTCCGCGTCGGAGACATACTCTCCCCGGAGTTCAGGCAGCGCTACGAGGCCCTCAAGCAGAAGCACTTCGGACTGCTCGCCCAGTATGACTTCAGTTACGACATCTCTTCCTACGAGCAGCAGTGGCTCTCGGCGGTGGAGGAGATGAGCAGGTTCGAGTTCATCGAGAGCGAACTCGTCGTCAACCGCTACCTCGACTCCGGCTCTCCGGTCCTCGCCGAGGGCGCGCAGGGTTCTATGCTCGACATCGACTTCGGCACCTATCCGTTCGTGACTTCATCCAACACTATGACCGCCGGCGTCTGCACCGGCCTCGGGGTCGCTCCGTGCAGGGTGGGCAAGGTGATGGGGATATTCAAGGCATACTGCACCCGCGTGGGCGGCGGCCCGTTCCCGACCGAACTCTTCGACTCGACCGGCGAGCGGCTCCGCAGCATCGGACACGAGTACGGCGCCACCACGGGCCGCCCGCGACGCTGTGGATGGCTGGATATGGTGGCCCTGAAATACGCCGTGATGATGAACGGTGTCACAGAGCTGATAATGATGAAAGCCGACGTGCTCAACGGCTTCGACACGATAAAGGTCGCCACGGCCTATGAGGTCGGCGGCAGGACGGTGGACTGGTTCCCGTTCGAGAGCGGGGAGCAGGTGAAGCCGGTGTACCGGGAGTTCAAGGGCTGGAGGAGCGACATCTGCCCGGTGCGCGACTACAGGGACTTCCCGCAGGAGCTCAAGGACTATGTCAGCTTCATCGAGGCGGAGACCGGATGCCCGGTCAGGATCATCTCCGTCGGTCCCGACAGGGGCGAAATCGTCATACGGTAGCGGGAGCTGACTGAAAGTGCATCAGCCGGCCCCGCAGGAGACTAAAAAGTCCCGCAGGGACCGCGACGTAGGAGCGAGATACCCCTAATAGGGGTCGCAGACGGCAGTCTGCGGGGGTTAAGAAGCCCGGACAGGGCTGGCTAAAAAGTATTTTTAGCCAGCCCTGCGCGGCTGAAGATGTAATCGACATTTTTGAAGTAGTACTCGAGGGTGAAACAGTTCTCGAGTTCTTCTTTTGTGAGCAGGCCGCAGACCTTGTCGCTGCCCTTGAGGAGGGTCAGGTAGTCGTGCCCCTCCGTCCAGGCCTTCATAGCTATAGGCTGCACGGTGTCATAGGCCTCCTCGCGTGACAGCCCCTTGCCTATCAGGGCGTTCATCACCCTCTGCGCGAAAATCACGCCCTTCGTCTGCCAGATGTTGGCGAGCATACGCTCCGGATAGACAGTCAGGTTGTCGAGTATCCCCATAAAGCGGTTGAGCATATAGTCCAGAAGCTCGGTCGCGTCCGGCAGAATGATGCGCTCGGTGGAGGAGTGGGAGATGTCCCTCTCGTGCCAGAGGGCCAGGTTCTCGCAGGAAGCGGTCATATAGCCCCTCATCACCCGGGCGCAGCCGCAGATGTTCTCGCTGCTGATCGGATTGCGCTTGTGCGGCATCGCGCTGGAGCCCTTCTGCCCCTTGCGGAACGCTTCCTCGACCTCACGGACTTCCGTGCGCTGAAGATTGCGTACCTCGAAGGCCATCTGCTCGAGGGTGGAGGCGATGATGGCCAGTGTGGCTACATAGTATGCGTGCCTGTCGCGCTGAAGCACCTGGGTCGAGATGTTGGCGGAGTCTATTCCAAGCTTCCCGCAGACATAGTCCTGAATGAAAGGGGGGATGTTGGCGAAATTGCCCACCGCCCCGCTCATCTTGCCGGCCTCAACCCCCTTGCAGGCATATTTGAAGCGCTCGATGTTGCGTTTCATCTCCTCGTACCAGAGCGCCCACTTGAGCCCGAACGAAGTGATGTCGGCGTGGATGCCGTGGGTGCGGCCGATGCAAGGAGTGTTCTTGAACTCGTGCGCACGGCGCCTGAGAACCTCCTGAAAGGCTTCCAAGTCCTTTAGAAGTATCGCGTCGGCCTGCTTGAGCAGGTAGCCGTTGGCGGTATCGACCACGTCGGTGGAGGTCAGCCCGTAGTGCACCCACTTCTTCTCCTCGCCCAGACTCTCGCTCACCGCTCGGGTGAACGCCACCACGTCGTGGCGGGTCTGCTCCTCGATTTCCCGTATGCGGGAAACGTCGAACCTCGCGGCGGCGCGAATCTTGGCCACGTCCTCCTCCGGGATGACTCCCAGCCGGCTCCAGGCCTCGCAGGAGAGGATCTCCACTTCCAGGTAGGCGCTGAACTTGTTCTCCTCGGTCCAGACATCCCTCATCACTTTGCGGGAATACCTCTCTATCATAGCTTCACGTATTTGTCAATGAACGCGTTGATATTGCCCCCGATGCGTGCGAGGGGGTCTCCGCCCTGCGCCGGGACGAATTTCTCTCCGGTGATGTGCTCGTAGAGTTCAACATAGCGGTCGGTGATGCCGCTGACCACTTCCGGCGTCATCTCGGGTACTCTCTGCCCCGGCTGACCGCTGAATCCGCCGGCCATCAACCACTCGCGCACGAACTCCTTGGAGAGCTGGCGCTGCCTCTCCCCCTTGGCGAGCCGCTCTTCGTAGCCTTCGGCATAGAAATAGCGGGAGGAGTCAGGGGTGTGGATCTCGTCCATCAGCATAATCTTCCCGTCCCTGCGCCCGAACTCGTATTTGGTGTCCACAAGGATGAGACCCTTGCCGGCGGCCAGTTCGCAGCCCCTGCGGTAGAGAGCGCGGGTGTAGTCCTCAAGCCTGAGCAGATCAGACTCGGAGACGATGCCGCGCCCGACCAGATCCGCGTGGCTGATGTCCTCGTCGTGCCCTTCGGCGGCCTTGGTGGTCGGGGTGATGATGGGTTCTGGGAACTTCTGGTTCTCCACCATCCCCTCCGGCATCCTCACGCCGCAGAGCGTACGCCTGCCGGCCTTGTACTCGCGCCAGGCGTGGCCGGTGAGGTAGCCCCGGATGACCATCTCGACCTTAAAAGGCTCGCACCTCCAGCCGGCGGTGGCCATAGGATCGATTTCGGCTATCTTCCAGTTGGGGATGATGTCGGCGGTGGCGTCCAGGAAGCGGGATGCTATCTGGTTGAGCACCTGCCCCTTGTAAGGTATTCCCTCGGGAAGCACCACGTCGAATGCGGATATGCGGTCGGTGGCCACCATCACGAGATGCTCGTTTCCGATGCCGTAGACATCGCGGACCTTGCCTTGATACTTGGCGCTTCGGCCCGGAAAGTTGAAGTCGGTGCTTACGATTGCTTTCATAATATGTGAGGTAGATGAAGTTGCGAAGTTAGGAGTTTTTTCGCAGTATCTGAAAATATATTCTTACTTTTGCCCTATGTTTTTTCCGGGCAGAGAAATACACGAAGAGTGCGGGGTTTTCGGCATATACGGGGTGCCGGATGCCGCAAATCTGGTCTATTACGGGCTGCACGCCCTCCAGCACAGGGGGCAGGAAGGATGCGGGATAGTGTCAAGGGGCGATGACGGCATCTTGCGCCGGGTCAAGGGACAGGGTCTCGTGGCGGAGGTCTTCGACGAGAGCAGGATTGCTTCACTCCCCGGCGATATGGCCATCGGACACGTGCGCTATTCGACCTCAGGGGGCGACTGCAGCGAGAACGTGCAGCCGTTCCTCTTCCACCACAACACCGGCGACTTCGCGCTCGCCCACAACGGCAACCTCGTGAACTCCGCGCAGCTGCGGCGCTACCTTGAGGACAGGGGAAGCATCTTCCAGTCCACATCCGACAGCGAAATCCTCGCCCACCTCATCCGCAAGGACACCAAGGAACGCAAGCGTCCGCGCATAGTGGCGATCAAGGACGCACTCAATATGATGGAGGGGGCGTTCGCCTTCCTCGTGATGACCGCCAAGCGCATCTACATCTGCCGCGACAAGCACGGACTCCGCCCGCTCTCGCTCGCCAGGATCGGGGACGGCTACGCGGTGAGCAGCGAGACCTGCGCCTTCGACGTGATAGGCGCGGAGTATATCCGGGACGTCGAGCCGGGAGAAATCGTGACCATAGACCACAACGGAATACGCTGCAACCGCTACTCCGACTTCCGCCACAACTATATGTGTGCGATGGAGTATATCTACTTCTCCCGCCCGGATAGCGATATAGAAGGCTGCAACGTACATAACTTCAGGAAGTTGAGCGGGCGTCTCCTCTACCGCGAAGCCCCTGCGGACGCGGATATAGTGGTCGGCGTGCCGGACTCCAGCCTCAGTGCCGCGATGGGCTATGCCGAGGCTTCCGGTCTGCCTTACGAGATGGGCCTCATCAAGAGCAAATATGTCGGCCGCACCTTCATACAGCCGTCGCAGGAATTGCGCGAGAAGGGCGTGAGGATGAAGATGTCGGCAGTCAAGACAGTCGTCCAAGGCAGGAGAATCGTGCTGATAGACGACTCGCTCGTGAGAGGCACGACCTCCCGGAGGATAGTGAAGATGCTCCGCGAAGCCGGAGCGGCGGAGGTGCATCTGCGCATCGCCAGCCCGCCCATCAAGAGCCCGTGCTTCTACGGGGTTGACATCTCGACCTACGACGAGCTGATCTGCGCCCACAAGAGCATAGCGGAAGTCAGGCAGATGCTCGATGCGGACTCTCTGGCCTTCCTCTCCGAGGAAGCGCTGTACGAAGCCGGCCACCGCAGCGAGCTGTGTCTCGCCTGCTTCAGCGGCAACTACCCGACCTACCTCTACCAGAGCATCGAGGAGGCCAACAAAGACGGAAAGTTTTAGGAAATGATACGCGAGGAAACGGTATTCGGCCCGATTTACAGCCGCCGGCTCGGCTCATCGCTCGGGATCAATCTCCTGCCCCGGAAGGGCAAGATATGCAATTTCGACTGTATCTACTGCGAGTGCGGGTGGAACCGTGACGGCCTGGAGGACAAGCAGCTGCCTTCTGCCGCCGAAGTACGGGAGGCGCTGGAGACCAAGCTCGCGCAATGTGCGCGGGACGGGGTCGCGATAGACTCCATCACATTCTCCGGCGACGGGGAGCCGACCCTCAATCCCCAGTTCCCGCAGATTATCGGCGACACCCTCGCCCTGCGCGACCGCTACCACCCCGGAACTGCGGTCTCGGTGCTTTCCAACGCCACCCGCGTCCACATCCCCGCCGTGTTCGAGGCTCTGCGCAAGGTGGACAATCCGATAATGAAGATCGACGCCCCCTCCGACGCCCTCGTCGCCCGCATCAACCGTCCCGCCCCGGGCTACAGCCTGTCGCGCGTGGTGGAGTCGCTTAAGAAATTCGAGGGCGAGTTCGTGCTTCAGACTATGTTTCTGAAAAGCCGTGATTTCGACACTTCCGCCCCAGAGGTCCTGAACGGGTGGATGGACATCGTGCGGGAGCTGCGTCCGCGCGAGCTTATGGTCTACACCATCGCCCGCCCCACCCCGCAGCAGGGCTTGGAGAAATTCGGCGAAGCGCGTATGCGCGAACTCGTCGCCCCGCTGATCGAAGAGGGATTTACGGTCAGCATCAGAGGATAGGCGGGCTTATCAGCGGCGGATTATCAGTAATTCGTTATCAACCGCTGCTGTTCCGGCAAATAAGCCATCTTAATCTTATTGAGCGCGTCGTTTATGAGATGGGCGTTCCTTGTGTACTCATCCATTACGATATCATAGCCCCGGTCTGATTTGCTGACCAGATTCCAGAAATCGCGGCTGATGCACAGTTCCTCTTTTGCGAAGAACTGAAGAACCCGTCCCTGTGTCCAGGGCTTCCCTTCTCCATATCGATTATAAGCTGTAGCGAAGAGTATCTGCACATTCTCCTCCCCAAGCCGATTCGTGAGGATACAGTATTGCTCCAGCAACGCTTCTTTTTCGGACCTCGCCTTTTTGTTGTCAAGCTCGCCTCCGATCTTCAGTTCAATCAGGTAATGCTTCCCGCTTTCCTCATCGCATAGATAGTAGTCGCTTTCGTGACGTTTTTGGATGACCGGGCCTTTCATTAGCGTAATTCCCTCATAGTCATCAACCGAAGGGGATATCTCGTGTCTTTTATACTTTTCGAGGACCTCTGTGATATAGTCCGTCTGCTCTTTGTACAGTATCCCTTCCACGTGCTGACTGACGGTATAGTTGAGCGAGGCTATCTTGATTGCCATCTTCTCAAGCATATTGCCCAGGGAACTGTCCAACGGTCCGGCAAGCGCCGAATAATATTGTATCTCCGGCCCAAGCGCCGCAATGAAGATATTGTGGATTTTCATATTGATGACCCCGTCTTCATCATTGACCTCGGCAATATGCCTGTCAGAGAAACCGGACGCATAGGCTTCCACGAAACTGCCCACTATTGCTCGAATCGCCTTTTCCTTATCAATTTCAGCCATAGTCGTAAAGTAAAGCAATCCCCATATTGTCAGCAATACAACCACCGCTGTCGCGAGCGTCAGTACGGGGACTGCGGCTTACGGAAGCTCTTTGACACGGCATCGCCCGATACGGACGTCAGAGTGGACAAATATAAGTATTTTTCTCCCTTGTTCAACGGTCCGCGGCAGCCGCAGCGTTTCTTCCCCGCCCCGCAGGCATCATATCCGGACCTGACACGATTTTACTTCCGCCATCCTGCCGGGTATATATATTGAGACGTCTCGAAAAACAGGATTTAAAGACATTGAAATTATGAGAACAGGTTTACTTACTGTAGCGTTGGCCACAGTGCTTGCAGTTGCAGCTTCGGCGCCGGCGGGGGCGAACGGTCCGTACGGACCGCGACGCCACGGCGGCTGGGGACGGTATCACGGATACTATTACACGACGCCGCTCCCGAGCTTCCGGACAATCCGGGTGGAACGCTCCACTACGATCAACCGGACCTCCCGTCCGGAACGCAAGCAGATGGCCGTAGCATTTATCCGGAAGAATGGCTATCTTTCGGTCAGCAAATATTGCAGATTCACCGGACTCGACAGCGAGTTTGCGGAAGCGGAGCTGGATTCGTTCACCTTGGACAAAACATATCCTCTCGCCCGCACGACACAGGGGAAGAAAACGGTTTACGTATTGGCTGATGAATGAAAAGAACATAGTGAGACTGCTCGGATGGAACCCTCAGGCGGGATTCCGCCTGCTCCTGAAAGAGTACAGGGAGCCAGTCTATTGGCACATCCGGCGGATCACTGTGAACAGCGAAGACGCGCAGGACGCCACGCAGGAGACTTTCATCAGGGTATTCCGCTCTCTGGATAAGTATGACCGCAGCCGCTCATTCACGGCCTGGCTCTACCGGATAGCGACCAACGAGGCGCTGCGCATAGTCGGGAAACGTCACCCTACAACGGATATCGAAGGCAATGCCGAGGCGATGTCGATGCTTGCGGACGAATATGTCGACTTCACGGACATCGAGGCGGTCAATCTCCAGAAGGCGATACTCTCACTCCCCCGGAAGCAGAGGCAGACATTCAACCTCCGCTACTATGACGAGTTGAGTTTCAGCGTGATCGCCGAAATCACCGGCACGACTCCCGACGGGGCGAAAGCCAACTGGCACAATGCGAAAATCAAGGTCTCAAATTATCTGAAAGAACACGATGGATAAGAATCTCAATATGCCGGGCATCGGCAAACGGATGCCATATATAGTTCCGGAAGGAACGTTTGACGAGATTGAGCGCAATGTCCTATCGGCCACGGGGTGCGCCAGGAAGCCCCGGCGCAGACTGCGCACTGCCCTCATCGCGTTTGCGGCCGCAGCCTCGCTGGCACTTGCGGCGGTATTCGCCTGGCATCGTCAGATATCCGTACCAGACACTTTCGCACAGGTGCAGCAGGCCTTCGAAAGTCTCGACAATGCCGACCGGACCTTCCTCTCGGACTTATATGACGAAGACACATTTATCAATATAAATTATTAGAAATCAATGAGAACGATTATTACAAAACTTATACTGGCGGCAGTCGCCGCAGTTATCTCTATGCCGCTGTCCGCACAGGGCCGCCCCGACAGAATCAGCCGCGAGGAGCTGGCCATAAAACAGGCCGAGCACATCTCAAAAACCCTCGCGTTCGACAAAGCCACAAGCGACAGATTCAAGGAGACCTATTGCAGTTTCCAGGAGGAGCTCTGGGCGCTGGGGCCGCGTCCGGAGAAGAAGCAGTCCGACAAAGCGGACGAAGAGCAGATACGGCAGCGCTTCGATCGCAGCCAGAAGATGCTCGACCTCCGCAGGAAGTACTATGACATCTACAGCACCTTCCTCTCCCAGGAGCAGATATCCCGGGTGTATGAGATTGAACGGGATATGATGCGCAAGCTTTCGAAAGACAAGCCTCAAGGCGCAAAACCGCGTCCGTCAAAGGCAAGAGGCAATGCACACAGGTAGAGCATACGGGGTGGTGGCCGCCCTGATTATCGCCGCGGCGGGCTGTTCCTCTGAGAAGGGACAGCCTTCCGTCGTACCGGACTCCCCTCTCGACGGATTCGGGAAATATGTCAGCGGGACTTTGCCCTACAGGATGAAAAACATAGCGGCGGACGACGGTTCGAAACCGGTCCTGGTGCTGTATCTCCACGGCGGCACATCAAAGGGCGAGGACAACGAAACCCAGCTGAAGGAGGTCGCCGTCAGCGTCATCGCGGAATATCTGGCGGACAATTCCATCCCGAGCATATTCATTGTCCCGCAATGCCCTTCCTCCGGCAGCTGGGGCGCGAAGATGAACGAGCCGCTCGCGAAGCTTATCGGAGAGTACGAGGCTTCCTGCGCGGGAGTCTATGCCCTCGGAGGCTCGATGGGCGGCACCGGGACCTGGTCGCTGGCAAATGCTTACCCCGGAAGATTCAGCGGGATAATGCCTGTCGCGGGGAAACCCGGTGCGGCCGACGCGGCCAATTTCAAATCGCTCCGTGTCTGCACGGTGATGAGCGAAGCTGACGCAGTTATGAAGACGGCATATGAGGATGTCGCGGCATTCTGCGAGCGCATCAACGCCGCCGGAGGCACCGCTTCCTGCACGATAGTGCCCGCATCGGAGCAGTGGTCTCACGAGATGACCTGCGAGCAGTCCTACACGGCGGAGCGTCTGGGCTGGCTGCTGGGAAGATAAAGGATGCCTTCCGCAAGCGGGCAGGCGGGCAAGCGGGTTACCTGCCTCCGGGCCGGAGGTCCACCCGCCAGGCTAGCGGCTTACGAGACGGCAGTTCACCCGCGTGAGACAATCCTCCCCCGCCATCATCTGCGGGTTAGTGCCCGGGACACCCTGCGGCACCTCCTCGCCCAGCAGGGCGAAGAGCTCCTGCCAGTATAGCGGTATCTCCCCGCCAGCATCGCGCCAGTTCATCGGGGACTCGCTGAAAAGACGCTCCCCCGCCGGGCTTATGTACGAATTGTAGACCAGTTCGCTGCAGTACATCGCCCCGTTGTCCGGCAGGAAATGCACGTCGTAGGGCTGCCCGAGGAACTTCTTGGCATTCTCCACGAAGAGGGCGGCCTGCTTTGCGCTCACCTTCGGCCTCATCACCTCAAACTCCGGCAAACGCCCGTCCCGAAGCGTGAAGTCCGCGAGGAAAGTGTCCAGCGGATGCCGGTCCACGCCGTGCTTTATCGTCGCGTCGATAATCCAGGTCGAGTCGCCCCGCACTTCAAGAATCGCCACGTGTATCCTCATCTGCTCCGCTCCCCCGGAGGTCGAAGCCGCTATCGCGCCCGACATCGAGCCGGCGTTGAGGTCATAATCCGCCGGGATGGACACGAACAGCAGATCGCCGCTGCGGGCCGAATTCCGCGCGGCAGGATTGCAGGACAGCAGCACTGCGAGCGCCGCCGCCAGAATAATGAATGACCGTCTCATCTGCCGTATCTCTCCACCGCCTCGTAATATGTGTCAAGGCTTCCTATGTCGAAACGCCCGCCGTCCGCCGGCCAGGCATATATGTCCGTATGCTCCACCATATAGTGTGCGAGATTGCCGGGAGCATCCCGTCCGCAACCGTTCTCGACGGCGTGCCGTACCAGGTCCAAGTCCTTGCGGAGATATATATAGAACGGAGGCACCGCCCAACTGCTCTTGGGTTCGCGGGGCTTCTCCTCCATATTCAGCACCCGCATATCGGAGTCCAGCACCACCACGCCCGTGCGCTGAAGCTTCTCGATGCTAGGCTGTTCGTGGCAGATGATGCAGGAGGCGCCCTTCCTGCGGGCGTAGTCGACGAAGCCCCGGAACGAGAACTCCAGAATATTGTCCGCCGCCACCACCAGCATATCATCGTCGATCCCGAGAGTCTCCATCGCCATCAGCAGATCGCACACCGCCCCGAGCCTTGTCCCGTTGCTTTCCGTGCCGTCGTCCACGATGGTTATGGGCTTGGTATAACTCAGGCCTCTCCTCCACCCCTCAAATACCGGGGCGAAGCGGTGGTTGGTGATGATGATATGCTCATCGATGTCGGGGATCCCGTCGATATCGTCCAGCATCCTCCCGAGAATCGTATTGTCCCCTATCTTGAGCAGGGGCTTGGGGAAATTCTTCGTCAGCTCCCCGAGCCTTGTCGCATAGCCCGCGGCCAGAACTATATTCTTCATACGAACCTCGCTCCGTCGTCCGACTTGCAGAAATACACCTTGAACGTGTCCCGGTACTGCGGGAACTGTGCGAGATATTTCTCTCTTATCTCGCGCTCGACGCTCTCCCTTTTCGAAGGGTTCACCAGCGCGATGCAGGCCCCCTTGAATCCCGCGCCGGAAAACCGGCCCCCGTAGATCCCGTCCGTCGTGAGCATCGCGTTGTAGATGGCCGTCAGCTCCGGGCTGCCGCACTCGTAGTTGTGGATGGAGCTCTCGCAGCTGGCCTTCGAGAGGCTGCCGAACCACTCCAGATTGCCGGTCTCCCAGGCCGTCACCCCCTCACGCACACGCCTGTGCTCGCCGAAGAAATGCTCCGCCCTGCGGGCAAACCGCGGCGGCATCTCGTCGCGGTGGCGCTTGAACATACTCTCGCTGATGTCCCGGAGGAAAGTCTTACTCTGCTCCCGCAGCGGGATGTTCTCATATGCCTGCACCACCCAGGCCGCCGTCCGGCACTCCGCCACACGGAGATTGTAGTCGCTCGACACGAGACTCCGCGAGAGCCCGCTGAAGAAGATGCCCAGCTCGAACTCGGGCATATCGGGATGTCTCGGGATGAGGCGGTATTCGTTGTCCTCGCAGTCCAGCATCAGCAGGTGGTCCTTCCTGCCCAGGGCGATGCAGGCCTGGTCCAGCAGACCGTTGTTGAGCCCGATATACTCGCGCTCCGCCTCGGAGGCTATCTTCGCCACCTCGAACGGCTCCAGAACGATGCCGTTGGCCCGCGCAAACGCCATCACATAGGCGATCAGCACCGCCGCGCTGCTGCTCAGTCCGCCCACCGGGATGCTCCCCCTAAGGAGGCCGGTGATGCCCCGGGACAGACGGAAGCGCTTCTGCAGGGCGAACTTCGCCCCCCGCGCATAGTCTCCCCAGTCGCCCCGCTTCACGGAAGCGGCGGAAGCGATATCAAACTCCGTATGTCCGGTAAAAGTCTCGCTGTCAAGCGACACCGTGCTGTCGTCCCGGACGTCGAACCACAGGTCCACGCCCCTGTCGATGGCGAAGCCCGTCACCAGACCGTGCTGATGATCCACGTGCGCCCCCAGCGGGCACACCCTGTATGGGCTGAAAATATGATATTGACTCTTCTGCATCGTGTGCAAAGTTAGAAAAGTTTCCATACTTTTTGAATATCCGTCAAAAAGGTCTATCTTTGTGGTAGAGAACTGCGGGTTTATGGTTCAGATTGGCATAAGAGGTCACGCGGAGACCATCGTTACGGAAGATTTGCTGGCAAAGAATGTCGGCAGCGGTTCGGTAAAGGTCTATGCCACCCCGATGATGATTTCCCTTATCGAAAAGGCGGCGGTGCTCTCGGTAGTCCCTTATCTTGAGGACGGTCAGGATTCCGTAGGCACGCTCATCAATGTCACCCACTGCTCCGCCACCCCTCCGGGGATGAGAGTCTGGGCAGATACGGAGCTCGTGGAGATAGACAGAAGGAGGCTCGTGTTCAAGGTTTCCGCCCACGACGAGCGCGGGCTCATCGGAGAGGGCCTGCACGAGCGCTTCATCATCGACAAGGCCGCATTTCAGGCCAAGGCGGACTCAAAACAACTATGAAAAAGGAGATCTATCTTGCCGCAGGCTGCTTCTGGGGGGCGGAACGGTATCTGAAAGCTATTCACGGAGTCATCGGCACTGAAGTGGGATTTGCCAACGGCAACATCTCCCACCCGACATACAGGGAAGTCAGCACCGACTCCACAGGCTACGCCGAGACCGTGCACGTCAGCTACGACACGGAGGCAATCGGGCTTGAGCGCATTCTCCAGATCTACTTCAGGGCCATCGACCCCCTGAGCGTCAACGCGCAGGGCGCGGATGTCGGCACGCGCTACCGCAGCGGCATATACTATACCGACCCGGATGACCTTCCATCCATCCGGAAGATCTACGACAGAATCTCAGGCGAGCTGAAAGCTCCGCTCGCCGTCGAGGTCAAGCCTCTCAAGAATTTCTACCGGGCGGAAAACGAGCACCAGAACTATCTTGAGAAGCACCCGGGGGGATATTGCCACATTCCGGATTCCCTTGTGGAGTTCGCGAAGACGGCTTCCGAGACGTCCAGCGACTGATGGCTCTCCGGTACTTCCAGGTACTGCTGCCCCTCAAGCTGAAGTGGATTCCATTCTACAGTTCGGGTATTCCACTGCTCAGGGGGCAGGCGGTGAGTGTCGTGTTCTCCGGACGCAGATATACGGGGATAGTATGGCGCTGCGATGTCAGTCCCTCAGTGGACCGGGTCCAGCGCATTCTCGGGCCGGAGGCGTCCATATCGAGGCTCAGCGAGGAGGAGATAAAACTCTGGGAGTTCGTCGCCGAATACTATCTCTGCACTTTAGGTGAAGTGTTCTCCGCCGCACTCCCCTCCCTCAGACTGCAGAGCGAACAGGCCGCGGAGGCCAACCTCGCAAGGCTGAGAAGCCGTCTCGCGAGCGTCAGCTCCAAACTTGAAGGCAAGCACTGCGAGCGTGTGCGGCAGAGACTCGAAGAGTCCAGGGACGGACTGCTCGCGCAGATCCGCAGGGCGGAAGCCTCAAGGACATATTCGCGGAGCGCCGTACAGCCGCCCTCTCCCGGCAAGCCGGTCCTGCTTCGCGGCTACTCCCGCACTGCAATCTATATCAGACACATAAGAGAAGCTCTGGAGCGGGGCGGACAGGTGCTGCTCCTGACCCCGGAAAAGGCGTTCTGCGACAGGCTGGAAGCATCGCTTGCGGCGGAATTCGGGGACAGGCTCACCGTCGTGAATTCCGACAAGACACAGACGCAGCGCCGCAAGGCGGCTGACAGAGTCCGCTGCGGCGAGAGAGCGCTGATACTCGGCACCCGCTCCGCCGTCTTCCTGCCCTACAACGGACTCTCGCTTGTCATCATCGATGAGGAGCAGGACGGTTTCTACAAGCAGAGCGAGCCTGCGCCGCGCTACAACGGGCGCGACACCGCAATCTACCTCGCCTCCATTCACTCGGCCCAGGTAATCCTCGGCTCGGCCTGCCCTTCGCTCGAGAGCCTGCTCAACTGCATCTCAGGCAAATACACCCTCCGCGAGACTCACGCGCAAGCGGAGGGCGGCATTGAGCTTATCGACATCGCTGCGGAACGCCGCAAGAACGGTATGCGCGGGGTCTTCTCCCGCAAGCTGATCGAGTCGGCCCTCGACTCCGGGGGGCCACTCAGACTGATACGCGGCTGGGAGAAGCCTGAGGAGCTTTCTGAAATCCCAGCCCTCTTCCCCGGCATCTCCGTCAGCGTCTCCACCCTCTCCGAACTCAAGCGAGACGGCGCTCCCGGAGCCGGACTGCTCGCAGTGATTCAGGCAGATGCGCTGCTGTCCAAAGACGACTTCCGCAGCGACGAAAGAGCTTTGCAGACCGTCGCCATGCTGAGGGAATTCGCTCCGAGACTCATCATCCAGAGCGCAGTGCCGCAGCGCTTCTCCCCGGACCGCGACGAAACCTCCCTGCTGGACGAGAGGGAGAGATTCAACTTCCCGCCATACAGCCGCCTTGTGGAAGTCCGCCGCCAGGGCAGCGGCGAGGTTCTCTCCCGCCACTTCCTGCGCCGCGACTCCGGTCTCGCGAGCCGCAAAGCTGAAATCCTGGAAACCCTGCCCGAAGGCTGCTACGCCGACGTCGACCCGCAATGAAAAAGCGCGTCCCCGGACTCTCCGGAGACGCGCCTCAGGCCTTTGCCGCAGGGAATTAAATTATTTCTTGCGGGCCTTGTATCTCTGGTAGAACATATCAACTCGGCCGGCGCTGTCGACGATTTTCATCTTGCCGGTGTAGAAAGGGTGAGACGTGTTGGAAATCTCAAGCTTTACGAGCGGGTACTCAACTCCGTTGATGGTGATGTTCTCCTTGCTGGTGGCGCAGGAGCGGGTGATGAATACCTCCTCGTTTGACATATCCTTGAAAGCTACAAGACGGTAGGTTTCGGGATGGATTCCTTTTTTCATATTACACTAGTGTTTGTTGAAATCGGGCGCAAAGATAAGGATTATTTTCGTAATTTTGCAAACATTATGACACTGATTAAATCTATTTCCGGAATTCGCGGGACCATCGGGGGCCCTTGCGGCGAAGGCCTGACCCCTGTCGACATAGTAAAGTTCACCTACGCATACTGCGCCTGCCTGAGGCGTCGCAAGGGTCTTCCCGACAGCAAGGGACACTACAAGGTCGTGGTCGGCAGGGATGCCCGCCTGAGCGGAGAGATGGTCGAGCAGCTGGTCTGCGGCACACTCACAGCCTGCGGGGTGGATGTGGTCAAGTGCGGCTTCGCCTCCACTCCGACCACCGAACTGGCGGTCAGGTTCTCCGGGGCCGACGGCGGCATCATCATCACGGCCAGCCACAACCCTCGGGAGTGGAACGCCCTCAAGCTCCTCAACGGGGAGGGCGAGTTCCTGACGGCAGCCGAAGGACAGGCGATACTCGAGCTCGCGGATAGCGGGGAGTTCGACTTCGCGCCGGTGGACGGGCTCGGACATATCGAAGAGCACGACTTCACCGACGAACACGTCGAGTCCGTCCTCGCTCTGGAAGCCGTCGACACCGAGGCCGTCCGCAGGGCCGGTTTCAAGGTGGTGCTCGACGCGATAAACTCGGTGGGATGCATCATAATGCCGCGCCTGCTCGAGAGGCTGGGCGTGGAGTGCATAGTCCTCAACGGCGAAGCGACCGGCGACTTCGCCCACAATCCGGAGCCGCTCCCGAAGAACCTCGCGGAACTCAGCAAGACCGTGGTGAGGGAGAAAGCCGACCTTGGCATCAGCGTGGACCCGGATGTGGACCGCCTGGCGTTCATCTGCGAGAACGGCGAAGCGTTCGTGGAGGAATACACCCTCGTCGCGGTAGCGGAATATCTGCTGGAAAGAGCTGAGAAGCAGGGAGTCACGCCGCGCAACACGGTGTCCAACCTAAGCTCGTCCCGGGCTCTGCGCGACGTCACCGAGGCGCACGGCGGCACCTACTATGCCGCGGCCGTGGGTGAGGTCAACGTCACGACCAAGATGCACGAAGTCGGGGCGCTGATCGGAGGAGAGGGCAACGGAGGGGTCATCTACCCTGCCAGCCACTGCGGGCGGGACGCGATGGTGGGAGTGGCGCTCTTTCTGAGCAAACTCGCGCAATGCAGGATGAGCGTGAGCGCCTACAAGGCCACCCTGCCGCAATACTACATAGCGAAAAACCGTATCGACCTCAGCGACAAGTCCTTGATAGACAAGATATTCGCAGCAGTCAAGGAGCATTATGCGGGCGAGCGGACCAACACTCTGGACGGAGTCAAGATCGACTTCGACGCCGAGCGGAAATGGGTGCACCTGCGCCGTTCCAATACAGAACCCATCATCCGCATCTACTCCGAGGCCCCTACCGAAGCCGAGGCGCAGAAGCTCGGAGAAGAGGTGATAGACATAGCCAAAAGGCTGATATAGAATGTTCTCATTCAGGACAACGCCCATAGAGGAGCAGCTGGACCGGAGCCTGCAGGAAGGCAGGGTCGCCTGCTTCTGCACGCAGAACTGCTGGAACCCCTACGGCAGGGGCTATCTCTACGACGTCTTCAGGGAGAGAGGCAATCTGGTCAAACTCTTCCGGCCTTCGGGCAGCGAGCTCTCCCCGGAGACCAAGCATATCGACTTCAGCGCCGAAGAGCTGGAAGGGATCGATGCCGTGGTGGTGGAGATTCAGGACGTGGGGACGAGGTACTTCAACTACACCCGGGACGTGATGCGACTGCTCTCGATGTGCGCCCGCAGGGAGGAAGGGCCTTCAGTATATATAGTGGACCATATCAATCCGGCGGGCCGGACGGTGGAAGGGACCGTGCCGGCAGTAGAGTCCGACATCTGGACACCCAAGGTCGCGCATCGCCACGGGCTCACGCTCGGCGAGCTGTGCAATCTCTACTGCAACGAGATAGGAGCCCGTTTCCCACTCCACGTCATCTCCGCATCCTGCTCCCGCGCCGGCAAGGAATTCCTGCCCTGGGTCATAGCCCCCGCAACCGACATCCCGGGGATGTTCAGCTGCGAGATGTACCCCGGAGGCGGCCTCTGGAACAATACTTCCATCACGCCCGCCATCGGCACGCCGAGACCGTACGAGTATTTCGGCGCACCGTTCATCAAGACCGGAGATGTACGCTTCCTCCCCTCCCCGGAGGGTGTGATGATGCGCCCCTGCTCATTCACCCCGGCTGCCGGCCGCTATGCGGGAGAGCAGTGCTTCGGCTACCAGATTATGCTCCGTCCGGGGGCGCAGTACCATTCGCTGCTGCACACCCTGCAGCTGCTGCGCCACTTCGCCGACCGCTATTCGGAGTTCGAGATGTACGGCTCGCTCTTCGTCAAGCTCGCCGACCCCGTCATCGAGGAGTATCTGAGCGGCAATCTCAGCTTCGACGTCGTGCAGGAGCATATCAAGGCGGAGGAGCAGAAGTGGATCCGCAAGGCAAAGCGCTTCGTCCTCTACAATGATGTCCCGTACAGGATGAAATAATTGACGTTTTTTCGCGGGGGCTCTTGTGTATTCCAAAAATATGCGTACCTTTGCAATCCCTGACGGCAACGGTGGGTTCGTATAACGGTTAGTACTCGAGATTCTCAATCTCGCAATAGGAGTTCGATTCTCCTACCCACTACCAAGCAGAGGGGAGGTGACTGGAACAGTCACCTCCCCTCTGCTTTCTTAACCCCCGCAGACTATCGCCTGCGACCCCTATCAGGGGTATTTCGCTCCTACGTCGCGGTCCCTGCGGGACTTGTCAGTCACCTCCTCTCAACTTTCCTTATCCCCCGCCTTTATTATTCCGCCCAGATTTCGTCGATGAATATGAAACTCCGGCCTCCGGCACCCGGATGCCATTCGGGGATGACACCGAGCTGGCTCGCCCGCACCTTGATGTATCGCGCACGCGTTCCTGCCGGGCAGGCGACCTCGAAGTCCTGAATCTGGACCTCATAATCGCGCGGGTCCACCCTGTTCTCGATCCTGCGGAGCAGGGTATAATTCTCCCCGTCAGAGGAGAGGTAAAGCTCCACCTCCCTCGGCATCCATATCCAGGAGCGGGCATCCTGACAGAATCCGGCCCCGACCCTGTGCAGCTCGCGCTCGGAGAGCAGATCCACCACCGCCTCGAAATCCTCGCCCTGGTAGCCCTGCCATCCGCCGGTCCTCCAGTTGAGCCTGCCCCTCTGCCCATCGATAAGCCCCTCATCGCCGCCGGCGCTGTATTGAGGGTTGTAATGCCCTGTTATATAGACCTTTTTATCGCTGTTGAGTCTATGCACGCAGCACTTCACCCTATGGCTCTGCCGGCCATCGGAGGCGATATTGTAAGCCTCCATCGACGCGCTCTCCCTTAGGGTGAACGGGACGTCATATTCTCTGAACTCCCCTTCTCCGATACGATAATACGCCCGGCTGCCGGAAGGGATGTTGGAGAGGCCTACGCTTATGCTGTCCTTGAACATATCGTTGTCCAGGACGAAGACCGGATTTGCAACGCTACGGATGGCCAGACTCGAATGCGGACGGTCGGACTGCGCCGCGCCGAAGTGCGGTTCTGGCTCGGGACTCATCGCGAGCGAGAGCCCGCCGCCGTCCATAATACGGCTGAATTCCAGATATGAACGGGAGTAAGGCTCGCCGTCCAAAGTTGCCCCGCAAACATAGGAACAGTCCTCAATCGTTTCCCCTTCAGGCAGTTGCGAGGAGACCACCAAACTCCGTCCGTTCTCGAAATTCCACTTCACCCGCTCGAAGAGAGGCGAGCCGAGGACAAGTTCCGTGCTGCCCGGGGTGACGCTGTAGAGTCCCGCCGCGCTCATCACATACCAGGCCGACATCTGGCCGCAGTCATCGTTGCCGCAGAGCCCGTCGGGCGAAGTGCCGTAGAGGGTCGTGAGGATCTCGCGTACCTGCCTCTGCGTCTTCCACGGCTTGCCGGCATAGGAATAGAGGTAGGCTACGTGGTGGCTCGGTTCGTTGCCGTGGGCGTATTGACCTATAAGACCTGTGATGTCCGCCTGTGTGCGTCCGGTCGTGCGGGACCGGGCGGAGAAGAGCGCGTCCAACTTCGCACAGTACGCCTCGTCCCCGCCGAGCAGGTCTATATGCCCCTCGACATCCTGGGGGACGAAAAAACTATACTGCCAGGAATTGGCCTCCGTGAAGTGGTTGTTGACCTCGCGCGGGTCGAACGGTGTCTGCCAGCGTCCGTTGAGCCGGGCGCGCATAAACCCGGTCGACGGATCGAAGCAGCCCGCGTAGTATGCGGCATAGCCGCCGAATTCGTCCGCTATGGCGGCGTATTTCCCGTTGCCGGGATGCTTCTCCAGAAGGAGCCGCGCCACCCGGCTCACGCACCACGCGTCGTAGGCGTATTCCAGCGTCTTGGACACGGACTCGTGCTCATCGTCCGCAAGAACCCCGCCGTTGGCGTAGAAGCTGTCCAAGCCGTATTCGTGCTTGCGGGCCGAAGCGACCATAGCATCGAGCATACGCTCCGCATCGAATTCTATCCCTTTGGCAAGCGCGTCGGCGATGACGGCGACACTGTTGTAGCCTATCATACAATTGGTTTCATAGCCCGCGAGCTCCCATATCGGAAGTTTGCCGCACTCGTCGTAGATGCTTTGGAAAGTCTTCAGGAAGTCCACCGTGCGTTCGCGCTCGATCAGGGCGAAGAGCGGATGCAGGGCGCGGAAAGTGTCCCAGAGCGAGAAGATATGGTAGCGGTCGAAGCCCTCGGCCCGGTGCACCTCGCGGTCCATCCCGCGGTACTCTCCGTTGGAGTCCGAGTAGAGGCTCGGGTGGATAGCGCAGTGGTACATAGCGGTGTAGAATGTCTTGAGCCGCTCGGGATTGGAGGAAGTGACCTCGATCTTGCCGAGATACCCGTTCCACGCCGCAACCGCCGCCTTGCGTGCCTGCGAGAGCGTACGGTAGCCGTCGGAGCGGAGATTCTCGCGGGCGTTCTCGACCGAGACGGAGGAGATTCCGACACGCACCGCGACCGTCTGACCCCCGCGGGATTTCTGTCCCCGCTCAAACTCGACCAGAGCTCCCCTGTCGGCGAAGTTCGTGAGGCTCGCTATGGGGACGCCGAATTCCATATAGAAATAAAGGTCCTGATCAAGTGACCAGCTCGAAGACCGCCGCCGGCCGCAGATGGCGCTGCGGCCCTCGCCGGGAGCAGTCGTCGTCTTGTCGGTCCTGCTTATGCGCTCCGTCCCCCCGTCATAGAACGACACATAGGAGTCGAGCAGGAAGTCCCTGTGGGTCAAGTCGATGATTATCTGGGGGCTGGCGGTTTTGTCGAAGAGATATTCGTGATAGCCGCTGCGCCTGCCGACTGAGAGCCTTGCCGTCACCCCCGGACCGTCCAGATAGACTTCATAATAGCCCGCCTGCGCGATTTCGCGCCCGTGCGAGAACGGCGAAGCGTAGACGTTGCGGTCAAGAGAATCCGCAGCATAGTCCCTCACCGGCATCACGAGGATGTCGCAGAGGTCATCGCAGCCCGTGCCGCTGAGGTGAGTGTGGGAGAAGCCGTAGATGAGCGAATCGGAGTAGTGGTAGCCGGAGCAGCCGTCCCAATCGCCGCTGCGGGGGCGCGTGTCGGGGCTGAGCTGCACCATCCCGAACGGCCAGACCGCCCCCGGGAAAGTGTGCCCGGTGAAGTCTGTCCCGATCATCGGATCGACATAAGACACCCTCTCCGGAGCCTTGGAATACAGCGGCAGAGAGAGCAGGGCGGCCACCGCCGACAGGATCAAATGTTTGGTCATCAGTGTCAGTATTTTTACGCTCTCGCAAAATACTCAAAATAATCCGTTTTTGCGGCTTTTTCGTATATACATATAGATACTTTGTCCTCCGGATGCAAGGCAGGACATATAATCGGGATTTTTGGCTGATTTATCGAAAAAGTTTATCTTTGCGCCGCATTTCTGCAACGGAACGGGTGAAGGCCTCATCTATAACGTCGGAAACAACTTATTTTTATTTTATACAAATGAAAAGAATCATTCTTACTCTTGCTCTGGTAGCCGCAGCAGCTACTTCTGCAATGGCTCAGTTCAGCGTAGGAGCCGGTTATCTCAATCAGACAGCGAAAACCACCACCACCGTCAGCTCAAGTTCAAGCAGCAGCAGCGTGACCTCACAGGGTTTCTATGTGGGAGCTGACGCGGCCTACACCCTCGGCTACGGACTTGCGGTAGTGCCGGGCATCTACTACGGCTACTTGACCAACAGCAACGCCAGCAGCGCGGTCGTCGCCAGCGCCAGCGCCAGGACCAACAGCCACTATATCGCAGTCCCTGTCAATGTGAAGTACGGAGTCGGACTCGGTGAGATGCTCAACGCGTTCGTTTACGCGGGTCCGCAGTTCGAACTCGGCATAGCTTCCAAGACCACCACTACCGTGAACGCCCTCGGGACAAGCAGCAGCAGCACCCTTGACAACTACGGCGACAACGGAAGCCTCAACCGCTTCAACATCTCCCTCGGAGCCGGTATCGGCGTTGACGTGGCGGAGATGATCCGTGTAAACTTCGGCTACCACTACGGGCTGCTCAATATGTACAAGGGAAGCAGCGACAACGTCAAGACTCACAACTCATACTGGAGCGTAGGAGCGGCATTCCTCTTCTAGTTCCAGCATAACAAGATTTTTCCATACGAGGGGGCTGACTAAAAAGTATTTTAGCCAGCCCCCTTTCAGGCTTCTTAACCCCCGCAGACTACCGTCTGCGACC
>CAVILJ010000029.1:0-23279 GCA_963643555.1 Acetatifactor sp.
AATTCCATTATAAACCGCAAAAAATATCTTGACAAATTGAAGATCACCTGTTTTCTGCGACGATTTGCAGTCGGCGGATCGGCTTCGTGTCTGCTTTCCGCGTCTGGTACACCCAGGAAAATTCTCACGGGAGAGACACTAATTGAGTTTTTTGTAATTTTGCGAAATATGGAAAACACCTCAACGGAAAGAATAAAAGGGCTTGCCTTGGCGCAGAAGGAGCTGTTCCGCTCCGGAGCGACGCTCGAGCCCGGGCGCAGGAAGGAAAATCTGCGCGCACTCGGGGCGGCATTGCAGAAATGGGAGAAGCCGCTTGCCGACGCGCTCTGGATTGACCTTCACAAGTCTTATGAAGAGGCCTTCCTGACGGAACTGAGCATAGTGCGCGGGGAGATCGAGAACCAGCTGAAGCATCTTGACAGATGGGCGGCTCCGCAGAAGGTGCGCACGCCTCTGAGAATGTTCCCCTCGCGAAGCCGCATTCTTGCCGAAGCTCTCGGCAACGTGCTTATCATAGCCCCGTGGAACTATCCTGTCCAGCTGCTGCTCTGTCCTCTCGCCGGAGCCCTCGCGGCCGGATGCACCGCCGTCCTCAAGCCCTCTCCCTATGTCCCGACGGTCTCGTCCGTACTTGGAGCTATGCTTGCGGAGACTTTCCCGGAGGGCCTCGTGGCCGCGGTTCAAGGCAATAGGGAAGTGAACAGCGTGCTGCTGTCCCTGAAATGGGATCTGATATTCTTCACCGGCAGCCCCGCGCTCGGAAGAACAGTGATGGAGGCTGCGTCGCGCAATCTTACGCCTGTGGTGCTCGAACTCGGAGGCAAGAGTCCCTGCATAGTCGACCGTGACGCCGACATCGGTCTCGCGGCAAAGCGTATCGCCTGGGGTAAGGCTCTCAACGCGGGGCAGACCTGCATAGCCCCGGACTATCTGATGCTGCATCAGAGCATAAAAGAGGAGTTCCTGAAAGCGCTCCGGGGCGAATTCCGTAAACTGCTCGGAAAGAACCCGAAGAAGAGCAGGCATTATGTCAGAATCGTCAATGACCGTGCCTTCGAGCGGCTGAAAGGCTATCTTGCCTGCGGCACCGTCGTCTTCGGGGGAGACACCGACGCGGGGGAACGCTATTTCAGCCCCACGGTCCTCGATGGGGTGAGTCCCGACTCTCCGGTGATGCAGGAGGAGATTTTCGGCCCGATATTCCCGGTCCTTACATTCACCCGGCTCGATGAGGTCACGGATTTCATAAGTTCAAGACCCAAGCCTCTGGCTCTCTACTATTTCGGCGGCCAAGGCGACCTCGTTCTGCGCCGCACCTCGTCCGGCGGAGCCTGCATCAACGACACGATAATGCACATCGCCAACGAGAATCTCCCGTTCGGGGGAGTGGGGGACTCCGGAATGTCAAGCTACCACGGGAAGAAGAGTTTCGACGCGTTCACGCACTACCGCTCCGTCGTCATCACCCCGGCCCGGCCCGACCTGCCGTTCCGCTATATGCCGTACCGCTTCTTCTCCCTGACTAAGAAGCTGTTGTGAGGGGGCGCTTGCGTTGCAAAGAGAGGCTTCGGGTGTCAAATTCTTCATTTTGTTTCCGAAATGCATCATATTTCTTTCTTAGAAATTGTTGGCACAGACTGATAAATTATATATATTTGCATCGCGTAAATATTCGCAGTCTACTGCGTAAAATGCAAAATAATGTATAAAAGAGCTGAATACCAAATAATTACAAAACGGCTCGAAGAACCGAGAAAGTTTATTCAAGTCGTGATGGGTGCCAGACAGACAGGGAAGTCAACCGTGGTTAAGCAGGTTTTGAAAGACCTGGGCTTGCCATATGAATTTTACTCGGCAGACAATGTTCCGGCCTCAAACACGGCTTGGATTTCAGACTGCTGGGAGGCGGTACGCAGCCTTAAAAGGAATAATAACTGGGAATGTGCCATCCTTGTAATAGACGAGATTCAGAAAATCTCCAACTGGAGCGAGGCTGTAAAGAAAGAATGGGACAGCGACTCGTTCGATGATCGGAACATAAAGGTGTTGCTTCTTGGAAGCAGTCGTGTGATGCTGGAAAAAGGACTTTCCGAATCATTGGCCGGACGCTTTGAGGAGATAAGGATGAGCCATTGGAGCTATGTCGAGATGAGGGACTGCTTCGGATGGTCTCTTGACCGGTACATATTTTATGGAGGATATCCTGGCGCCGCATCTCTGACAGATGATGAAGACCGCTTCCGGCAGTATATTCAATCTGCCATCATAGATGCGACGATAAACAAGGACATTCTTATTGACACACCCATCGGGAAACCTGCTCTTCTTCGTCAGACATTTGAAGTGGGAGCGGCCTATTCCGGAGAACTTCTGTCATTGAACAAGATGCTCGGCTCATTGCAGGATGCCGGAAACACATCGACTCTTTCCGGATACTTGAACCTTCTTGCAGAAAGCGGTCTGCTGTGCGGCCTTCAAAAATACAGCGTAGATATGGCGAGGCGGAGAGCCAGCATTCCGAAATTTCAGGTCTATAACAATGCTTTGAAGACGGTGTACAGTCCGTTGACATTTAATCAGGCAATCGTTGACAGAAAGTCGTGGGGACGCGCATTTGAGTCAGGAATCGGAGCCTATATCGTCAGCCGGGCATTTGTCCACCGCTTCGAAGTGTTCTATTGGCGCGAGCGCAATGACGAGGTGGATTTCATACTTCGAAAGAAGGATTCATTGGTGGCAATAGAGGTCAAGGGCAATGCGGAGAAACGTACCGCAGGATTGGAGAAATTCCGCGAACTTTTCAAGCCCGTATCATCATTCATTGTCGGTGCCGGTGGCATCAAGGCCGAAGAGTTCCTTACTATGGACTTGATGAAGTTATTTTGAGCTGATTCTCTTATAGGGATGCACCGCGTGCACCTGTTGCCATAATTTCTTCCGGAACTTCTTGACTTCGCTGTCTATCGCCCTTCAGGGCCGCACCGTCCCTGCCGGTGTACTTCGTGTTCCTGATCCGTCCGGTAAGGTGGACCGGAGTCTCTTTTCGTGATGCCGGGATTTTGCAGTAAGGGTGTGTTCCTTTGTGGCGCGAAGCAGATGCCTGCCCAGTAAAAAACATGTAGATAGTAATTTCAAAAATCCCCCACAAAACTGTTCACTTTTCGATGGCAAAGTGTAACGCCATTTGTTGTATGTACAAAATATTGTACATATCTTTGCGTGAAAGAATAATCAATGATATGACAGTAGCGACTATCTCTGAATTCCGCGCCAATGTCAAGCGCTATGTTGACGAGGTCATTAACAACTCCGGTTCGCTCATCATCAATCGGGGAAATACTGCGGCGGTTCTGATTTCTCTTGACGAGTACAACTCCATCAAGGAGACGGAGAGAATCATTTCGACTCCGAGACTGTCGGGAAGCCTCGATGAGGGGCTTGACGAATTAAAGAAAGGTAAAACCGTCTCCGTGGACATTGACGAGCTATGAAACTTGAATTTCTGCCAAGCGCATTGAGTGCATACAAGGCTCTGAAAGATTCCAGACCGGAGTACGCGGCGAAGGTCAAGGAAATACTTCGCGATGCCCTTGAACACCCCGGCACCGGGCTGGGTGAGCCTACCAGACTTTCAGGCCAATACCTCGGAGTATGGATGAGGCGGCTTTCAGCCAAAGATGAGTTGTACTACTTTTTTGACAGTGAAAGGCTCGTGGTTATTTCTTTCACTGAAAAAGATGAGGCAGGCAAGGATGCCAAGCCGGGAAGTCTGAACCTTGAGTCGTTCTCTGAAGACGAATATGCCTCCGTCCTGGCTCTGATGTCCGCCAACAGAGGTAAGGACAATGAACCCAAGGTCGGGATTTTCTGGTATAACAGAGCGAACAACGAACTGTTCGGAGTCGTGTCCCATAAAGTCAGTGACTACACCCGCGCCAATGCGTCGGACGGCAGGATAACCTGTTCCGAGATGCACGAAGACATTTGGAAGAGGGAGTTCAGAAAGCAGAGGTATCACGGGAATGGAGACGGTCCGTTTATTGGAGCATATCAGGACAAACCGAGAGGCCGCGTGTTTTACAATATGAACACAGACACCTACGAGGTGGCTGTCGGTAAGTGGCTGGAGGATTATCCGCAGGCATACGATTTGATTCTTGAGGAGTTCAATCTTCCTGAAGAGAAAACGGCCCCGAAGTATGCTGTCCATTGGGATATCGGAATGTCCTGGCGATGACGCGTCACCCCGACACCTATAATCCCCTGTCTGATGGCCTTGATTGTCGCGGTCCAGCGCCCCGGCCTCAACTCATAGACACGGAAAATGTGCGGGATTTCAAGAATTCCGCACATTCATCCCGGGCTGCAAAAGCCGTACAAGCCTATTTCTTGTAGCCGCATTTCGGGCAGACGCCCTTGTCGTTAAGGGAGATGCCGCAGAGAGGGCAGCGGTCGATCCTGTCGCTCTCGGTCTCGAATTTGGCGGATGCCGTATTGTCGCCGCTGCGGAAGGTCAGCTTCACTATGTTCAGCTTGTCCTTGAGCAGACTGTGGACGATCTTTATCATCCCCTCCACCGTCATCGTCTCCTTGGTGACCACCAGACGGCAGTCCGGGTAGGCGGTCGCGAGCTCCGTCTTGAAAGCCGGGCCCTTCATCCTGTTCTGAGGGTGTCCGCCCCGTATGCCCTGGCGCTCATAGACCTCAAGCACTGCCGGAAGCAGCGGGTCGTCCTCGCGGAGGATCAGCGCGTGGTCGAAGTTCTTGAGGACCTCCCAGGCGGTCTTCTTGATCTCGTTGCAAGGGAATACCATATTGACTCCTTCGTTGACGCTGTCTTCCACCTCGATGGTGAGCGTGCCGGTGTGGCCGTGAAGATACTGAGCTTCGCCCTTGAAGTTCAGGAAACGGTGCGCATACTGCAAATCAAATGTTGTAATGCTTCTCATAATACTGATTTTTAATGTGTTAAACTATGTGATTTATGGGTGGTGCTTATCTGGACCTGCACTTTTGCGATGTCTCCGGGGGAGATGTGCTGACGCTTGAGGTATTCGCGGACGATTTCGGAAAGCCCCGGAATCTCGAGGTCGGAGACCTGGTCGGACGAGAAGATGTGGTGATGCTCCCGCGTCGTGATGTCGTAGTAGCCCCTTCCGGTCTCGGGATGGAAGAAGAGCGAGAGCACGCCCGCACAGCAGAACGACTCCAGCACCCGGTATACGGTCGACGTGGCCATCTCCTCCCTATTGTCTTTCAGGTAGTTCTCTATATCCTCAAGCGTAGCGTGACGCAGCTGCATCATCGCCTCGTATATCATCCTGCGCTGAGGGGTCAGCTTCAGACCCGCGTGCTTGATGTTCTCTATGCTTTCCATATTCTGCTTTCATCGATTACTCCCGCAAAGTAAATGCAAAAAATTCGCATTTGCAAATTTTTTGCAATAATTTTTGAAACGCAGTACAGTCGGGCAAGTTTCGCCCCGACTTTTAGCAGATTTCAGCCGGTTGTAACTACTCAGGTGCCCCTGACCTGAGTAGTTACCTTTCTTCAATTTCCATAACTCAAACAGGGTTCCACTTTTAGTGAGCGTTAAACCTCAGATACGCGCCCGCCGCCCCTCGCACGCCACAAAGCGCAAAGTTAGCAATCCTTTCAGACGAACACTGTCCGGCAACACAGCATACACCTTCTCCGGGGGCTGCTCCGGCGGCAGTTTTTCGCCGGCTTTTCAGCTCGGGACAAGTGGGCGTCTGTAAGGTTTTTTTACAGAGGCTGTAAAGTTTCTTTACAATACCGCCAACCAAGCAACCGGACAATCGCTTGGATGCCAATATTTTGTGCCGTCTGGCACGGATGGTGCGGGCCTATGGGCAAAAGATACCATTCAAGATGAAGACCTACTTCAAGTTCCTGCAGAGAAACAAGCTCTACACCATAGTGGAGATTCTCGGGCTGTCTGCGGCTCTGGGTTTCGTGATTCTGCTGATGACCTACGCGAGGACCGAGTTCAGCGTGGGAACACATCAGCCGAACTCCAGGGAAATCTACGCCATCGGGACGGGCAACTGCACCGGTATGACCCTCGGGACCGCAGAGGAATTCTTCCACTCCATCCCGGAGATCAGGTCCTGGACACGAGTCGCCCACTACGGACAGGCGGACATCACTGTGGGAGAGGAGTATTACTCGGTCAGGGCCGCGACTCTCGACACCAACTTCCTCAAACTGTTCGACTACCGAGTGACGGGCTGCGACAGGGACAGGATACTCGCAGGACCCGGAGACGCCCTTCTCTCGGAGAGCTTCGCCCGCAGGGTGTTCGGGGTCGAAAACCCGGTAGGGAAGACCTTCAGCTGGCAGGACAGACAGTATACGGTGACCGGCACGATGGAGGATTTCGGCCCCCGCGACGAGTTCTCCTACTACGATGTCTTCGTCAACACGAAGATATTGGACAATATGCTGCAGAGGATGGACAACTTCGGCACGGTCCAGACCTTCGTCACCCTCTCGGACGGGGCCGACCCTGATGCGGTGAACGAGAAGCTCCTCGACAAGTATATGGAGTACTGGGACAAGTGGTGGCATAGAGACAACTCCAACGGCGATTTCCTCTACGGCTCCTCCCTCACCCGCTTCGATAGGATATATTTCTGCAATCTGGACGTATACAACCCGCTGCGCAAGGGCGACAGGAACGTGGTGGAGATCCTCCTGCTGGTGGCCCTCGTGCTCCTCGTCTCGGCCATATTCAACTACATCAACCTGACAGTCGCGCAGACCGGCAAGCGCGCCAAGGAAATGGCGACGCGCCGGCTGCTCGGCGAGTCCACGGGGCAGATAGTGCTCCGATATATATGCGAGTCGTTAGTCTTCACGGCGGGCTGCTTCGCTCTCGGCTGCCTGCTCGCTTTCGCGCTCAAGGGCTGGTTCGAGGGCCTGCTCAGCACGACTGTGGTCATTGAAGCCGATGCCGTCACCGTCGCGGCGGGGCTGGGTCTGCTGCTCGTCGTGTCGCTGGTGAGCGCCCTGCTGCCCGCCGCCCTCATCGCCAGATTCAAGCCGATAGACGTGGTGAGGGGCGACTTCCGCCTGCGCAGCAAGATGATATTCAGCAAGGTATTCATAGTCTGCCAAAACGTGATAAGTACCGTGCTGATTGCCGTCTCTCTGACTATGCTGCTGCAGATGCACCATATGGCCACTCTGCCTACGGGCTACGAGACCGAGGATCTCCTGAACATCAGGACCTGGTCGCTCGGCTACCGCAATTCCGCCGCCCAGCAGGCTCTCGCGGAGCGGATCGGTCAGCTCCCCCAGGTGGAGGCGGTGGGCAGATATACCTCATCGCCCGCCGAATGCGGCTCCAACGGGGTCCATATCGAGGGCGAAGACCTGTCCTGGTTGAGACTCGTCCAGGTGGACACCACGGCTTTCCGCCTCTTCGGATTCAAGGTGCTGGAGCAATATGCCGAACCCGTCTACGGCAGCTGCTGGATGACCGAGGAGACCAAACTGCGTTACGGAGTGTCCCCGGAGAAGCCTTATGTCGGGGACGGCGAGGAGAACAAATGCCACGGCATCATAGCGGACTTCAGGGTCAACGATGCTCTGGACGAGCCGATGCCGGACAGCCACTGCGCGGTAATGCTGCGCGACTGCTCCAACATCTGCTTCGGGCTGGCGATCAAGACCACGGGAGACCATAAGGAAGCCGTCGAAGCGGTCCGCAGGGTGTGGCTTGGGGTCGCCGAGGAGTTCCTCGGAGTGCCCAAGGAGCCCGTCGAGCTCGAATACTTCGAGGACTCTATGAACGACGCGCTCACAGGCACTCGCAACACGATGAAGCTCGTGATGAGCTTTATGCTGCTCGCCATCCTGATTTCCGCGCTGGGGCTTCTGGCGATGGCCGTCTACTACACCGGACAGCAGTCCCGTGAGATTGCGCTGCGCAAGATCTTCGGCTCCGGGGTGAACGAAGCGGCGATGAAGCTCTCAAGTCAGTTCGTCATAATGACCCTTGCCGCCGTGATTGTCGCCGTGCCGATCTGCTTCTGGGCTATAAACCTGTACCTCAAGGACTTCTACAACCGCGTCGACTTCCCTTGGTGGGCCATCCCGGCGGCGGCGCTGCTGACTTTCGCCATTTCGGCGGCCTCAATCTCTGCGCAGACTCTCAAGACCGCTCACTCCAATCCGGTGGAGACTCTCAGGCAACAGGAATAGCATTTTACAGTCAAAATTGCTACATTTGTCCCCTGTACGGACGGCGCATCGCCTCCGGCAGGGGATTTATTATTTAGGAATATGACAACGAAATCCAAGGTGCTCTCCTGGATCATAGGAGTGCTGCTCGTGGCGGCGGCCACGTTCTTCTACATCAAGTTCTACTTCGTCTTCGGCGAGGGAGTGAAGGCCGGCGAACTCAACCAGCTCGTCTATAAGGGGTGGATATGGAAGACCTACGAGGGCCGCCTTATCCAGACCGGATTCAGCAGCAGTTCCCGCTCCGGAGGCAGCCTGCAGTCCAACGAGTTCAACTTCTCCGTGACCGACAAGGCCGTGGCCGACTCACTTATGAGGTGCAGCGGCAAGATGGTGGAGCTCCACTACAAGGAGTACAACGGCGCGCTGCCGTGGAGAGGGATGCAGAGGCACATTGTGGACAGGATCATCTCCGTCAGCAAGCCGAGCGGCGCGACCGAGATCCCATATATGGGCGGCGGAGAGGAACTGAGCTTATGACGGCGGGGCTGCTTTTCGTCGTCGCGGCAGTCATCGCGACGCACCCTGCGGGCAATCCCAACGCCCGACTGCTCACGGTCGAAGAAGCTGTAAGTCAAGGAGCGCGTCCGGTCTTCCCGGAGAGGGTGAAGCTCTGGTGGGATGCCGACAGCCGTCTCACTAAGCAGCGCCCCGCCGCAGGGAGGGCGACTTATGTGCTTCCGACCGCCGAGAAGCCGGGGGTAGTATATGGCGGGACGGTCAGCCGCAACGAATTCGGCATCACGTCCGGGGTAATACCCTCTCCGGACGGCACCAGACTGGCGGTGTACCGCAAGGACGAGTCCGAGGTGGGCGTCTTCCCGCTCTTCGACATCAGCGGCCGCACCGGCGGCAGCGAGCCGATACGCTACCCGATGGCGGGGATGAAGTCGGAGAAGCTCACGCTCTGCGTCTGCGACACCCTCGGCAATGTTCTCACGACGCTCAAGGTCAGCGACTTCGATGACGAGCGCTACCTCAGCGGGGTGAGCTGGTCGCCGGAGGGCAAATATATCTTTGTCCAGGTGCTTGACAGGGCGCAGCACAATATGCACCTCAATATGTACCGGGCTTCGGACGGAGAGTTCGTGCGCACCCTGCTCCGCGAGAGCGACCCCGCCTGGGTGGAGCCGCTCGACCCGCTGCACTTCATCAAGGGAAGCTACAACTTCATCTACAGGACCAATCAGCGCAGCGGCTACCGCAACCTCTATATCTGTGACACTCTGGGACGTATCAGCCGCGCCACGCCGTGCGACGCCGATGTGGAATATGTCGCCAACGACGGCAGATACATCTACTACACCTCCGCGGAGGTCTCCCCGGTGGAGAACCACCTCTTCAAGGTCAGCGTCCGGGGTCTCAAGGCGGGCAGGCCGCAGCGCCTCACTTCCGAGCGGGGCTGGCACAATATCGATATGGCCCCTGACTGCAGCAAATTCATCGACCGCTACAGCAGTATGAACGTCCCGGGAGTCACCGAGGTGAAGGACAGCAACGGCCAGATAATCAACCACATCCTCACCGCGCTCGACCCGCTCGACGAGTATGCGCAGTGCAGGGTGGAGCTCGGCACCGTCAAGTCCGCCGACGGGAGATTCGACAACTACTACAGGCTTTTCTACCCGAGGGGGTTCGACCCGTCAAAGAAATATCCGCTCATCGTCTATGTCTACGGCGGCCCGCACTCCCAGATGGTCACGGACAGCTGGCTCGGCGGGGTCAGGATGTGGGAGATGATGATGGCCCAGAAAGGCTATGTTGTCTATGTGCAGGACAACCGGGGCACGCAGAACCGGGGCGCAGCCTTCGAGAAGGCCATCAACCGGCAGTGCGGACAGGCGGAGATGGAGGATCAGATGGAGGGCATACGCACCCTGCTTGCCACCAGCCCGTGGATTGACCGCGAGCGCATCGGGGTGCACGGATGGAGCTACGGCGGCTTTATGACACTCTCGCTCGCCACCGCCCACCCGGGATTCTTCAAGGTCGCCGTCGCGGGCGGTCCGGTAATCGACTGGAAATGGTACGAGGTGATGTACGGGGAGCGCTATATGGACACTCCGGACAGCAACCCGGACGGTTATCAGATGACCTCCCTCCTCCCGAAGGCCAAGGACCTCACGGGCAGGGTGCTGATCTGCCAGGGCGTGCTGGACGACACCGTGGTCTGGGAGCACTCGCTGAGCTTCGTCCAGGAGTGCATCGCCGCAGAGAAACGGGTGGACTACTTCCCGTACCCGCGCGAGCGGCACAATATGATGGGCCGCGCACGCGTGCATCTCTACGACAAGATCACCGACTACTTCGACACTTACCTATAGGAGTCCGCCCGGAGCTACTTCCAGTATTCGTAGAACTTCGCGATGCTCTCCATCCCACGGTAGAACTGACTGAGCAGGAAGCTCTCGTTCGGGGAGTGTATCGTGTCGCGCTCCAGGCCGAAGCCCATCAGAAGCGGGTCTATCCCCAGAATCTTCTGCACCTCAGCGAGCACGGCGATGGAGCCGCCGCCGCGCGAAGGCACGGGCTCGACCCCATAGACCTCGGCGATGGCGCGTGAGGCCGCCTTATATGCCGCCGAACTGATAGGGATAAGGAAGCCGTCGCCGCCCTCGCACTCCTTGACCTCAACCCTGACGCACTTAGGGGCGAGGGACTTGAAGTAACGTGCGAACTGGCGGGTAATCTCCGCGCTGCGCTGGTTCGGCACGAGCCGCATCGAAATCTTGGCTGTGGCCTCCGACGGCAGCACCGTCTTCGCCCCCTCGCCGGTATAGCCTCCATAGATACCGCAGACATCGAGGCAAGGCCTGATGCCGGTGCGCTCCAGCGGAGTATAACCTTTCTCGCCGCGAAGCGCACGGACCCCGACGGAGTCCATATATTCCTTGAGGTCGAACGGAGCCCTCGAGAGCATCCTGCGATCGGCGCGGGACAGCTCCACAACCTTATCGTAGAATCCCGGCACAGTGACCCTCCCGTCGGAGTCTATCAGCTTGGAAATCATCTCGCATAGCAGCTGTATCGGGTTGGCCACCGAGCCGCCGTAGTGTCCGGAGTGCAGGTCGTGGTCCGGTCCCGTGACCTTGACTTCCAGATAGCTCAGGCCGCGCATCCCGCAGTTGATGGAAGGTACCTTCTCGCTTATCATCGTGGTGTCGCTCACGAGGCACACATCGGAGTTGAGCAGCTTCTTGTGCGCCTTGATCCAGGCCGGGAGCGACGGACTGCCGATCTCCTCCTCGCCCTCGAATAGGAACTTCACGTTGTGGGCGAGCCTGCCGCTGCGCAACAGATACTCGAACGCCTTGACGTGCATAAAGAGCTGCCCCTTGTCGTCGTTCGCTCCCCTGCCCCAGATGGCCCCGTCGTGGACTTCCGGCTCGAAAGGGTCGCTCTTCCACTTCTCCAGCGGCTCGGGCGGCTGCACGTCGTAGTGCCCGTAGACCAATACGGTCTTCAGCGACGGGTCGATGGTCTTCCGACCGAAGACGATGGGATGTCCCGCCGTCCCGCACACTCCGGCCTCGTCTGCCCCGGCCTCCATCAGCAGGTCGGCAAGCGTCTCGGCGCAACGGTACATATCGGCCTTGTGTTCGGCCTTGGCGCTCACGGAAGGTATCCTGAGCAGGGTGAAGAGTTCCTCAAGGAAGCGCTCACGGTTCTGTTCGATATATTCTTTCATAATCCGGTATATGTGATGTGTAAATATAGACAAAAATCCGGACTCGGGCAGGCCCGGGTCCGGATATGTCGCACAAAGGTCGCGCGAGGCTACTTCAGCTCGCGGAACTTTGCAGAAGTGATCTTGGTCGGCTTGAGAGTGATCTCCTCCCTGAGCTTCTCCAGCACCTTGCGATCCTCGACCTGCTCCACGAGACGCTCCACCTGCTTGCGGTCCTGCAGCAGGTTTACGGAAGCCTCGCTGATCATCTCCTCGGGCACGTTGGCGATACCGTACATCGCGTACTGGTAGCTGATATAAGCCTTGGCCGCCTCGCGCAGGTCGGCATCCTCGACCTTCAGAGCGTACTTCTCCATCAGGTAGCCCCTGACGAGCTGCCACTTGAAGTCCTCAAGAAATCCCGGGAACTCCTTCTCCACATCCTCGGCGCTCACCTTGCCCGCATTTGCGGCCACGAGCCACCTCTTGAGGAACGCCTCCGGCAGCGTGATGCCGGCCTTGCCGACGAAGTAGTCGCGGATGTCCTTGCTGAGCCTCCATTCAGCTTCGTTCTTATACTGGTTCTCGAGTCTCTCGCTGACTTCCTTGTCGATGTCCTCGTCGGACTTCTCCTCTTTCTTCTCCTCGTAGTATTTCTTGAGGCTCTCGGCCATAGAACTCTTGTCCTTGGCGGCTACGGAGACGGTATATGTCGGCACGGTGTCGCTCTTCCCCACCTCGAAGTCGACCTTCGGAGAGAGCGCGGCATCGAACACGAATTCAAAGTCGTTGCCGTCCTTCCATTCGAGCTCGGCCTGTTTCCCGGAGGTCAGAGGCTCGCCGAGAAGATGCAGCCCGCTCTTGGAGATATATTCGTCGAGAGCGTTGCCGAGCTGCTGATTGACGGCTTCCACGAGGCACTGCTCGCCATAGACGCGCTGTATCAGGGATGCGGGCACCATTCCTTTCCTGAAGCCCTTGAACTCGGCGTTGCGCCTGCGCTCGGAGAGCTTTTTCTTCAGGATGTCCGCATAGTCCGCGGCTTCGATCTTCACGTTGAGCTCCAGATTGAGCTCGTCAATGTTGTTCTGCTGTACGTTCATAACTATTTCTTATTCGATTTATGCTTTGGATAGGCTATGCGCTCGTGGTTGAGCTGCGCCAGATACTGCTTGAGGGTTTCCTTGACCGTGTTGAGCTCGCTGATGGTGATGTCGGCGTTGTCGAACTGCCCCTCCTCCATCTTGCCCGCGACGATACTCTCTATAAAGTCGGAATATGCCTTCGGGGTGTTTTCCCTAATGGTGCGGGACGCCGCCTCGACGCTGTCGCAGAGCATCAGCACTATCTGCTCTTTGGTCACCGGCTTGCGTCCGTCGTAACGGAACTCCTGCTCAAGCGCCGGGTCGCCGCCCTCCTTGAGGAACTTGTTGTAGAAAAACCGTACCAGAGTCGTGCCGTGGTGTGTGGCGATGAAATCCACAATCTGCCTCGGCATATGGTTCTTCTGGGCTATCTCGATGCCGTCGGTGACGTGCCTCTTGATGTCGTGGGCGCTCTGGAGCGGCGTGATGTCGGAGTGGTATTTCTCGCTCTCGTCTTTGTTGAGCAGCGACTCGTTCTCCACGAAGCACTGCGGGTTGAGGGTCTTGCCTATATCGTGGTAGAGCGCTCCGGCACGGATCAGGTCGGGGTTGATATGCACCGCCCGCGCCACCGTGTCGGCCATATTCATAACCTGAAGAGAATGTTGGAACGTGCCCGGGGCTTTCTGCTCCAGGTTGCGTATCAGCGGGTTGGAAGTGTCGCAGAGCTCAATGAGCCGCGAGTTGGAGACGAGGTTGAATATCCTCTCGAAAAGATATACCAGAGGGTAGCCGGCGACGGTGAGCAGCGAACCTGCGAAGAGCGCGATCAGCATACTCCAGACCTCCCCGGACACGGTGTCCGCCGCCCTGAACCCCAGATAGATGCAGGCGAGGATGGCGAACGTGATCATAGCGGCGAGGAACTGTCTCCAGCCCTGCTGGAAATGCTTGAAGATAAATATCATCACCAGTCCCGCCACGACATACATCACGAAGAGCACGGCCCCGTCGCCTGCGGAGAGCAGCAGCGGCACCAGAGACACCACATAGACAGGAGCGATTTCCTCAGGCGCCATAAATGCCTGAAGCATCAGCGCGAAAAGCGTGAACGGCACGAAGCAGAGCAGGTCCGCATCGACCCTCGACACTATCAGGGCGGCGAGTGACGCCAGCAGAAATACCAGTATGATATACGGGTAGCGCGTGTCCGCGAACACTTCCGGACAGCTGAAGCGGACGGCGAAGAAGAGCAGCAGGGTGATGGCGGCGGCGATGATGAAGTTGCCGAGCAGCAGCAGGGCCAGCGGACCGATATAGCCGACATTGGCCTCAAACTCCCGCTTGTAGGAGTCGAGCATCTGCTCTATCTCGGACGTGACTATCTCTCCCTTGGAGACTATCACCTGACCTGCCGAGACATAGCCCGACGTAGGCGAAATGCTCTCCACCGCATCGGCATTTACCAGCTCGGTCGTCTGCGCATCGTAGATGACGTTCGGGACTATAAGCTCATAGGCCCCGCTCGCCCTGAAGAGGGAGTCGAGATTGTCCCCGCTCAAAGTTCCAAGGTCGGCGAGGAGCTTGGTCCTAGCGCCCGTCCTGGTGTAGACCTCGGTGAAAGGCATCTTGTAGGCCCGCTTGTTCTTCTGGAGATATATCACCTCGGACTCCGGCACTCCGTCGGCGCCCAGATCCGACTCGTCGGCAATCACGCCCTTGGCATAGATGGCCCTGAGGCCGGAAACGACCGCGCTTCTCAACTTGCCCAGTTCGAGTGACTCGGCGGCGCTGATGTTCTTGTTGGCTATCTGTTCGGAGAACTTGAAATATGGGGTGATCTCCACTGCGGCGGCGCTGCGCTCCTCACGGAGCTCCTCGGCCGTCTTGTAGACCGGGAAGTCGAACTCGGCGAAGAGAGTTTCATATTTCCAGACCTTCCCCTTGCGGTAGTCGTAGGGGAACTTGGAAGTTCTCGGCAGCGCCGCGAAAATCGCGACGAACACGATGACGAGAGGTATTACTGTCTTCAGCCGGGAGAATTTGTCCATCTGAGGGTTGTGATGACCGGGTTATGCGTCTATCTTGGCGTAGTGCGCGTTCTCCTCGATGAACTGGCGGCGAGGCGGCACGTCGTCCCCCATCAGCATCGAGAATGTGCGCTCGGCCTGGGCGGCGTTGTCGATGGTAATCTTCCTCAGACGCCTCTTGGCCGGGTTCATAGTGGTGTCCCAGAGCTGTTCGTCGGACATCTCTCCGAGGCCCTTGTATCTCTGGACCGTGTAGCCCTTGTCCGTGCCCTTGCCCAGGGTGTAGGCGGCCTCCTCGCGCTGCTGCTCCGTCCAGCAGTATATCTCCTCCTTGCCCCGCTTCACGAGATAGAGCGGAGGTGTGGCGAGATAGACATAGCCGTTCTTGATGAGGTCGAACATATAGCGGAAGAAGAACGTCAGGATGAGGCAGGCTATGTGCGAACCGTCCACATCGGCATCCGTCATTATCACGATCTTGTGGTAGCGGAGCTTGCTGAGGTCCATATGCTTCTCCCCGGTCTCGTCCTCCTGCGCCACGGTCACGCCGAGCGCGGTGTAGATGTTGCGGATCTCCTCGGAGTCGAAAGCCCTGTCGCCGGAAGCCTTCTCGACGTTGAGGATCTTGCCCCTCAGAGGCAGGATGGCCTGGGTCTCGCGGTCACGGCCCTGCTTGGCGGTGCCGCCTGCGGAGTCTCCCTCGACCAGGAAGAGTTCGCACTTCTCCGGGTCGCGGTTGGAGCAGTCGGCGAGCTTGCCCGGCATCCCGCCGCCGGACATAAAGTTCTTGCGCTGCACCATTTCCCTCGCCTTGCGTGCCGCTGCACGGGCGGTGGCGGCGAGGACTATCTTCTCGATGATCATCTTGGCCTCCTTCGGATGCTCCTCAAGGTAGGCCTCCATCGCGGCTGAAGTCGCCTGCGACACGGCGGAGGTCACTTCGGTGTTGCCGAGCTTGGTCTTGGTCTGCCCCTCGAACTGGGGCTCGGCGACCTTGACGGATATCACGGCGGTCAGGCCCTCGCGGAAGTCCTCCGGAGCGAGTTCGCCCTTGAACTTGTCGAGGAGCTTGTTCTTCTCGGCATACTGCTTGAGCGAGCGGCTGAGGCCCATCTTGAATCCCTGCAGGTGGGTTCCGCCCTCTATGGTGTTGATGTTGTTGACGTAGGAGTATATCTTCTCGGAATAGCCGTTATTGTACTGGAGGGCTATGTCGATAGGGATGATCTTGTCGGAGTTGACGCAGATCGGGTCCGGGATGAGAGTCTGGGCTCCCGCGTCGAGATACTCGATGAACTCGCTGAGACCCTTGGTGGAATAGAACTCTTCGCTGCGGTAAATCTTGCGCCCGCTCGCCTTGGACTCGCCCGTGGCGGGGTCCTCGACCATCTCGTCCACCATCTCCCGCATATCAGTCAAGCTGATCCTGATCCCCTTGTTGAGGAACGACAGCTCCCTGAGACGCGCCGCGAGGGTGTCGTATTTATATACCGTGGTCTGGACGAAAATCTCCCTGTCGGGATGGAAGGTGATGACGGTGCCGGAGTCGTCGCACTCCCCGACCACCTCGACCGGTCCGAGCGGCTTGCCCTTGGAATACTTCTGCACGAAGACCTTACCCTCTCTGTGCACCTCGGCTATGAGGCTGTCGGACAGAGCGTTGACGCAGGACACGCCCACGCCGTGCAGACCTCCGGACACCTTGTAGCTGGACTTGCTGAACTTGCCGCCGGCGTGCAGAACGGTCAACACGACCTCCAGGGCGGAGCGGTGCTCCTTCTCGTGCATACCCGTAGGGATGCCCCGCCCGTTGTCGGAGACCCTGATCGAGTTGTCCTCGAGTATCCGGACGTCGATGCGGTCGCAGAAGCCGGCCATAGCCTCGTCGATACTGTTGTCGACCACTTCATAGACCAGATGGTGGAGTCCCCTCTCGGAGATGTCTCCGATATACATCGACGGGCGCTTGCGGACCGCTTCGAGTCCTTCGAGCACCTGGATACTGTCGGCGGAATACTGCTCCTCCGCACGCTTCATCTCTTCTTTCTCTATCATCGTAAATATTTAATTCAAACTCAAGTTTCGCAAGTAATAAACTTTGTTGTAAAATAAGCATTGTGCAGTACTTGCAAAACTTAAGTTAATTCAAAAATCTTGCAAAGATACTAAAAATCCTACAAATTCAGGCTGACTCCGGCGGTGAAATAAGGCCCCTTCTCAATGCAGCCCGGATGCCGCTCGATCGGCATCCCGATGAGGTTGCCAAGATGCGCCCACACTCCCCAGCGGCGGCTGAGCCTGTACTCCCCTTCGAGTCCGAGGTCCACCCAGCCCGAGATGTCACTCACGGCGGCGGAAGTGCTTCTGCGCACCGATGCGCCCTCCGCCGTGACACCGGCCCAGATGCGCTTCAGCCAGTTGTATTTGACGCTTAGAGCGCCGCTGAACATCGCGGGAGCGAAGAGCGCCGCACCGGAGCTGATGTCCGTATGCGCGAAGTGCAGACCGGCGTCGGCATCGAGCCTCTCCGAGATCCAGTCGAGCCGGAGGTCGGCGTAGGCGAGATTGTAGCTTGCGAAGCCAAGACCATAGCGGGAGGCATCGAGCGGAGAGTCGTCCCGGAGCGCATACCCGCCCCTGAGCGAGTACTGCATATATGAGCCCGCCCGGCCCTGGACCCCGGCATAGAAATTCACCCTCTCCCGCGACGCGTCCGGGCTGGAGGATCGCTGGTAGAGACTGTTGAGCCCCTTGAGGGAATAGTAGGAATTGAGCCTGCGGCCGCCGTCCATCCCGGCATAGACCTTCATCGCGAGCCGTTCCAGCTCAAGCGAGGCCTTCACCGCCGGGACAAGGGTAAACGAAGACGATGAGGTCAGATAATCCAGCTTCACCCCCGCGTCGAGGTCCACCGGCCCGAGCAGGAAATTCAGATGCGGGGTCATCGTGGCGAGCCCCGTGACGCGTCCGGCTTCCCCAATCCGGGAGTCCGAGAGGAAGAGCATATTGAAGTTGAAGTCGAGCAGAAAGCTGTAGCGCTCGTCCAGCACCGGCCCCAGAGAGCCTCCCAGACGGAAGTCGTGCTCGCCCACATTGCCCAAATACTGCACTCCGGCATCGGCATCCAGGCCCGGCAGGCGGGAATAAACCCCGTCCGTGCCGTAGCGGTAGGCGAACTTGAAGCGGTAGGCGAAGAACGAGCCGCTCCTGTCGGGCGAAGTCAGATCGGCTGACACTCCGCCGCTATGGTAGGACGAACGCGCATCGGCATTGGAGGCGAAGCCGCCGTCATAGGAGGCGCTGTAGCCTAGGCGGCCTATGCCGCTGAGGTAATGTCCGCTCACTCCGAGTTCGTCGCGCAGGTCGTACCAGCCGCGTCCGCAGTATCCGCGCCCCCGGTTGAAGACGCTGAGTCCCAGATCGGTACGACATATCGGGGTGTACACGGCATAGAGCAGCGGATGCAGGGTGAATCCGGCTCCCGCTCGCAGATACAGCAGCTTCCCGTCGTATTCCAGCGGTGCCGGAGTGAGCTTTATCTCGTATGGAGTGAATTCATACGCGCCCCTGTAGGGGGAGTCGAACACCGAATAATCGAAACTGTAGTCGAAGCTGTAGAGCGAGTCCGGCACGCTGAGCTTCGGGCCGGCCTTCTGGAAGTCTGCGAAGCGGGTCTCGTACTCGTTGGTGACCTCCACGCTCTGCCTGATGCCCTGTGCGCAGAGCGGTCCGGATGCGAGCAGCGCAGCCGCGATGAATATATATCCTGCTTTCATAATCGTCACTTGGTCAGATTTGCGAGACGCTCAAGTCTCTTGTTGACATTGTCCTCCACGTCATCCCCGCCCGAGGCAGCCTCGTAGCCGTCGCGGATGCTCTCGTAGGTGGCCTTGGCCTGCTCGTAGCGGCCCCTCTCCACGAAACTGTCGCCGAGCACCAGATATGCTTTCGCGAGCCAGTAGGACTGGCTCCCCGCAGTCTGGGAGAAGCTGTAGACTTCGGACTCCACCTTGTCGAAGTCGCCTGTGTCGTAGAGGTTGCGTATGATCATATAGCGGGCCTCGGCCCCCTCTGCAGTCGACGGATTGGCCCCTAGAGATGCGAAAATACGCATCGCCTCGTCCCTGCGCGAACTGGCAAGGCAGGACTTGGCCTTGACGAAGTCGGCTTCGCGCCTGAGGGCACTCCCTGCTGCCGAATCCCCGATCACGGCATCCGAAGCCGAGATCGCGGAAGCGTAGTCCTTGCATCTGTAGGCCGAGCGCATCATCCCGAGCCGCGCCTCCGCGCGGTTCTCGTCCATCCTGGCGACGGCGAGCAGGGAAGAATACCCCCTGTAGGCATCCTGATAGCGCTCAAGCTCATAGGAGAGCTGCGCGTAGCGGAGCCGCGACATCTCGGCGAAGGAGTATCCGGAGTCGGAGAGCATAGCCTTGGCGTAGTGGTCGCAGGCTTTCTCCTTCTCGCCCGTGGCCCTGTAGGACTCGGCCAGATAGAACTCCGCCTGAAGATTGTCAGAGCTCTGCGGGTAGTTGTCCATAAACTTCACTATGGAGGATATCGCCTCGGCGTAGCTGCCGGAGAGATAGAGCTGCTCGGCGCTGCTGAAGTACATCTTCTCCTTCTCCGCCTCGGTCTTGGAGGCGTTGAGGGCGTTGCTCTCGACATATTCCACAAACTTGTCGGGACGCTTCATCTTCTGGTAGATGGACTCTATCGCCTTGAGGGACTCCTCGGCATATTCGCTCTGCGGCATATCGGCGACCACCTGCTTGTATGCCCCGAGGGCGTCGTCGTATCTGGACATATTGCGATAGACCATCCCGAGCCCTATCAGGGCCTTGGCCCGATAGACCTTGTCGCCGGTCGTGTTCTTGAGGTGCGAGAAGCTGCGTATCGCGTCGTTGTTGTTCTTGAGCTCCATCTGCGCCCTGCCAAGCTCGTAGTAGGCGGCATCGTACATAGAGGCCTGCGGCGAAGCGTCTTCGACGTGCAGCAGGGTGGACACCTTGCGCTTGCGGTCGCCTGAGAGGCCGTAGGAGATGGCCTGCCGGTAGTAAGGGTAGATGTTGTCCGGCGTATAGTACTCGGACATCACCCTCTGGTATGAGGCGACGGCCGCCTTGTAGTCGCGTCTGCCGAAGTCACAGTCAGCCCTGCGCACCATCGCGTCCTCCCGGTAGAGCGGACTGCCGGACGAGATGCAGGTGTCGAACCAGCGCGCGGCGGCGAGGTAGTCCTCCCGCTTGAAATACGAGTAGGCCACATTGTATGCGAGCGCCTCCCCCTCGCGCATATCGTCGAGCGCGTCGGCGTTGTAGAGTTCGGTGAAAACCCTCGCTGCGGTCTCGTAGTCCCCGGAACGGTAGCTCGCCTCCGCCATCCAGTAGCGCGAGAGCTGGTTGAGCCGGTCGGTCTTGGGCAGATAGTAGGCGGTCGCCCGCAGATACGGCACCGCATCCCTGTAGGAGGCGCTGGAGAAGAGCTGCTCACCGCGCAGGAAGTTGGCCTTGGTGTAGTTGTTGCGCATATCCGGCGTGAGCTCGTCTATATTGTCGTAGGCCGCCACAGCCCCGGCATAATCCCTGTCATAGAGGGCCGCGAGGGCCATATAGCTGTAGATGGCGACTCCCCTCTTGCGGGTGGACCAGCGCTTGATGTAGCTGGTGAAGCCTCCCGTGTCCTTGTTGAGGTCGAGGGCGAGCTTGGCGTAGTTGAACGCGGCGTCCTCGGTAATCTGCGGATCGAAATCCACCTCAGACGCGTCGCGGAACGCCTCCATCGCCGCCACCTGGTTGCGGGTGCGGAGGTAGGCATTGGCGAGATGGTAGTTGGCCATCTGCCCGAGCGAGTCGCTGCGGTCGCTCATCCGGGTGTAGTTGTCTATCGCTCCCCGGTAGTCGTGGACCGAATACAGCACCGAGCCGGCATAGAAATAGTCCTTGCGGCTCATATCCTGAGGGGTGTAGTCCTCATAGTACTGGCGGGCCTTCTCGTTGTCGCCCAAGATGAGGCTGGACTCCGAGATGATCCTCGCGAGCCTTTCGCGGCGCTCCTTGGGTGCGCTCTGATATATCCTCTCGCCCTCCCTGACGGCGAACTCGTAGTTCTTCTGATTGAACTCGCAGTCGACGATATAGAACTCCGCGAGTTCCGTGAGCCGGGGGTCGACGGAAGCCTTCCAGAAGCAGGCCTCGGCCTCCGCGAACTTATGGTCGTAGTAGTGGATCACGCCCGTCAGATAGCGTCCCGGAGCGGTGAATTGCGAGAAGTCCAGGGCCTCCAGCACCGTGAAGAGACTGAGGGCTTCGGGATAGCGTCCGAACGAGAACTCGCAGTAGCCGCACTTGAATATGTATTCCGCAGTCTCGCCGGAGTCGAGCGAGGCGGAGTTGACCTTGGACAGCTCCAGCGACGCCTCCCCGTAGCTCCCGGCATCGAAGAGCAGCCGGGCGTTCTCCCAGCGGATGCGTCCCGTCAGCACGGACGCGGGGTACAGACGGTCATAGCCGGCGATGCGCTCCGGGTAGTCTTCGCTGCGCATCTTGACCGCGCAGAGCACGGCATATCCGTCGGAGAGAGGCCCGGACGGCAGGGACTCGAAGATACTCATCGCCCTGTCGTAGATCCCGCTGTCGTATAGCCGGACAGCCTGCCTGTATCGCAGGGCGTCGTCGCCGGAGGCGGCGAGCGGAAGCTGTGATGAAATCAGTACCGCAGCGAGGGCGGCAAGCATATGTTTCAGTTTCATAATTACGAAGCCTAATTTCACAAATTTACTCATTATTTTCGTTAAATTTGCCGCCACGGGCAGAAAAATTCCCGCAGACTTATGGAAGAAAATCCGACTCCTGTCATGTCTTTCACCGACGCCGACATCCTGGGCGGCGAAAGCACGGTAGTATACGGCCTGAATATGCAGATTTACGCCGGCGAGATGGTCTACATCGTCGGCAAGGTCGGCAGCGGCAAGACCTCGATCATCCGCAGCATCACGGCGGAAAGCCCTCTGGGAGGAGGCAGCGGCACGGTCTGCGGCTACTCTCTGGAGAGCATCCGCCGCAAGGACATCCCCTACCTGCGGCGCAGGCTGGGCGTAGTGTTCCAGGACTTCCAGCTGCTGATGGACCGCACGGTGGAGGAGAACCTCAGATTCGTGCTCAAGGCCACCGGATGGAAGGACGAGAGCCGCATCGCCGCCCGCATAGAGGAAGTGCTCGCGGCGGTGGGGATGGCGACCAAGGCCCACAAGATGCCGCACCAGCTCTCCGGGGGCGAGCAGCAGCGCATCGCCATCGCGCGCGCCATACTCAACGACCCGGAAGTGATCCTCGCCGACGAACCGACCGGCAACCTCGACGAGCAGACCGCAGAGGGCATACTCCAGCTGCTCAAGAAGATAAACGAGGAGAAGAATACCGCCGTCGTGATGGTGACCCACAACCGCAGCATCTGCTCCCGCTACCCGGGACGCGTATTCGAGACCGGAGGCGAGAGCTGCACCGAGATAAATCTATGACCCTAAAGGAGCGATACGGCAAGATCATCGCCTATTTAGAGGCGAATGCTCCGGATGCCGGCTCGGAGCTGCACTTCGAGTCCACCTACCAGCTGCTCGTGGCGGTGATGCTCTCCGCCCAGTGTACCGACAGGCGTGTGAATATGACCACGCCGGCGCTCTTCGAGGCCTTTCCCGATGCTGAGAGCCTCTCGCGGGCCGGCTTCGAAGAAGTTCTGGACCTCATCAAATCAATCTCATACCCCAACAGCAAGGCCCGCCACCTGATAGGGATGGCTCAAAAGCTGGTCAGCGACTTCGGGGGCGAAGTGCCGACCGACATCGGCTCGCTGATGAGCCTGCCGGGAGTGGGGCGCAAGACCGCCAATGTGGTGGCCTCGGTAAGCTGGGGAGAGCCCGTCATCGCTGTCGACACACATATCTTCCGCGTGGCCCGCAGACTGGGACTATCCGGCGGCAAGACCCCGTCGGAGGTCGAGAAGGACCTCGAGAAGCACATCCCCACCCATCTCCGACCCGTCGCGCACCACTGGTTTCTCCTGCACGGACGCTATATCTGCACGGCCAAAAAACCGAAGTGCGAAGGATGCCCCCTCGCACTCAGCTGCAAAACGCATCAAACCCCCGCAGCGGATTGACTAACCCGCCGTAGATTGACTTGCAAAGTCCCGCAGGGACCGCGACGTAGGAGCGAAATACCCCTAATAGGG
>CAVILJ010000030.1:0-23196 GCA_963643555.1 Acetatifactor sp.
GCGGCTCTTGCTCAGACGGTGCGAATGGTTGGCGAGGTTGCCGCATTTCACGCAGATGGCGTGCACTTTCTGCACGTCCTCGGCCACGGCCATCAGCTTCGGGATCGGACCGAAAGGCACTCCCATATAGTCGGTGTCGAGTCCGGCCACGATGACCCTGACTCCTCTGTCGGCCAGCTTCTGGCACACTTCCACCAGGCTCTCGTCGAAGAACTGTGCCTCGTCGACTCCCACCACCTGCACTTCCTCTCCCACCTCCAGCATACTCCCGGGGCTGTCGATAGGGGTGGATGTGATCTTGTGGAAGTCGTGCGAGACGACCTCCACGTCGGAGTAGCGCTTGTCAATCGCCGGCTTGAATATGGCTATGCTCTGGTTGGCGAACTGGGCGCGGCGCAGACGGCGGATCAGCTCTTCGGTCTTGCCGGAGAACATTGAGCCGCATACGACCTCGATACAGCCCGATTTCTTGTGATTTTCCGAAAACATTGTTTAGATTTGTAGATGCTCTCGCAAAGATAGCAATTATTACTTTACCGGAACCGTGGAGAAGGGCAGATTGTACATAGTGCCGACACCGGTCGGAAATCTTGAGGATATGACCCTCAGGGCCATAAGGGTGCTGAAAGAAGCGGATGTCATCCTGGCGGAGGACACCCGCACCAGCGGCATCCTGCTCGCGCACTTCGGGATCAGGGGAAGGCTGCTCTCCCACCACAAGTTCAACGAACACAGGACGGCGGAGATGATAAAGGAGCGCATCCTCGGCGGAGAGAGCGTGGCCCTCGTCAGCGACGCCGGCACTCCGGGGATCTCCGATCCGGGATTCCTGCTCGCGAGGACCTGCGCCGAAGAGGGCATAGAGGTCATCACCCTCCCGGGGGCTACGGCCTGCATCCCGGCCATAGTCTCTTCCGGACTGCCCTGCGACCGCTTCTGCTTCGAGGGCTTCCTGCCGCAGAAGAAGGGCCGCGCCACCAGACTAGACGGACTTACCAACGAGACAAGAACTATGATATTCTACGAATCACCCCGGCGTCTTGTGAGGACGCTGGAGCAGTTTGCGGAGGTCTTCGGTGCGCAGCGCTCCTGCTGCGTGTCGAGGGAAATCTCCAAGCTGCACGAGGAGCACTTCAGGGGCTCGCTCGAAGAGGCCGCGGCACATTTCTGCGGGCAGGAGCCGAAAGGCGAGATAGTCATCAGCGTGGCCGGACTCCCGGAGGAGGGCCGACGCGAACACCGCAACAAATACAGGATGGAGGAGACGGGCAGTGGAGAAGAAGCGGGAGACGCGTCCTAGCGCGACGTTCAAGATCGGAGCGGTATCGCTCGTATTCCTCATCATAGGCTATCAGGTTGCGGTGTTCGTGCACCGCAGCGCGATTCTGCGCATCGAGGCCGGGCGCGACTCTCCGGACACGGTATATATAGTCGAGCGCATCCAGGACGGCGGGGTTTCCGGCACGGAGGGCGGGGCGGACATATATGCGGGAGGCAAATCGGGCCGGACCCTCAAGGCCTCGGGCAAGGCCGGCGCGGGCGGAGTGACGCCGCGCCGTGACACCCTGCGGCGCAACGCTCCCCACAGCGCTGCGGTACGAGCCGTCCGGGAGGCGTCCAGGCGCGTCGAGTCGTTCCGCTTCGACCCCAACGAAGTCAGCGTCGAAGACCTCGTGCGCCTCGGCTTCAGCGGGAAGCAGGCCCTCTCCATCGACAACTACCGCCGCAAGGGCGGGCGCTTCCGGCGCAAGAGCGACTTCGCGGAGTCGTTCGTCGTCTCGGACTCCGTGTTCCGCCGCCTTGAGCCATATATCGACATCCCGCTCACCGACATCAACCGTGCCGACTCTGCGGCCTTCGATGCGCTGCCGGGGATAGGGCCGTATTTCGCCGCCAAGATGGTGGAATACCGCAGCCGGCTCGGAGGCTACTCCTACCCGGAGCAGCTGATGGACATCTACCGTTTCGACGAGGAGAGGTTCAATGCTCTCAAGGACCTGATAAGCTGCTCTGCACCAGAGCCTTACCGACTATGGCAGCTGCCTGCGGACAGTCTGCGCCTGCACCCCTACATCGGCGGCTGGAAGCAGGCCCGGGCGATAGTGCTGCTCAGACAGAACACCCCCGCCGACGCTCTGTCGGTGGAGGCGATAAGACTCTCGGGCATATTGAGCGAAGAGAACTGCGGGAAACTCTCCCGCTGCTCCATCGCCGCGCCGCAGTAGGCTCAGAAGCTGTATTTCACCATCCCCTGGATGCGGTGATTGGTGACGGAGTGCAGGTTGCGCGTGGCGAGGGCCTTGTCGTCGTCCTCGCCGAACTCGCCGTACTGCGCTCCCGTGAGCTCGTATTCGATGGCGAACTGAAGCTTGCCGAGATTGTAGATCAGAGTCGGGGTGAGTCTCCAGAGGCTGTTGAGGTTGGAGAAACTGTTCTTGCTGAAATATAGCATCGATCGGTCCACTATGGCCTTGGAAGTACCGAGATTCCGGACATACCCCGCAAAGAGCACACCCTGCACCTGCTTGCCGTAGCGGATGCTGATCCAGGAGGAGGAGTTGCGCGTAGGGGTATATTCCCGGCTGCCGTCGTAGTTGGTGGCGGTGACGCCGTAGCCTCCGTTGAGGTTAAGATGCTCGCCCGCCTCGGCATAGACGGTCTTGGCACGGACCATCAGTTTGTCCTCGGAGTACTGCACATAGAGATACGGGCTGACCGTGGTGATGCGGTCGCTGACCTTGCGGGTCCCCGACTCGTCGTATCTGCGCGGCTTGATGGAGAGCAGGTCGGCTCCTCCCTTGACGGTGAAACCCCCGTCGCGGTAGGCCAGTCCGAGATAGAGCTCCGGGGTGCAGCCGTATTTGATGTAGTTGGCGGACTGCCCCTCCGGGCCGGCGGAGTTGTACTGCATCTGCCAGAGGGCGGCCCCGGTGAGGGTGAGCCCATCGGCGAGAGTGTAGTCCGCGAGTACCATAGGGGTGCGGCTGAAGGGGTTGAACGGAGACCCCGCGTTGAGCGAGATCACATCCGGCATATCGGCCGCCATAGGATGCCAGGCCTGGCCCAGCTTGAGACTCCAGCCCTTGCGGGCCATAGTGAGATAGGCCTGCCTGAGACGCAGCTGCGCGGTGCCGCTGACGCCGGACAGTCCGGCGTAGAAGTCGGTCTCGATCCTGGCGCCGACCTTCCACCCCTCGACCTCGTAGCCGGAGACATCGACCCCGAGCCGGGAAGTCAGGGCCGCGAAGCGGAACGAACTGACCTCGTTGAGGTCTGTCCCGTCCACAATCTTCTCATCCTTCGGGACATAGGTAAAGAAGTCCTCCGTCCCGGCGACACATTCGCGGGAGTCGTAGGCGTAGTAGTTTCTGATGAAGCCGTACCATTTCAGCTGAGCGCCGCCCTGCGCAAAGGCGGAGGCGGCACCCAGAGAAATCAGCGATACGGAAAGTATCCTCTTGAAGTTCATATTGTTACGCTAAAGGAAACGGGAAAATGACGGTGAGCAGGAAGTATCCGAGGATAAATCCTACCACACCGATGATGATGCCCACCTTGGCCATATCCTTGGTCTGCACGAGACCGGTGGAAGCCGCGATCGCGTTCGGCGGAGTGGATATCGGGAAGAGCATCGCCAGAGAGGCGCACATCGCTATGAACGGTATCATCGCGTTCATTCCTCCGAGGCTCATAAACTGCGCGTTGTTGGCGGCTGAAGGGTCTGCCATCGCGGTGCCGACCACCACGAGGATAGGCACGAGCAGGGCCGCAGTCGCGGAGTTGCTGATGAAGTTGGAGAGGAAGTAGCAGATAAAGCCCGCGACTACCATCACGAGCACGACATCCATCGTGCTGAACGGAATCGCGTTGATCAGGGTCGCGGCAAGTCCGGTCTTGTTGAGTCCCGTGCCGAGGGCGAAACCTCCGGCCACGAGCCAGAGCACGCTCCAGTTGATCTCCTTGATCTCCTCCTTGGAGAATACTCCGGTGCAGGTGTAGACCGCGAGAGGGATGAGGGCGACGATGTTGGAGTTGATGCCGGTGGCGGACTCAGTCACCCAGAGGATGATGGTCAGGAAGAATGTGATCCAGGCCACATAGGTCCTCCAGTCCTTCTTGCGCTCCTTGGCCTCTATCTTGAGCTCGATCTTGTCGGACTTGAATGGGAAGAACAGCTGAAGCAGAACCCAGGCGAGCAGTATCATCACTATCACGTACGGAACCATACGCACCATCCAGGAAACGAAGCTGATGTTGTAGCCGGCGTTCTCGAGGGCGCCGAGCGCGATGGCGTTAGGAGGGGTGCCGATAGGGGTGCCGATGCCTCCGAGGTTGGCCGCGATAGGGATCGACAGCGCGAGGCCGACCTTGCCGGTCTCGCCCTCAGGGAGGGACTTGAGCACCGGCGCGAGGAACGCCAGCATCATCGCGGCGGTGGCGGTGTTGCTCATAAACATAGAGAACACGCTGATCACGATGAGGAAGCCGAGCAGCACCGCCTTAGGCTTCTTGCCGAAGAGCCCGAGCAGGAACTTGGCTATGGTCGCGTCCATACCGTACTTGGATGCCACGATTGCGAGCACGAATCCGCCCATAAAGAGCATCACCACAGGGTCGGCGAACGAGGCCATAATACTCTTGTAGTCCACGAGAGATCCGTACTGAGGGTCGCAGAAGAAGTTGATTCCCTTGTTGGAGACGGTCAGGAGCATCACCACGATGAGGATGAGGGAGGTGGTCCAGTTGGGGATGATCTCGAACATCCACATAAGCGCGGCGAAGACGAAGATCGCGATCATACGCTGCTGGACTACTGTAAGTCCGTCAATGCCGAAGAAGCTGACAGGGACGGCCCAGAGAAAGATTGTGACGATCAGCACTATCGGCAGAAGCACACAATACTTTACGGAAAATTTGCTGTTTGACATTAGTGTTATATCTGATAATATTATTGCCGTCGCAAAAATGCGCCCCAAATTTAGGAATTAAGAACTGCTTTTGAAAGTATTCCCCGCAGATTTTATGAAGTATTTTCGCCGCGCCGGACAAGCGGGGCGTTCAGACCACCGGCAGGGCAATGACCCCGGCAGGGCGTTCAGACCACCGGCGGGCCGATGACCCCGGCGGACAGGACTATGTCGACGGGACACACAAAACCGACCACCATCCACCCTGAGGACCGGGGACCGTGGGCGGACAGATTAACGGCCGCCAAGCAGATGCCGCGTCCAGAAGATATGGTCCGACTCCCTGTCGTGCAGATGCTGGTAGCCGCGGTAGCCGTGCATCCCGTCCGGATAGATCATCAACTCGAACTGATACCCCGCCTTCTGCAAAGCATCCGCGAGCTGCAGGGTGTTCTGGAAATGCACGTTGTCGTCGCCCGTGCCGTGGGTGAGCTTGAGCGCGCCCGGAGCAGGCTTGAGGCCCTCACCGGAAGCGAAAACGCCCGGCACGTAAGTAAGAACGCCTGCCTCGGCGTAGCCCTCCGGGTTGGCCTCGGGAGTGTCCATAAAGCGCTCGGTATAGTGGGAGTCGTAGAGCGTCCAGTCATAGACCCCGCCGCCGGCGACCCCGCAGCAGAAATACTGCGGATAGCGCAGCACAAGCATCGCGGTGGTGGTCCCGCCGAACGAGAATCCCTCGACCCCGATACGCGAGCCGTCCACATACGGCAGAGCCTGCAGCCACTTCGCCCAGGCCAGATAGTCCTGAAGCTCGATCACCGTCATCCTCCGGAACGCCTGATCCATCCCCCGGCGTCCGTTCTCCCCGCTGGAGCGAGGGTCGGCGACGATGTAGATGATGCCGTTGTCGTAGCACCAGGAGTCGGAAGCATCGCGGTCGTTCCACCTGTCGCGCACATAAGGAGAGCCGGGGCCGCCGTAGAGCTGCATCACCACCGGATATTTGCGAGACAGGTCGAAGCCGCGCGGCAGCGACATCAGTGCGTAGAGGTCGAAGCCGTCGTTCTCTATCCTGATTATCTGCGGCGACGGACGGGCCGCGAGGTCCACTGTGGAAGTATCCGTAACCACCTTGCAGTCAAAGCGGTCCGTGCGCCCGACGATACCCCTCCACGGCTCACGCGCGTTGGAGATGTCGGCGGTGAACGTCTTAAGGTCATCGGCAAATTTGACGGACCTCAGATTATACGCCGGGTCGGTGAGCGCGGTGATGCGCCCCTTGCGGTCGAGCCGGTAGAGGGCGGAGTGCAGGCGGGAGTCGCGTTTAGCGGTGAACCATAGATTCCCCCGCTTCCCGTCCGCCTTGAGCAGGCTGATGTCCCAGTTCTCCCCGTCCGTCAGGCGCTTGAGTGTCCCGTCGTACGAGAGGAAATAAATCTGCTCCCAGCCGGTCTCGAAATTCCGCGCCATATATAGGCCTTCGTCCGTAAATATCATTCCCTCAATCCATTCTACCCAAGTCGGATACTCCTCGTGATAGACGCTACGGCGGCTGCCGTCGAGCACGCTCACGGCGTAGAGGTCGAGCGTGTCCTGCCTGCGGGGCTCGCGGGAGATATAGATTTCTTTCGAGTCAGCCCCCCAGAACGGTATGCCGAAATACTGGTCCTCCGCCGGGTCGAAATCCGCCCATACTATGTCGCCGCCGCAAGCCTCGACTATACCGATCCGGACCTCGGGATTGGTCTGCCCGGCCTTCGGGTATCGGGTCAGCGTGAGCGAGCCTCCCTGCCCGAAAGGGGAAAATATCGGGAACACCGGCACTCCGGAGTTGTCGAAGCGGTAGAAGCCTATCCTGCGGGAGTCCGGACTCCACCAGAACGCGCGGTAGTTGGAGGCGCGCCCGAGGATTTCCTCATAATACACCCAGGAGGCATAACCGTTGAGTATCAGCTCCGAACCATCGAATGTCAGGCGGGTCTCCGAGGAGTCGGCAAGCGCGCGCACCCAGAGGTCGTTGTCGCGGGTGAACGCGACCATCGTGCCGTCCGGCGAGGGGGTGACGTTGCGCTCCTCAGCCTCGAGCGGGGACACGGCCACGAGCATCAGAAGTATCAATAATATCCGTTTCATCTTGTCGGCTGTTATGGAAAAACGACACAAATATAACCAATCCTGTTTCCATTGGCAACAATCCGCACGGCCGCCTCTGCCCGGCCCGTCCAGGATTCGGGCTCCAGGATGGATGAGGGTGGGTGTCTGGCGTTTCCGTCCATAATTCGGGCTGCTGGATGGACGGGAGTTCGCATTTGTGCCTCCCGTCCAGGATTTGGGCCCCAGGGTGGACGGGAGGCATCGGCGACCGGTTCCAGTCACCGGACCGTCTCGGCGACGATCAGCAGCCTGCCCCCGGAAGTGCCGCAGCCGAAGATGTGATGCGGTCCGCCGCCCTTGACCCCCATCCTCCGCCGCAGTTCCTCGCTGCTTAAGGGGAGGTTGCGCGCACTCACCTCCGCATCGGGGTAGAGCCTGCATAAGTCCTTGATATTCTGCCTATTGAACGAGCACACTTCCTTAATCATAAACAGCTTAAACAAGCCATAGGGCAGCAGCGCACCCTCCCCTAGGTTGACAGCACCCTCCCCCCGGAGGCCAGGGAACGCCACCCCCAAGCCCTCGCCGACCGCCCCGGCGCCGCCATCAGGGATGCGCCCGGACAAGGCCGCCGGCCCGATGTAGAGATGGGTCGACGGGGCCAGCTTCCGTATGCCGAAACGGCTTGACATCAGCTTATACGCCCCCGCTTTCATCAGCGCCGCACGAGGCTCGAGCAGGAGCTGACCCGGCCGGGGATCAGCGCAATAAGCGGCCTCAGCCTCACGCTCCTCCCCTGGGGTGAAACGGAATTTCTCCGCACAGCCCAGCTCCGCCGCCGTGACGGTATAAGTCCCCGTGTGGCCGCGCCTCAGCAGGCAGAGGAGTTCCTTGACTTCCGAGCGCGCGCTTACTATATGCACTTCCTCCAGACACTCCCCCAGCTCTCCTGCCAGAAGACTGATGTCCGCCATCGGCGAGAGCTTCAGCAGCACTGTACCGGCCTTGCGGAGCAGCAGCGGCAGCAGGGGGCGAATGTCGGGCGAACAGTCCTCCAGACGGAAGAGCTTGCGGCCCGCAAGGTCGCGCCGTGAGGGGTCGGCGAATATCACATCGCAGTCCGGAATCTCGCTCGCAGGCCCGACTTCTTCGTTGCGCAGCTCTATATTGTTGACTCCCAAGCGCTGAAAGTTGCGCACCGCAGCCTGCGCCAGCGCCTGTGAACGCTCATAGGCTATGACCTTGCGGGATATGCGGGAAAAGGCGAGGCTGTCTATCCCGAGACCGCAGCTGAGGTCGCAGAGCGTCCCGACACCGTCCGGGAAGAGTCCGGCGAGCAGCGTCCGCTTGTATTCGGCGGTCTCCTCGGAGGAACACTGCTCCAGCGACAGAGCGCCCGGAATCTCCAGCGGCTCCAGCCCCCGGGACCTGCGGGATGCCGACACGGCGGCCCAGGAGGGCAGTTTCCTCTCCGTCCGGCGCTCCGTCTCGGCGTCTATCCCGCCCAGTATGTCAGCAAAGCTTCTACGCATCAGGCGCAAAATCATCGAAAAACCCGTCCTTGAAATTGACCAGGTACACCCGTTTCACGGCGCGGGTGAGAGCGGTGTAGAGCCACTTGAGGTCGTCCACGCTCTGTTCGGGCAGCCAGAACGGGCAGTCTATGAAGACGCAGTCCCACTGGCCTCCCTGCGACTTGTGGCAGGTGATCGCCTCGGCATATTTGAGCTGGAGGGCGTTGAAATACTTATCCTCGCGCACCGCCTCCCAGATCCGGCGCTTCGAGCCGCGGTCGGCGTAGTCCTCCCATACCCCCTTGAACAGAGCGTCCTGCTGCCCCCGGGTGAGGGTCGCGGATTCGGAGGCGAGGGTGTCGAGACAGACCTTGGCGTCCACACGGACTCCGTCGTAGTCCGGGAACTCCAGCACCGCTTCCGCGAAATGCAGCCCGTAGCGTTCCTCGTGCCCCCTGAGGCTCACCAGGCCGGCGATGTCCCCGTTGGCTATATAGTCCAGCCCGGGGATATCCTCCACGAACTGGTAGCAGTTCTTCACTATCATCAGGCGGTCGCCCCGCACGAGCGGCTCCTCCTTGTACTGAACCATAGCGCGTATGCCGTTGTTGTAGCGCACTGCGCGCCTGTTGGAGCGGCAGAGCACCACCGTCCCGTCCTCGCCGTAGCGGGAGTACGCGTCGGAGAGCGTCTCGATGAGCTCGGCCCCGCTGACCCTCCGGATATCCTCCACCCCGCCGAGGTCCAGCTTCAGACCGTCGAAAGCATCGTCCGGCGAACTCGCCGCGATGAGCTCGCGCAGCATCGTCGCGTTGCGCAATATGCCCGACTCCGCCGCCTGCCTCACCACCGAGGTCAGGGTGCAGTAGCGCACTCCGCCGAAGCCGTCCATAAAGTCCCTGTGCAGCGCCGGAGAGGCATCCATCCCGACCGGAGGCAGCTGCGCCGCGTCGCCTATGAGCAGCAGGCGGCAGTCTATGCCGGCACGGACGAAGCCGACAAGGTCCTCCAGCAGATTGCCGCTGCCAAAGACCGCGCCGGAAGAGTTCTGTGCCCCTTCAATACCTATCAGCGAGACCTCATCGACCACGAACAGGGTGCAGCGCGACTTGTTCGGGGCGAGGGAGAAGCTCCCGTAGCCGTCCGAACCCACGCTCTTCTGGCGGTAGATGTGCTTGTGGATGGTCGAGGCGGGCCGACCGCAGACCGAAGAGAGGACCTTGGCGGAGCGCCCGGTCGGAGCGAGCAGCACCGAAGGAATGCCGAACTCGTGCAGGGCCCGGGTCACGGCAGCCACGGCGGTAGTCTTGCCCGTGCCTGCATAGCCGTTGACGACCATTATGTCGGCATCGTCGCAGGTGGCGAAGGCGGCCATATCGCGGAAAAACGCTGCCTGGCAGGGGGTCGGCTCACCGCCGAAACGCTTCAGAAAGCGCTCCCGGAGTATTTCGGCCCTGTCAGCGCTCATCCCCTGCGGCGGTCAAAGAGCATCGCGAACACCGCGAGCACGGGATATATCTCGATCCGCCCGAGGAACATATCGAGCGAGAGCACCAGCTTGCCCGCCATCGAGACGGCGTTGTAGGAGCCCATCGTGCCGAGAGACCCGCAGGCGGGACCCACGTTGCTGAGGCTCATCACCGTGGCCACCAGCGAATTGCCGGTATCGATCCCGGAGCATAGGCAGAGGAACACCGACACCGTGGCGAGCAGCGTATAGAGGCAGAGGTACAGCAGGTGCGGAGCCACTTCCGACGCCCCCAGCAGCCGCCGTCCCATCCTGACCTCATTGACCGAAGACGGGTGCAGGATATTGCCCACATATCGCCCTATCGACTTGAGCAGCAGCAGCACCCTGTCCACCTTGACGCCGCCGCTGGTCGAGCCGGCGCTTCCGCACATCACCGCCGGGAAGAGCAGAAGCGACACCAGCCACATAGGCCAGAGGGCATTGTCCATTATCGCGAAACCGCTCGTGGACGACACGCAGAGCGTGCTGAAGAGCGCGTTCCACAGCGCCTCTCCCCAGTTGGAGCAGAGCTGCGCGGCCCTCAGTCCTATCGAGAGCACAAGCGAGACGACGAGCACGGATATGGAATAGAACTTGATGACCGGGTTGCGCAGCGGGCGCAGGGAGCGGGTCACCACCGAAATGTAGATGAGTCCGAAGTGAATGGAAGACAGATACATAAACAGCATCGTCACCGCCTCGACCGCCCGCGACCCGAAAGCCGCTATCGAAGCGTTGCGGGTGCTGAAGCCTCCCGTCGCGGCGACGCTCATCGCGTGGCAGACGGCGTCAAACCAGCCCATCCCCGCCAGCAGATAGGCAAGGAAAGCGAGCAGAGCGAGGGCTATATAGACATAGGCGAACACATAGACTATCCTGTTGGGACGGGTGGAATAGCCGGCCCGCCCGAGTGAGGTCAGTTCCATATTGGTGAGCCGCATCCTCATAGGACTGGACTCCGGGATGACCAGAAGCAGGAACACCACGACCCCGAGGCCGCCGATGAAGTGGGTGGACGAGCGCCAGAAGAGCAGGCTGCGCGGCAGCGACTCCACGCTGTCGAGTATGGTCGCCCCGCAGGTGGTGAAGCCGCTGACCGACTCGAACCAGGCGTTCTGCAGGGTGAACGGACCTCCCCAGAGCGCATACGGCAGCATACCGAAGACGAACGACAGCAGCCAGGAGAGCGTGATGATGACATAGCCCTCCTTGAGGCTGATGGCCGACGCCCGACGGACGAATATGAAGGGGAAAATGCCGACGATGAAGGTGATGAGGCACGAGATCGACAGGGCGGCGAGCGCCGAATCGTTGCCCCCTCCCACCGACACGAGCACCGAGAGGAACATAAACAGCGCGCTGACAAGCAGCGCCGAGCCTATGTTTCTGCTGATTACCTTCCAGTTCATCTGCGGATCTCCCTGATGCGGCGGCGGAGCTGCTGGTTCTCGCCCGCGAGCTCCGAGATGCCCTCGTTGAGTTCGGCGAGCTGGTCGTCCCCCTCGAAGCGGACAGTATATTTCTTGTCCGTCGAGCGGTATGCGCTCAGCGCGTCAAGCATCCTGTAGAGCGGGTTGACATAGTAGGCGAGGATGAAGAAGAGCAGCATCAGCACGAGCAGAAGCCCCACTCCCACGGCAACTATGCCGGGGATGATGCTGCGGTAGAATCCCCGCTCAAAGGTGGCGGAATTGCGCACCAGGTCCTGGTGTATGATGGAGGTGAGCCTGTCCAGGTCGGAGAGCAGGCGCTCGTAGCGCGGCTGAAGCCGCTCGAAATACCAGGAGCGGGAGTCGATGAAGTCGGAGATCATCACGTCTTCAAGCTCCAGGCTGGTGAGCATATATGCGGCATACGAATACATCACCGAGTCCGCGAGCGGGGCGGCCTGGTTGGCGGCGACGCTCATCCTCAGCGAGTCGCAGTGCGACTTGAAATACTCGTCGTCGAACGCCGGGAGCCTCCCCGTGGAGACGTCCTCGCCTATGACTTCGAGTATGTCGAGGTTGTACGTGTTGCTCATATCGCGGAGACGGTTGGCGACCTTGATGCTGCTGATGTCGTCCGCGATGAGGCTGGAGACATAGTTGCTCATACTGGAGTACTCCATCACGGAGATGATGGACGAGACGAGAAGTATGGCCGCGATGGACAGAAGGCTCAGTATGAGCTTGGATTTCAGCGTCAGACGCAGCGGGCGGAGCTTCCTCCACCCGGCCGCGAGCCTGCCCGTTAATTTCTCTGCTGCCATTATTTAATTTTTTCAAGAATAATTCACAAATATATAAAAAATTACATATTTTTGCATTGATACGGAAGCCCGGCAGCTTCCGGCAACAAGCGGCAGCTTACATAACACAAGGCTTATGACTTCGTCTTTCCTCAACGACACCTCAAGCAAGAACGCCCTGATAAAGCGGGAGATACTTCGCCTGTGCATCACGCACAAGAGCTACAGCATAGCCGACTTCAGCCGTGCCTTGGGCATCAGCGTGCCGACCATCACCAAGCTCATCTCGGAGCTCATCGAAGGCAACTTCCTCCAGGACGAGGGCAAGGTCGGGACAAGCGGAGGCCGCCGCCCCAGCGTCTACGGACTCAACCCGGAGGCCGGGTACTTCATAGGAGTGGACATCGCGCGGCATCACTTCCACATCGCCATCAGCAACTTCAAGGGCGAGATCACCAAGTTCATCCAGGACATCGAGTTCGTGCTGGAAGCCAACGAGCTCTCGTTCCGCACCATCTGCCGTATGGTCAAGGACGAGGTCACCCGCAGCGGCATCCCGTGGATCAAGGTGCTCGGCGTGGGAGTGAGCCTGTCCGGACGCGTCAACCCGGAGAAGGGCTACAGCCTCACCTACTTCGTCAGCGACGACATCCCGCTCAAGAGCATATTCCAGAAAGAGTTCAACGCCCCCGTCCATATCGAGAACGACTCCCGTGCGATGGCCTACGGCGAATATATGGAGCTCGGGCCGAAGGCTGACAGGAATATGATATTCATCAACCTGAGCTGGGGTCTGGGGATGGGCATCATCACCGACGGCAAGCTCTATTACGGCAAGTCAGGATACTCCGGCGAGATCGGACACTTCCCCGCCCTGAGCAACGAGATCATCTGCCGCTGCGGCAAGGTGGGCTGTCTGGAGACCGGCGCGTCAGGCTCGGCGCTGCACAGGATGATGATCGAGGAGCTGAAGAACGGCCACTCCTCGTCGCTGCTCAAGCCGTTCAAGGAGAAGGGCGACATCGAGCTGGACGAGATCCTGCGCGCCGTGGAGGAAGGCGACGTGCTGGCCATCGAGGGCATAGGCCGGATCGGCGACACCCTCGGGCGCGGCATCTCCGGCGTGCTCAACATCTTCAACCCGGGGCTAGTGGTCATCGGAGGCCGCCTGATAGTCGGCAAGGACTACCTCCTGCTCCCGATCAAGACCGCGGTCAACCGCCTCTGCCTCTCCAAGGTGTCGTCCGACACCTCCATCATACTCTCCAAGCTCGACCGCCGCGCGGCCTCGGTAGGCGACTGCCTGCTCTCCCGCGATATGGTCCTCGGCCTCCGCTGATCGGTTGGCTAATGGACTTGCTCGGCTGGCTAATGGACTTGCATAGGGGTCGCAGACGGCAGTCTGCGGGGGTTAAGAAGTCTATAAGGATTCTATCTTATACGAATCCTTGAGGGTGACTGTCCTGTTGAATACCGGGGCGTCCTCCGTAGAATCCTTGTCCTTGACATAGTAGCCGCAGCGCTCGAACTGCACGGCGAGTCCGGACGCGTCATCGAGCAGCGCCGGCTCGGCGAGCCCCTCCCCGAGAGTGAGCGACTCCGGGTTGAGGAAATCCTTATAGTCCTTATCCTCAGGCACCTGGCTCATATCGGCAAGCGTAAACAGACGGTCGTAGTTGCGCAGGGTAATCTTCCTTGCATAGTCGCAGGACACCCAGTGTATCGTGCCCTTGACGCTTCTCCACTCTCCGCCGCCAGGACGGGTGGTCGGGTCGTAGGAGCACTCCAACTCCACCACCTTGCCGTCCGCGTCCTTGACCACCTTGTCGCACTTGACGATATAGGTATATTTGAGGCGCACTTCCCCGTCAGGCTTGAGCCTGAAGAACTTGCGCGGCGCGTCCTCCATAAAGTCGGCCCTGTCGATCCAGAGCTCGCCGGTGAACGGCACCCTGCGGCTCGCGCCCTCCGGCTCTGCAGGGTTGAGCGGGCAGTCGAACCACTCCACCTGACCCGCAGGATAGTTGGTGATCCTGAGCTTTATCGGGTCCTGCACCACCATATAGCGGTTGGAGCGGGCATTGAGATCCTGACGCACGCACCACTCCAGCAGCTGGATGTCCATCAGCTGGTCGCGTTTCGACACGCCTATCTTCTCGCAGAACATCTTGAGCGCCTCGGCGGTGTAGCCCCTGCGCCTCACTCCGCAGAGCGTCGGCATACGCGGGTCGTCCCAGCCGGCGACAAAGCCCTTCTGCACGAGTTCCAGCAGCTTGCGCTTCGACATCAGGGTGTAGGTGAGATTGAGCCGGGCGAACTCGTACTGGTGCGACGGGTAGATCCCGAGAGTGTTGATGAACCAGTCATACAGCGGACGGTGCACGTCAAACTCGAGGGTGCAGATGGAGTGCGTGACGCCCTCGATGGAGTCGCACTGCCCGTGGGTGTAGTCGTACATCGGGTAGATGCACCACTTGTCGCCGGTTCGGTGGTGGCCGGCGTGCTTGATGCGGTACATCAGAGGGTCACGCATCATCATATTAGGGTGCGCCATATCTATCTTGGCGCGGAGCACCTTCTCGCCGTCGGCGTACTTGCCGTCCCTCATCTCGCGGAAGAGGGTGAGGTTCTCCTCGACGGAGCGGTTACGCCACGGGCTCTCCACGCCCGGAGTGTCCACTGTGCCGCGGCCCCGGGAGATCTCCTCCTGGCTCTGGTCGTCGACATAGGCGAGCCCCCGGCGGATCATCTCCTCGGCCCACTCGTAGAGCCGGTCGAAGTAGTCAGAAGCGTAGCATTCCTTCTCCCAGCTGAAACCCAGCCACTTGATGTCCTCCTTGATGGAGTCCACATACTCCGTGTCCTCCTTGACGGGATTGGTGTCGTCGTAGCGCAGGTTGGTCTTGCCGCCGTATTTCTGCGCAAGTCCGAAATTGATGCACAGCGACTTGGCGTGGCCGAGATGGAGATATCCGTTAGGCTCCGGAGGGAAACGGGTCAGTATGCTCCTGACCTTGCCGGAGCGGAGGTCGTCCTCGATGATCTCCTCGAGAAAATTCAGCTTCTTGTCTTCTTCCATTTGTTCAGTTGTTAACAAGCCGCAAATTTAATTATTATTCTCAAGAACTTGTTTCCGTTTTTTTGTCATTCGCGTTTTTATGGCTTATTTTTGCGCCGTTTTTTGTCCGGCATTATGAGATTCAACATGTTCCTCATAGCTATGTCAGCCCTCGCGCTGGTGGTCTTCTTCGCGCTCTACCGCATCGACGCGGGCTACGGCAAGTTCTACGACCGCAAATGGGGCCCCTCCGTCGGCAACCGCGCGATACGCTCGGCGGCGTTCGAGAATATGGCCTACGGCAACAGTCCGTCGCAGGACCTCTGCTACTACCATCTGGCGGTGGCCAGAGGCGGGGTCAGGAAGACATCGCCTGGCTCCGGGACGAAACCGAAAAAGCAACGATGAGATGAGAACACTCCCCGCCCTGCTCTGCGCGGCTCTGTGCCTCGCCGCCCCTGCGCTTGACGCCCAGGAAATCCTCGGCACCTACACCCTCTCCCGCGACGCGGACGGCTGGTACTGCCACAATGTCGTGGTCGGCCATTTCAAGGGTGAATTCTACGCCCAGTGGCAGTGCTGCGACAGGGACGAGGACGCGCCCGACTCAAGAATATACTACAGCACTTCCCGCAACGGACAGCGCTGGAGCAGGCCGCGCCGGCTGGAACTGTCGATAGACAGCGTAAAGTTCATCTCAAACGGCGGCTGGTGGAGCTGCGGCGACTCGCTCACCTGCTTTGTCAACGTCACCCTCCTCGACGGAAGCAGGAACTGCCTCTATGTCAAGTCGCGCGACGGCCGCCGCTGGACTTCGCCGCGCCCTGTCACCGGTGCTGACGGCGCTCCCGTGTGCGGAATCATCGAGCAGGACCTCAAGTCACTGCCTGACGGGCGGGTGCTGACTGCATTCCATATGGGCAAGGAGATGATTTGCACCCCCTACTACACCGACGACCCGAGTGCACTGGGCGGCTGGACTGCGGGCGAAATGCCGCATCTTCCATATCCGGACAAGGGCACGAGCCGCGAGATCGAGCCGTCGTGGTACCTCGACGCCGACGGAACGATAGTGATGATATTCCGCGACCAGGCGGGCAGCCACCGCAAGCTCTTCTCGCGCAGCAGCGACCGGGGCGAGACCTGGACTCTCCCCGAAGTCAGCGCCATCGAGGACTCGCGCTCCAAGCAGTCGGCCGGCAATCTCCCTGACGGACGGGCGTTTATGGTCTGGAATCCGTCGGAGTCGCGGGAGCGTCTGCCGCTAGCGCTCGCCATCGGCAACGGCAGCGTCTGGGACAGATACATCATCCGCAGCGAGGAGGAGCTTCCCCCGAGGCGGCACGACGGTCTCTACAAGCGGCGAGGCTACAGCTACCCAAAGACATTCGTCTGGGGCGACACCCTCTTCATCGGCTACGCCGTCAACAAGGAGGACGCCGTCGTCACGCTCGTGAGAGTCGCACCGGAGCAGTCTTGCGACTGAATTCTCAGCACATAGTTGGTACAATGGGAAGAATGTCTTAAATTTGGGGGTATGAAAGGAATAGTTCTCGCCGGCGGCTCAGGGACCCGCCTTTACCCGATCACGAAGGGCGTCAGCAAGCAGCTGCTGCCTATCTTCGACAAACCTATGATCTATTACCCGATCTCCGTGCTTATGCTCGCGGGCATCCGGGAGATACTGGTGATCTCAACCCCGCACGACCTGCCGGGATTCAAGCGCCTGCTGGGCGACGGCAGCGACTTCGGCGTCAGCTTCAGCTATGCCGAGCAGCCTTCGCCGGACGGGCTCGCGCAGGCATTCATCATAGGCGAGGACTTCATCGGCGACGACTCGGCCTGCCTGGTGCTGGGCGACAATATCTTCCACGGGGCGGGATTCTCCGCTATGCTGCGGGATGCGGTGCGCACCGCCGAGCAGGAGCGCAAGGCGACCGTCTTCGGCTACTGGGTGAGCGACCCGGAGAGGTACGGCGTGGCGGAGTTCGACAGGAGCGGCAACTGCCTCTCGATCGAGGAGAAGCCGGCCCGCCCGAAGAGCAACTACGCCGTCGTGGGCCTGTATTTCTACCCCAACAAGGTGGTGGAAGTGGCCAAGCACATCAAGCCGTCCGCCCGAGGCGAGCTGGAGATCACCACGGTCAATCAGGAGTTCCTCCGCGACGGTGAACTCAAGGTGCAGACGCTCGGCAGGGGCTTCGCCTGGCTCGACACCGGCACGCACGACTCGCTCGCCGAGGCCGGCAACTATATCGAGACCATCGAGAAGCGTCAGGGCCTCAAGGTCGCGTGCCTTGAGGGGATAGGCCTGCGCAACGGCTGGATCAGCCCGGAGAGGCTGCGCGAGGTCGCCGCCCCGATGCTCAAAAACCCTTACGGGCAGTATCTGATGCGCATCGCCGACGACGTGGAGAAGAGAGGAGTTGACATCAGCGACCTGTTCTGATATTCTGATATGAAGGCAATAGAGACGGAAATCCCCGGAGTGGTCATAGTCGAGCCGACGATATTCCGGGACGGACGGGGGTATTTCTTCGAATCCTGGTCGCAGAGAGAGTTCGACGCCAAAGTGAGGCCGGTGCGCTTCATCCAGGACAACGAGAGCCTCAGCAGCCGGGGCGTGGTGCGCGGGCTGCATTTCCAGCGGGGGCGCGACTCGCAGAGCAAACTCGTGAGGGTGGTTCGCGGCGCGGTGCTTGACATAGCCGTGGACATCCGCAGGGGCAGCCCGACTTTCGGGCGGCACGTGGCGGTGGAGCTCACCGGGGAGAATCATCTCCAGTTCTTCGTGCCGAGGGGCTTCGCGCACGGATTCGCCGTACTGGAGGACGATACGCTATTCCAATATAAATGCGACAACTTCTACGCCCCGCAGACCGAGGCGGCCATCGCCTGGGACGACCCGGCGCTGGGGATAGACTGGCGGATCGACCCGTCGGCGGCACTGCTCTCCGACAAGGATAGGCATCACCCTCTCCTCAAGGATTGCGACTGCCTGTTTGACTATGACACAGACTATTACGCGGAATGAACATATTGGTGACAGGGGCCAACGGACAGCTTGGCAATGAACTCAGGGTCCTGAGCTGCGGCTCGGCGGACAATTATATATTCACCGACGTCAACGAGGCCTCAGGGGAGCAGATCGGGATGCTGCGCCGCTTGGCGGGGGACGGGGTGCGTACCGACACCCGCCAGCTGGACATCACTGACCTCGAGGCGATAAGGGCTATGGTCGCCGCCGAGAAGGTGGACATCGTCATCAACTGCGCCGCGTTCACCGACGTGGAGGGCGCGGAGAGCAGGCGCGAACTCGCTGAGCTGCTCAATGCCACAGCGCCGGAGCATCTCGCCCGCGCGATGAAGGAGGTAGGAGGGACGCTCTTCCATATAAGCACGGATTATGTATTCGGTGCCGAGCCGTACAATGTCCCCTGCCGCGAGGACCAGAAGGGAACTCCGACGGGAGTTTACGGACAGACCAAGCTCCTCGGCGAGCAGAAGATACTTGCCTCGGGCTGCAAGTATGTGATAATCAGGACAGCCTGGCTCTACAGCGAGTTCGGCAAGAACTTCCTCAAGACGATGCTCCGCCTGACCGCCGAGAAGCCTGAGCTCAAGGTCGTGTTCGACCAGACCGGCACTCCGACCTACGCCCGCGACCTCGCCGCCGCCATTCTCACGATCCTCGCCGGACGAGGCTACGAGACCCACCCCGGCATATACCATTTCTCCAACGAGGGGGTCTGCAGCTGGTATGATTTCACCAAGGTCATCGCGCAGTACGCGGGACATCCCGCTTGCGACATCCGGCCCTGCCACTCCTCGGAGTTCCCGAGCAAGGTAATAAGGCCCGCTTATTCAGTGCTGGACAAGACCCTCATCAAGCAGACTTTCGGCGTCGATGTCCCATACTGGACCGTCGGTGTCCGCAAATGTGTCGAGGTTCTCGGGTGATTGCAGTTTTGTGCACTCTTTCGGATAATCGTTAAAAATCCCCCTCCCAGGGCCGTGGAAAGCCCGAAATCAAAAAAAAAAAATACGCTCCGAACCGTTTATTTTTTGAAAATTATCGTAACTTTGCGGCGTATTGAGTCCTCTGCCTGCGGGCAGAGACCCGACCCGGCAAAGTGTGCCGGTAAAGGGTGCGGTGAAGTATGATTGTATTACCGAGCCGAATTGCGAGCGATGAAAAAACGGAAGCTACTCTCTTACAGCCTATTGGCTGCCCTGTGTCTGAGCTTCCTCTCACCGGCGGACGCGCAGGAGAGAGGGGGCGTCGGCGGCGTTTCTTCCGGCTCCGGCTCCGCATCCCGATACAACTCCGGCCACACAGGCATCTCCGGCCTCACCGGTACCGCCGCCCGCTATGCCGACTTCTATGTGGACTTCCGCTGGGACAACTCCACCCTCGACCTCAGATATATGAAGACCGGCGAGAACCTCCGCGCCCTCGCGGACTCCATCGCCGCCATAGACATCAACCGCATCGACAGCCTCAACATATTCTCCTACTCCTCCCCGGAGGGCAAATGGCGCTACAACCTCAAGCTCTCCGAGCGCCGCGCCGCCGCGATGCGGAGCTACGTAGGACGGGAATACCCGCAGCTGCTCGGCAGGACGAGCGTCGTCCCTGAAGGCGAGTCCTGGCACCTCTTCCGCAGCCGTGTCCTCACTGACAGCAGCATCACCGCAGCCCAGCGCGAGCGGCTTCTCTCCATCATAGACGCCCCCGTCTCCCCCGACCAGAAGAAGCTCCTGCTCAAAAGCTACGACCGCCTCCTCTGGAGCCGCATCATCAGGCAGTGGTTCGTCGAGATGCGCCGCTCGTTCATCCGCCTCTCCTGGACCGAAGACGTCGCGGAGCCGCTCCTGCGTATGGACGGCGTGCCGACGGTCGCGGGCATACAGCAGCGCAGGGTCGAGTTCAGCGACCGCAGCCTCATCCGCCCGACCCGCTACGAAGTCTATGAGTGGACCACCATACTCGCCCTCAAGACCAACCTGCTCTACGATGCCGTCACGGCCCTCAACTTCGAGCTGGAAGTCCCGATAGGCGAGCGGTTCTCCATCGCCATCGAGGACGTGTTCCCTTGGTGGAACTGGGGTCCGAACGGCAAGAAATACTGCTTCCAGATGTGGGAGATGGGTATCGAGCCGAGATGGTGGTTTGCCCGCAGCCCGGAGCGCGACCGCCTCTCCGGCCACTTCCTCGGAGTCTACGGGATGTCGTCGCGCTACGACTTCCAGTGGGACACGGACCTCTGCTGGCAGGGCGAATACTGGTCGGCGGGGCTCAGCTACGGCTACTCCCTCCCGATCGGCAAAGTCTGCAACCTCGAACTCGCGGCCTCCGTGGGCTTCCTGCGCAGCGACTGGCGCCACTACCAGCCCGACGCGGCCTACGAACACCTCTACCGCGACCCGTCCAGGACGGGCGTATTCTCATACTTCGGCCCGACGAAGCTCAAAGCCTCGCTGGTCGTGCCCATCCAGGTCAAACACAGGAAATACGCGCGATGAGAGTACGGAACATCATATATAGGACCGCCGGGGCCGCCGCGCCGCTGATGCTGCTGCTCGCCGCAGTGCTGGCGGGCTGCCAGCGCCGCCCGCTGGAGGACCTCGACTACAACACCCGCATCAAGGTCAAGATCAACGTCGAAGCCATCCTCAACGTCACCTGCGATATCTACAACGAGAAGATCCCCCTCCCGGAGATACAGCTCGACGCGATGCACGCCGTCTTCTTCGATGACGCGGACGGCTCGCTCGCCGCAGAGACCTACCTCACCGGCAAGGGAGTCGACGAGGAAGGCAACGTCGAATTCAGCGGCGACCTCAGCATAGCCCCGGGCACATACCGGCTCTACTCCTACAACTTCGGCACCGAGACGACCCTGGTCACCGACACCTACAGCTGGGAGGGAGTCAAGGCATACGGACTCGGCGTCCCGGAGCGCATCTCCAGCGCCTACAGCACCAAAGTGCTTGACGGCGAGAGCTTCACCTACAGTCCGGACCACCTCGTGGTGGCCCGCAGCCCGCAGGAGGTCATCCCTTACCATACCGGAGTCTACACCGTCAGGGCCGAGGCGAAGACGGTGGTGGAGAGCTACTACCTCCAGATCAAGGTGGATGGGCTCCAGTATGTCAACACCGCCACCGCAGTGCTCTCCGGGCTGTCCAGCGCCAACTTCATCGCCCTCGGCAACAGGGTCGACGACCCGCAGTCCACGGTCTGGTTCAATCTTGAGAAGAGCGACGACAAGGGCGTGCCGGTCATCTGCACCGTATTCAACACCTTCGGACGCCCGGACGGCTCGCTCAACGAGCTGGAGGTCACCTTCGACATCCTCACCAAGGACGGCAAGAGAGTGCAGCGCAGCTTCGACATCTCCGGTCTCTTCCTTAGCGAGGACTGCGTCAAGCACCACTGGCTGCTGCTCGACGAGACCATCCACATCGACCCTCCGGATCCGGGCGGCACCGGCGGCTTCGACCCGTCGGTGGACGACTGGGAGGACGAACACCACGACATAATTCTGTAACGGACAACAAAATAAAACTTTGATATTATGAGCAAAAACCTACTCTTCCTCACCCTTCCTGCCGCGCTGGCGCTCCTCGCCGGCTGCAGCAAGACCGATGTAATCCCGGCGGAGAGCGCTCCGCAGGAGATCACTTTCCAGACCCTGGAGACCAAGGCGATCTCAGGCTTCAAGGAGACCAACAAATTCTACTCCTATGCCTATTTCCTTGAGAAAGGCAAGAACTGGGCGGCCCACTCAACCGACGGACAGGCGTACATCTCGAACTCGCTGATTGAATACGACGACACGGGCAAAGCCTGGAAGAACGCCACCACCAAATACTACTGGCCGAAGGAGGGGAGCCTCACCTTCTTCGCCTGGAGCGACAACACCGACGACCCGAAGATTGGGACGAGCGGCGGCACATTGTCCTGTGCGGTCGGCACAGGCATTGCGGTAGCCGGCTACAACATCACCGCCAACAAGAACAAGGACCTGCTCGTGGCCGAGATGAAAGCGGACCAGACCGCAAATACCGAATCATTTACCGGCTCCCCGAGCGGCAGCACCTGGGAAACGGGCGTTCCTACCATCTTCAAGCACGTGCTCTCTGCCCTCGTGTTCAAGGTCAACACGGACTATGAGACCAGCAACGACCCTTACACCGGAGTCACTTTCAAGCTCAGGAGCATCACGCTCAAGAATGTCAGCGCGACCGGCGACTACAGCCAGGGTTCACCGACCGCAAGCGCCGCTCCTTGGAGCAACTGGAGCAACGCCCAGACTCTCCACGCCTTCAGCAGTACGACGGGTGCGGAGATGGTGGTGACAAACGACACTGCGACCGCACAAACCGTCACCCCTGCTGCCGACGACTACCACATCGTGCTCCCGCAGACCTTTGCGCCCGTCATCACTATCACTACCGACACCCCGGTGATCGAGGTAGTCTATACTATCACCACCAACTACACCGGCACGCCTGTCACGGAGACCGTCACCGCCACCAAGTCGCTCCACGAGATTTACACCACTTGGGAGAACGGCAAGCGGTACACTCTTAACATCATCCTCGGCCTCAACGAGATCCTCTGGGATCCGGATGTCACCCCTTGGACCGATGTTGCCGGCAGCGATTTCAATATATAAAAGCCGCCCCGACGCCCCGACGCGCAAAAGCACGGGTCCGGGCCGAAATAGAATACAGCAACAACAAACAACTAAAAATCAAATAATTATGCAAAAAATTCTACTCCTTGCAGTCCCGGCGCTTGCATTGCTCGCCGCCTGCACCAAGACCGAGGTCACTCCTCAGCAGAGTGACCCTCAGCAGATCAGCTTCACTCC